>JBKHWW010000128.1:0-3819 GCA_046566345.1 Actinomycetes bacterium
CTTCCATCTGTGCCAAGAGCTTTTGCTCTTCCTCAGACAGGGCCATCGTCGCCTCCTCCAGATCGTCCCCGCGCGGTCGTTGCGGCCGTGATCAGGGCTAGGAACAGTGTAGGCGCCGAAGACGTCAAACGGAACCACGCCCCCTGGTCAAGACGGCGCGCTGCACGGCCTTCGGCCCGAACTTGGCCAGCACCGCGTCGGCAGCTCGTTCGGCGTCCCGCCAACCGTGTTCGGGCTCGTCAAGAGCGGGTTGCAGGGCGGCGTCCCCGAGGTCGACGAGGCCCTCGACGCGCACCCCGACCCGCCGGAGCCGAGGGCGTTCCAGCCGCATCGCCCGCAGCAGCCCGACGGCTGCGGCGTGGAGGTCACCGGTCACGTCGGTGGGCGCCCGCAGCGTCACGGACCGCTGCACCACCCGGAAGTCGGCGAACCGGACGTGCACCGTGACCACCCGGCCCAGCACCTGGGCCAGCCGCATGCGGTGAGCGACGGTGGACGCCACCCGCAGCAGTTCGGTCTCGATGATCGCCGGATCGTCGGTGTCGCGGGAGAACGTTTCCTGGCTGCCGACGCTGCGCTCCTTCACTCGGCCCTGGACGCGGCGGCTGTCGCGACCCCACGCGAAGTCCCACAGCTGTCCGCCGAGGAGCGGACCCATCGCCCGCTCCAGGGTGGCTCGGGGGGTGTAGGCCACGTCGGCGATGGTGTAGAGGCCGAGCCGGTTCAGCGCGGACGCGGTGGCCTCCCCCACTCCCCAGATCTTCTCGACCGGCTGGGGATGCAGGAACGGGATCACCGCGTCGGGCAGCACTTCCACCAGCCCGTTGGGTTTCGCCGCGTTCGAGGCCATCTTCGCGATCAACTTCGTCGGAGCGATGCCCACCGAGCACGGGATGCCCTGCTCGTCGGCAACCATCGCCCTGATCAGTTCTCCGATGTCGCGCGGCTGTCCCAGCCGGCGGCGTCCACCGGTGACGTCGAGGAACGCCTCGTCCAGCGAGACCGCCTCGACGTGGGGCGTCACCGTCTCGAAGATCGCGAACACACCCTCGGACACCTCCGTGTAGGTGTCGAAGTCGGGCGGGATCGCGACTCCGTCGGGGCACAACCGCCGCGCCTTCGTCGAGGACATGCCGCCCTGGACGCCCATCGCCCGGGCCTCGTACGACGCCGCCAGCACCACCCCGCGGGTCGAACCACCGACCCAGACGGGCTTCCCGACCAGATCAGGCCTGCGCCGCAACTCGACCGAGACGTAGAAGGCGTCCATGTCGCAGTGCAGGATCACCCGGTCGGGCTGCCCGGCGCCCCAGCCCGCGGTGCGCGAACTCACCATCCCGAACTCCCCGGGCTGGAGTGCCACATCTTGCGGGGTACCGCCTTCGGCGACTCACCCGACGGCGCGATGTCGGTGTACGGGGACTGGACGAACCCGCTGGGATGCACGAGGACCCGGCGGCGTCCCATGCCACCCGCCGGCGCATGCCGCTGGGCGTCGGCGACGGGGCCTTCGTTCCAGGGCTGGGCGTCGGCCTCGTGACCGGGGGCGTCCTGGCCCTGTCTCCCGGAGGCGGGAGCGGGGGTGCTGCGCATGATGGCGGCGACCGCGGCCACGGCGCGCTCCTCGTCGCCCGTGGCCTCGAGCGCCTGTTGCCAGACCTGACGGAGGTGGAGGAAGTCCCACGCCCCGGTCGCCCGCAACGAGACCCCCCGGGGACCGGTCCGGCGCAGTTCCCCCCGCCCGATGATCAGCCAGGAGGAGAAGACCGTCGTGGCGTACTCGCCCTGCGCGTCCTCGAAGAAGGTGAGATCGACCGGACCGGTGGTGTCGTCGAGGGTGAGGAAGATGACGCGTTTGCCGGACTTCACCGGCGGAGTCTGGGTGGCGACCTTCACCCCGGCCACCAGCAGACTGCTGCCGCTGCGCCGCTCGAGCAGGTCGTGGCTGAACGTGACGCCGATCGAGCGGAGGAATTCCAGGTGGTCGCTGAGGACGTGCTTCGTGGCGTCCAGACCGATGACCTCGAGTTCCGCCGCCATCCGCTCCTCGGCGGTCATCTCGGGCAGGCCGGTGATCGTCACGTCGCGAGGAGTCCCGGAGCCGTCTCCGCCAGCCGCTCTGGGTGCCGGAACTGGCTCCGGCTCCGGCTCGGTGAAGTCGAGGGCGCCCTGGACGCTCTGCTTCCCCACCGGCCCGGCGGGCCGACCCGGCGCCTGCGCCGACCGCCGCCGCCCAAGTCCCCGCGCGCGGCTCCGCGCGCGCTGATCGATCCGGTCGGCTCGGGCGAGGTCGGCCAGCGCCAGCAGCAGGTCGCGGCGCGTCACCGTCCCGACGGCCTGCACGGAAGCGGGCTCGCCCACCCCGTACAACTCGTCGAACGCCCCGACCAGGATGAGCCGTTCGACCACGTCGACCGACACCTGCGCCCGGTGCCAGAAATCGGTCAGCCCCGTGTAGGGCTGCCCTGCCACGACCCGCTCCAGTTCCGCCGCGTCGATGCCACGCACCTCCGACAGCGCCAGGCGGATCGCCCTGGGCGGCAGGCTCGCCCACCAGCGGCGTCCTGCTGCGCGACCGCCACGATCGGCGTCGCCGACGTCCGGCCCGAGGGCGCGGGCGGCGGGGCTGCCGGGCACCCGCTCGACCCGGTAGGTCACGTCGCTGCGGTTCACGTCGAGCCCGAGGACGGTGACGCCGATCCGCCGCGCCTCCTCGAGAATGAGCCGCTTGGGGTACATGCCCGGGTCGTGGGTCAGCAACCCGGCCAGGAAGTGCGCCGGGTAGTGGGCCTTGAGCCACGCCGACTGGTACGTCGGCAGGGCGAACGCTGCCGCGTGGGCCTTGCAGAACCCGAACGACGCGAACGAGACGAGCACCTCCCAGATGTGGTCGATCAGCTTCTCGTCGTACCCCAGCCCGCGCGCCGCGGGATACAGCCAGCGCTTGACGTCAGCCTGCCCCTGGAGGTCGCCGAGCGCGCGCCGGGCCTCGTCGCCGTAGGCCAGGCTGCAGCCGGTGATGGCCGCGACGAGCTTGATCACCTGTTCGTGGAACACCACCACCCCGCCGGTTTCGGCCAGTGCCGGCTCGAAGTTGGGATGCAGCACCGTCGAGCCCGACCAGCCGTTGCGGAAGCGCAGGAACGGCACCACCATGTCGCTCTTGACCGGCCCTGGCCGGAACAGCGAGATGTCGACGATCAGGTCCTCGAAGGTGCGCGGCCCGAACTTTCCCACCAACTCCCGCTGGCCTGGCGACTCGATCTGGAAGCAGCCGATCGTCTCGGTACGGCTGATCATCGCGTAGGTGTCGACGTCCTCGAAGGGGGCCAGCGCCTCCAGGTCGATCCGGGTGCCCTCGACGCGTTCGATCTCGTCCAGGGCGTGCGCCATGGAGGACTGCATGCGGATACCGAGGATGTCCAGCTTGAGCAGACCGAGATCCTCGACGTCGTCCTTGTCGAACTGGCTCATCGGATAGCCGCCGAAAGACGCCTCGACCGGCGTCCGGTCGAGCAGGGTCGCGTCGCTGAGCAGGACGCCGCAGGGATGGAGCGCCACGTGCCGAGGAAGCCCGTCGAGCTTCTCGACGATCTCGAACAGCACCCTCAGTTCGGCGTCCGCGAGGTTCGCGCGGCGAAGCTCGGGCAAGTCACGCAGGGCGGCGCGGGCATCCCGCGCGCGGATGTGCGGAAACGCCTTCGCGATCGCATCGATGTCGCCCGGCGGCAGGCTCATGGCTGCCCCGACGTCGCGGATGGCGTGCCGGACGCGATAGGTGTCCGTCATCGCGACGCAGGCCACCCGCTCCGAGCCGAA
>JBKHWW010000129.1:0-17515 GCA_046566345.1 Actinomycetes bacterium
AGGTGGCCCAGCGGCGTCCGGCAGCGCGCAGCCAGGTCGTGGGTGGCCAGGACCTTGAGGTCGGCCACGCCTGCGGGTGTGCTGTCGGCCACCACGGTGACGACCCGGACGCGCTCGGAGTGCCAGGCGACCAACAGGTTCGCCATGTGTTGGGCCTCGATGCCGCCCGCACTGTTGCCGAGCAGGACCACTGGCAGCGGCGGGGCGTCCTCCGGCCGGCCGGACAGCGCCCTGGCCAGGACGGCATCGACGTTGCCCTGGGTGTCCATCTCCGAGCCGTAGTCGAGGACGAGGGTGCACGCGTCGGCGTCCCGCGCCACGTCGGCCAGGGCCGCGCCCATCTCGTAGGACGTCTGGCGGCCGACGCCGCTGGCCGACACCAGTGCCATGGACGCCGCCCCGCACTCCGGCGAGCCGGCCGCCAGGAACGCCTGCGGTGGGACCGTCGGCATCAGCAGGTCGCTGGCGACGACGTCGGCGACGTAGACCGCGGACGCGCCCAGCACGAGCAAGACCAGGGCGACCACCGTCCGCCTGATCCCTCGACCGAGTGCCCGCCAGCCGCCCCGCGTGCCCGATGCGCCGGTCATGCCTCAACGCTACGGGGCGCCTGGCGCGCCCACCTCGGCCATCCGGTCCAGCGCCCGTTCAAGCCGCGCCACCGTCCCCTGGACGTCGGTCAGCTTCTCCAGGCCGAACAGCCCGAAGCGGACCGTGGAGAAGTCCTCGGGTTCCCCGCACTGCAACGGGACACCGGCGGCCGCCTGCACGCCGACCGCCGCGAACGCGGCGCCCGACTTGCGTTCCGGGTCGTCGGTGTAGACGACCGCGACGCCCGGCGCGTGGAAGCCGTCGGCCGCCAGGGAGGGGTAGCCGCGCGCGGCGAGCAGCGCCCGGACGCGCGCGCCCAGCTCGAGCTGGGCCGCCCGCAGGGCCTCGAAGCCGCGCTCGCGCGTCTCGAGCATCGCCCGGGCCGACCGCGCCAGGGCGTCGGTGGGCATCGTGGCGTGGTAGGCGTGTCGACCCTCGGCGTACCCGTCGGTGATCGCCAGCCAGCGCCGCAAGTCGGCGGAGAAGCTGCTCGACTCCGAATCCTGCACCGCCTCGGCCGCCCGCCGTGACAGCATCACGAACCCCGCCCCCGGCGAGCCGCTCCACCCTTTCTGGGGGGCCGACAGCAGCACATCGACACCGGACGCCTCCATGTCGACCCACATGGCGCCCGAGGCGATGCAGTCGAGGACGAAGATCGCGCCGGCCTCGCGAACCGCTGCGCCCAGCTCGGTCAGGTAGGCGTCCGGGAGCATCATGCCGGACGCCGTCTCGACGTGGGGGGCGAAGACGACCTCGGCGCGCGATTCGCGCAGGGCCGCCACCACGTCCGCGATGGGGGCCGGCGTCCACGCCGCCTGATGCTGCGGGCCGACCGGCCGCGCCTGCACCACGGTCACGTCGTCGCTGATCCTGCACTGCTGAAGGATCTGGCTCCAGCGGTAGGAGAAGAACCCGTTGCGGACCACGAGGCACCGCTTGTCCTGGGCGAGTTGGCGCGCCACCGCCTCCATGGCGTAGGTGCCGCCGCCGGGCACGACGGCCACCCGGTCGGCGCGGTAGGCGTCGGTGAGGACGCCGATGATGTCCTGCATCACCGCGACGAACCGGGAAGACATGTGGTTGAGTGCGCGGTCGGCGTAGACCACCGAGTACTCCAAGAGACCACCGGGGTCGACGTCGGCGCGGGGCAGCGCGGTCGCTGACTGTTCGGTGCCGGTCACGAACGAGCCGTGGCGCCCCCGGGTCTCGATGAGCCCGGATTCCTCCAGCTCGCGATAGGCGCGCGCGACAGTGTTGGCCGCGACGCCGAGCTCGGCGGCCAGCTTGCGCACGGTCGGCAGGCGGTGCTGCGCGGGCAGGTCGCCCGAGGCGCGCCCTCGCGCGACCTGGTCGCAGATCTGCTTGTACGGGGGGATGGGGAGCGAGGAATCGATGGCGAACACGGCGTCAACGTACCAGTACAAAGGGACTGGTAGGCTTCCCCTTAGCGCCCCGCACCGTCTCGCCTCGGGGTGCATGATCATTCAGCCCCGGCTGACCAGGTCGCGCCGCTTACGCCGCGCGCCGGGCGGGACCTCCTCGACAGTCCCGAAGGACCCCCTGTGACCTCTCTTCGCTTCGCCGATATCGGCGTGCCCTCGACCCTCGCCGCCGTCCTGGCCGAGCGCGGCATCACCGTGCCGACGCCCATCCAGGCCGCGACCCTGCCCGACTCCCTCGCCGGACGCGACGTGCTGGGCCGTGGCCGCACGGGCTCGGGCAAGACCTATGCCTTCCTGCTTCCCCTCGTGGCGCACCTGATGGCCGATCGCGCGGCGTCCGGCCGGCGTGGACGCGCGCCGCGTGCGCTGATCCTTGCTCCGACCCGCGAACTGGCCCGCCAGATCGCCGGTGCGCTGACGCCGCTGGCGTCGGCCGCACGCCTCGACACCGTCACCATCTTCGGCGGCGTGGGCCAGAACCCGCAGGTGCGGGCGCTCCAGGCCGGCGTGGACGTCCTGATTGCCACCCCGGGCCGCCTGGAAGACCTGATCGGGCAGCGGTTCGCCGACCTGTCTCGCATCCAGGTGACGGTGCTGGACGAGGCCGACCACATGGCCGACCTCGGCTTCCTGCCGGCGGTCAAGCGCCTGCTCGACCTCACCCCGCGCGCCGGCCAGCGGATGCTGTTCTCTGCCACCCTGGACGCCGGCGTGGATGTGCTCGCCCGGCGCTACTTGCACCAGCCTGTGACCCACCATGCCGATTCCGAGCAGTCGCCGGTGTCGACCATGAGCCACCACGTGCTGCACATCGGCGCGGGTGACCGGCTCCCGGTGCTGACCGACCTCGGCTCTGCCCCCGGCCGGACGGTGATGTTCACCCGGACCAAGCACGGCGCCAAGAAACTGGCCAAGCAGCTCAACGCAGCCGGCGTGCCCGCGGTCGAGCTGCACGGCAACCTCAGCCAGAACGCGCGCGTCCGCAACCTGGACGCCTTCACCGCCGGCCGCGCGAGCACGCTCGTGGCCACGGACATCGCCGCCCGCGGCATCCACGTCGACGACGTCGCCCTCGTCGTGCACGCCGACCCGCCGGTCGAGCACAAGGCCTACCTGCACCGTTCCGGACGCACCGCCCGGGCCGGCGCCGATGGCACGGTCGTCACGTTGATGACGGACGATCAGGTGCGCGACGTACGGGCCCTGACGCGGGCGGCGGGCATCAAGCCGCAGACGACCCGCGCCCACGCTGGCCACCCCGTCCTCGCCGTGCTGGCCCCGGGCAAGCGCACCCTGGTGCCGGGGGGCCTGATCAGCCGACCTTGATCCGGTAGTCGGACACGATCATCTGCACCGCGGTCTGCAGGGTGACCCGGCCGGTGTTGACGACCAGGTCGAACCGGTCGGTGTCCCGCGGATCCCAGTTGTGCAGCCGCACCGACAGTTCGGCGCGGACGCGGTCCTCGCGGGCCTGGCGGGCCCGGGCGTGCGCCAGGTCGATGCCCGCCTCGGCGGCCCCGCGGGCGACCCGCTGCTCCAGCGGCCCGTCCAGCTTGACGTGCAGCGCCGTCGGCAGCTCGCCGAGGATCACGGTCGCGTTGCGGCCGAGGATGACGCCGCCGTCTTCGACCGCCTCGCGCACCTGCCTGATGTTGTCGCGGGCGTCCCGGGTGAGCACGTCGCCGGAGAACACGCCGGCGTCCGCTTGCGCCATCGTGCGGCCCAGCGTGCCAAGCACCCGCGCCAGCAGGCCGCCCTCATACCCCTCGGCCGCCTCGATGTCTTCGGAGGAGTAGGCCTGCCCGATGAAGGGGACGCCCAGGGCGCGCGCCACGGCGCGCCCCACCGCGGTGGCGCCCGAACCGTAGGTCTCGAACAGCGTCACCACGGGGCGGCTGGTCATCGCTCCGGTCATGGTCGGCCTCCGGTTCCTGCTCGGACGTCCTCAGGCTAGCCGCGCGCCGCCGCCGCGGCGCCGGTCGGCCGAAACTGCGGCAACCCGCTCGGCGCGGACCGCCATGGTCCACGATGAAACCCATGAGCCATTCCGGGCCGTCCCCGCTCACCCCGCAACCAGGTGGCAGCGCCCGGCACTGGATCGTCGTCGTGGGCGCCGCCTGCCTCATGATCGCCGCCGTGTTCGTGTTCCTCAGCCCGTCGATCCTCAACCCCGCGCTCGCCGAGTCGCTCGGGATCGGGCTCAGCCAGGTGATGATCTACAACTCGTTGATGGCGGTGTCGGGCGTGATCGCGATGAGCTTCATCGCGCCGGCCCTGTTCCGCCGGATCGGCCTGCGGGCCTCGGTGGTCGGCGGCGGCCTCTGGGTCGCGGCCACCCTCGGCGCGGTGGTGTTCGTCACCGAGCCGATCCTGCTCTACGTGCTGGGCTTCGCGACCGGCCTCACCTTCGGCGTCGCCACCAACATGGCCGCCTCGATGCTGGTCAACACCTGGTTCGAGGCGCGCCGGGGCACCGTGATGGGCGCCGTGTTCGCGACGTCTGGTCTCGGCGGCATCAGCGCGGGCCTGGTGCTGCCGGCCCTGGTGGACGCCGGCGGCTGGCGGCTTGGCTTCGCTGTCACCGCGGCCCTGGTCGTCGCGCTGGTGGTGCTTCCGGGTCTCTTCCTCATCCGGTCCGCCCCAGCCGACGTGGGGCTTCTCCCCTACGGCGCGTCCCAGGCACCGTTGGCAGCCGGTGCGGACGTGCCCGACGTGCCCGGCGTCCCAGCCGGCCTCGCGTTCCGCACGCCGCAGTTCGCGGCCCTCGCCTTGGGCATCGTGCTCATCGCAACCGTGCAGGCCGTCCAGCAACACTTCGCCCCTCTGATGGGTGAACGGGGCGTCGCCCTCGCCGTCGCCGGCACCCTGATCTCGCTGATGGCTCTGGCCACCATCGTCACCAACATCGTGATCGGGACGCTCAACGACCGCAGGGGAACCCTGCTCGCGGTGATGGTCGCCCTCCTGGGCCAGCTGCTGGCCATGCTCGGCTTCCTGTTCTCGACGGGCTTCCTGCCGCTGGCCGTGAGCACCACACTGTTCGCGTTCGGCGCGGCGTTCCCGGGCGTCCTGATCCCCATCCTGGTCATGCAGGTGTTCGGGCTGCGGGACTACGCCAAGATCCTGGGGCCTGCCATGGCAATGCTGCCGGCCGGCATGTCCGTCGGGACGCCGCTGTGGGGCGTGGCGTTCGACGTCACCGGGAGCTACACGCCGGCGCTGGTCGTCGCGGCGGTCCTGACCGTGGTGGCGGCCCTGCTGCTGGGGTGGACCATCGCGTCCGCCCCGGCGCTGCGCAGGCGAGCCGAGGCCGGACAACTCTAGTCGAACTTCGGCTTGACCAACGCCTCCCATGTGGCCGGCCCCACGATGCCGTCGACACCGAGGCCGAACATCTGCTGGAACTCCCGAACCGCCCGCTCTGTGGCCGGCCCGAACGAGCCGTCCCGGGCCACCTCGTCCGGCAGCAGGTGCTGCAGCGCACGCACCGTCTCCCCGCTGTCCCCCGGCCGCACGGTGGCGACCAGGCCCGGCCAGTCCAGCTGGCCGCAGGTGGTGCCGAGGTCCTCGCTGCGCAGGGTCTCCTGGAACGCCCTCAGCGCGGCCCCGCTCGCCGGGCCGTAGAGGCCGTCGGCCTGCACGGTCGCGCCGCGGGCCCGCAGCAGGTGCTGGACGGTGAGGACGCGGTGGTTGGTGTGCATCGAGTGGCCCACCGCGACCAGCGGCCACGGGTTGGACGCCGTCGCGAACGCCCACGTCTGCATGCCGGCGACGCCGTCGACCGCCAGCCCGTAGAGGTCCTGGAACATCGTGACGCGGCCCTCGGTTGCCGGGCCGAACAAGCCGTCCACGGTCAGCGGCGGCTCCTCGGGGATGATCACCAACCCGAGCGACTGGAGGGCGCGGACGGCATCCCCGGTGCTTCCGGGCTTAACGATGACGACCAGCGAGCGCCAGGTGTCGGGCCCGACCACGCCGTCGGCGGCGAGCCCGCGGCTGGACTGGAAGGACGTCACCGCCTGCGCCGTCGCGGGCCCCAGGACGCCGTCCGCCGCGACCGCATGCCCGTGGTGCCGCAAGAGGTACTGGACGCCGCTGATCAGGCCGGTGGGGGCGCCACTGGAGACGGTCCGCCAGGGTTCGAGGTTCATGCCGAGCTCCTTGAGGGTGGTTGTACCAGGTCAGCGGCGCCACTGTGGCAGGTTTTTGGGGTAGCACGTCAGGGTGAGGCCACCCCGCCCGGACGCCTTCGGCGCTAGCCTGGCCGGCAGGCGTGTCGTCGAGCGGATCCGGAGGACGGCATGGCACCCGCGGACCGGACATGGAGGCCCGTGGCCTTCGCCATGCTGGCAGCCGGGTGGGGCGCCAACCAGTTCGCGCCCCTGCTGCTGGCGTACCGCGCCGAACGTGGGCTCAGCGAACAGCTCGTCACCGGCATGTTCGCGGCCTATGTCGGGGGTCTGGCACCGGCCCTGCTGGCCGCGGCGTGGGCGTCCCACCACCTCGGCAAGCGCCCGCTGGTGCGGGCGTCCGCGCTGCTGATGCTCATCGGCGACGGCCTGCTGCTGCTGGGGGCGGACGCCGCCTGGCTGCTGTTCGTGGGCCGGCTGGTCAGCGGCGTCGGGGTGGGATTCGTGATGGGACCCGGCACCGCCTGGGTGACGGAGCTGTCGGCCGGTCACCCGGTCGGCACGGGGGCGCGCCGCTCGACCGTCGCCCTCACCAGCGGATTCGCGCTGGGCGCCCTCGTCGCCGGCCTGGTGGCTCAGTGGCTGGTCGCCCCCCTGCACCTGGCGTACCTGCTCCACGTGGTCGTCCAGGTCGTCGCTACGGTGTTGGTGTGGCGCGTGGCCGAGGTGGACGCCGCCGACCGCCCCACCCCCTCGGTCAGGACCGTCGTCGATCACGTGCTCAGCCCGTGGTTCCGCCACCTCGTCGTGCCGTCAGCACCGTGGGTGTTCGGCACCGCCACGGTGGCGTTCGCGGTCGTGCCCGCCCTGGTCGGCCGGCTGCCCGGCGTCCCAGCGGTGGCGGCGTCCGGTCTGGCCGCCGGCCTGACGCTGGGCACCAGCGTGCTCGTGCAGCCCAGCGTGCGGCGGTTCGCCGGGCACGACCCCGGGCGGACGCCGCCGCTCGGCATGGCGGTCACGGCGGTCGGCATGCTGCTCGCGACCGGGGCTGCCCTGGCGCCGCACCCGGTGTGGATCCTGCCGGCGGCGCTCGTGCTCGGCTGCGCCCAGGGGCTGCTGATGGCGGGCAGCATCACGATCGTGGAGCACCACACACCCGACCACCTGATGGCGGCCACCACGGCGGTGGTGTACTGCCTGGCCTACATCGGCTTCTTGGCGCCGTGGGTGGTCAGCGTGCTCACGCTCCTCGTGCCCGCCTACGCGGTGCTGGCGTTCGGGGCCGTGGTCGCGCTGGCGACTGTCGCCTGGCTCCGGCACGTGCGCCGAGAGGCCTAGCGGGGCATCAGTCGGCGGCGCCCAGCTGGTCGGCGATGTCGTCGGCCCAGGCATCGATCGCCTCCCAGTCGCGGAAATCGCCCGGCTTGAGTAGGTCGCCGGAGGCCGGCATGCTGCGCACCACCCTCTCGGCCAGCCCGACCGGCTTGGCCTCGGGATCGTACGCGCCGAAGAACACCTGGGTCCCGCGTGGTCCAAGCGAGGCGATCAGATCGGGGAATTCCTTCGGCACCGCGCCTTCGCGGACGTCGTGACCCTCGGCGTCCACCTGCTCGGTGCCCAGGGGGCCGCTGCTGAACAACCACAAGGGGCGGTTGCCCAGGACGTCGGCGTGCTGGTGGGCGAACCGGACGGCGTCCTTGTGCCAGTGGAACATGTACGCGGCCGCGCCGAGCACGACCGCGTCGTAGGTCTCGAGCGAGCCGACCTTGTCGACGGCGTGTGACTCTGCGGGGAAACCTCGCTCGGTGAGGCGGGCCGCGATGCGCTCGGCGATTCCGGCTGTGGAACCGTGGCGGGTGGCGTAGGCGACGAGAACGGCCATGGCATCTCCTTCGAAAGGGTGCGGGGCTGTGATGCCAGCCGCCATCCTACGCCCGGGATAGCGTGGGGTGATGGCCGCCAAGACGAGCGCCGAGATCCTGGACATCGAGGGGCACGAGGTCCGCGTCACGAACCCCGACAAGGTGCTGTTCCCTGCGCTGGGGCTGACCAAGATCGACCTCGTGCGGTACTACCTGTCCGTCGCCGACGGTGCGCTCCGCGGGGCGGGGGGGCGCCCGATGATGCTGAAGAGGTTCGTCAAGGGCATCGACCAGGAGCCGTTCTTCCAGAAGCGCGTACCCGCCAACCGGCCCGCCTTCGTCGACACCGCGACGCTGCACTACGCGCGCGGGACGTCGGCGGAAGAAGCGGTGATCCGCGACGCGGCCGGTCTGGCCTGGGTGGTGAACCTCGGCTGCGTCGACCTGAATCCGCACCCAGTCCGCGCCGAGGACCTGGAGCACCCCGACGAACTGCGCATAGACCTCGACCCGATGCCGGGCGTCGCGTGGACGTCCATCGTCGAGGTGGCGCTGGTCGCCCGCGACGTGCTCAGTGACCACGGCCTCCTCGGGTGGCCCAAGACGAGCGGCTCGCGGGGAATGCACATCCTGGTGCGCGTCGCGCCGGCCTGGGACTACCGTCAGGTCCGCCTGGCGGCCGAGGCGCTGGCCCGCGAGGTGGCCCACCGGGCGGGCGGCCTGGCCAGCGCGCGCTGGTGGAAGGAGGAGCGCGGCGAGAGCGTGTTCGTCGACTACAACCAGACCGCCAAGGACCGCACAGTGGCCTCCGCCTACTCGGTCCGCCCCGTGCCGGACGCCCGGGTGTCGACGCCGCTGGCGTGGGAGGAGGTGCGCGGCAGCCGCCCCGAAGACTTCACCGTGACGACGGTGCCAGACCGCTACGCCAACCTTGGCGATCCCCACTCGGGGATCGACGACGAGCCCGGCTCGCTGGAGGGCCTGCTGGCGCTGGCGGGCCGGCTCGGACCCGACGAGCGGCAGCCGAGGCGCGCGGCCGTGCCCGTCATCGAGGTGGCGCGCACGCGGACGCGGCCGGAGGCGTTGGCGGCCTTGGACGCGTGGAAAGCCCGCCACCCCGACGCCGTCTCCCATCTGAGCCCCGCCGACGTGCTCGTCGACGTCATGCGCGGGTCGAGCTCGCTGTGGTACCGCGTCCGCATCAACCTGCAGCACGTCCCCGACGGCGAGCGACCCCCGCAAGAAGAACTGATCGCCGACTACGACCCGTGGAGGCTCAGGCGGCCGCCCGGCCCACCGCCAGACCGATGAGCGCCGCGGCCCCGCTGGCGACCAGCATGGCGGCGGCCAGACCGACGGCGGCGATCGGCCGTTCGGAGCGCACCAGGCGAACGAGCTCGACGCTGGCGGTGCTGAACGTCGTAAAGCCGCCGAGGAACCCCACGCCGACCACGGCCCGGACGCCGTCAGCACCGCCGCCGGCCGCCCACCCGACGACCACGCCCAGCAGGAACGAACCCAGCACGTTGATCGCCAGGGTGGCGACCGGCAGCGCGCGGCGGCTGTGCTCGGTGAGCACGCCGTCGAGGACGAAACGTGCCCCGGCCCCCAGGCCGCCGGCGAGCGCGACCCAGAGCGGGGTCACCGCTCCGACCCTTCGAGGGCGCGCACGAGCGCGCGGGTGATCCCCATCGAGGCGAAGGCAGCAACGAACCCGGCCAGCGCGCTGCCGACGGCGTAGACCGCGGCGGTCAACCCCGCCCCCTGGCTGCCGAGCCCGACGGTCTCCAGGACGAAGGTGCTGTAGGTGGTGTAACCGCCCAGCAGCCCGGTGCCCAGCGCCAGCTGGAGCGCGCGGCGTCCGCCCTCGGGGGCCAACACCAACAGCTCGAGAAGTGCGCCCAGGAGGAAGGCCCCTGAGACGTTGATCGCCAAGGTCGCCCAGGGGAAGCCGCCGGGCGGGGTCGCGAACAGGGTCTCGATTCGGTCGCGCACGGCCGTCCCGGCCGTCCCGCCGAGGATCACCAGCCCCACCAGGGACGGCCTCAGGTGCGCCGGCCGTGCGCGCGGGGGGCCGCTCAGTGCCATTCCAGCGGGGTCTTCCAGTCGACCACCTCGGTGGGGACCACGATCACCGGCCGGTGCTGGTGGTGGGACAGGTGGGTCGCGACCGCGCCCTGCAGCAGCTCTCCCATGCGCCCGCCGCCCGGGCGGCGCGTCCCGACGACGATCGCGGCCGCGTCCACCGCGCGCGCCAGGTGGGTGAGGGCCCGGTCCGGGCGCCCCGCCAGGTAGCGGAATTCCCAGTCGACCGCGCCTCCGGCGAGGGCGCCGCCGACCGCGGCGACCAGGTCGGCCTCACGCTGGCGCCACGCCTCGTCGTCGGCCAGGTCGGGGTCGAGGCCGGTGTGCCGAACTCTCCCATCGGAGTACTCCCGCTCGGTGACCCGGCCGGGGTCGACGTAGGCGCAGTACAGCCGAACCCTTAACGCCCGCGCCAGGTCGGCCGCCGTCAGCAGCACCAGCTCCGGCTGCCGGGGCGTGACGCCGACCACGAGCGGGTGGCCCGAAAACGGCGTCATCCGGGAGGGGTGCGGTTGCGGGACCTGCCTCATGCCGCCGGCCGTTCCAGCATGTCGACCAGCGCAGCAAGGAAGGCGTCCGAGTGGGTGCCCGCCTGGATGAGTTCCTTGATGTGGCCGCCGTCGGAGAGGAGCCGGGTCAGCTCGTCCAGCACGTCGCGGAACGTCTGGCGTCCGTCGGGGCTGAGCGCGAAGAGGAGCACCAGCCGCACCAGCGAGGTCCCCCACGGGATGGGCCTCTCGGTGACCAGCACCCCGATGGCCGTGGCGGAGGCGTCCATGTGCATCGAGTGGGGAATGGCGAACTCGCCGCCGAAGGCCGTCGACGAACGCTCCTCCCGGTCGAGCACGTCGTCGAGGAAGCCCTCGTCGACGTAGCCGGCGACCTGCATCCGCTCGCTCATCAGGCGAAGCGCCTCCTCTTTCGAGCCGACCGAGGGCACGTGCAAGAAGAGGGCAGGGTCGATGAGGGTGTTCAGCGTGCTGCGGATTCGGCGCCGGCTGGTGCGTTCGCGCTCGAGGCGAACCGCCGCGATGACGTGGTCCAGATCGTCGGCCGAGGGAAACACCGGCAGCCGGACCATGGGCGCGGAGGGCGCTTCGGCGGGTTCGACGCAGGACACGATCAGGTCGCTGGTCACGCTGCCGAAATCGAAGTCGAGCGCGGTGGCGACCTTCTCGATCACCGCCCGACCCCGGAGGGCGCGCCCCAGTGTTTCGGCGACGTTGTCGGCGACGGAGTAGTAGTGCGGAACCACGAGCGTGATGGTGACGATGTCGCGCTGCTCGACGTAGCGCATGTACTGCAGCCCCATGTGCAATGCGAGGTAGTCGACCTCGGCGCCGGACACGGGGATGCCGGCGCGTGTCTCGACGCGCTGGGCGAAATCGACGGCGAGGTCGTGCACGAGGGGGTGTTGGTTCTTGAAGGTGTCGCCCAGCGGGTGGGTGAGCTGAAGACCCGAGCGGGCGCGCGCCATCAGGTTCTGTAGGTGGAGGGACAGGTTGAGCAGCGTGTTCGGGTCGGCAGGGCCAAGCAGGTACTTGCTGGACACGTCCTCCAGCAGCTCCCCCACCAGTTGGCGCATATCGGGGTCGACGACGGACTCGGCGGTGCCCGGCTGGGCGAGGCGCACCGCGCGCACCGCCATCATCCCGTAGAGCGCGGACAACTCCGGCGCGGGCAGCGTCAACCCGAACAGGTCCTCCACCGCGGCGGCGAGCTGGCGGCACAGCTCTTCGACGTCGGCGTCCACGGTGGCCGGCGACCACGGCTGGTCGGGCAGGACGTGCCCGGTCGAGGCCCGGTCGATGGCGATGGTCAGGTGCAGGAGCAGGTCGCCCAGCGCAAACTCGTTGAATTGGAGCTCGGACTTTTCGATGACCGCGGCGACCGCGTCCCGCAGCAACGGCACGTCGACGTGCTCGTACTCGGCGGCGAACGCGCGCCACGTCGAGGGAATCAGCCCCTCCGTGGAGCGGTAGAGCATTTGGCGGACGAGCCGCCGGCGGGAACGCTCGGCCCCTTCGACGGTGACGGCGTCGCCGTGGCGCCGGAGCTTCAGGTCGTGCTCGCGGAGCACCTCGCGGACGCGGCCGAGGTCGGCCTCGAGCGTGGAGTCGCTGACGAACACCTCCCCGGCAAGGTCGTAAACGCCGACCGGGCCCGTTGCCTGCACCAGCCTCCGGCAGAGGTAGCGCAGGCGACGGTCCGGGGTGTCGAACTGGGTGGTCCGCTCAGGGGACCCGATCAGCGCGTGGTAGGCGTCCCGGTCAATGGTGTAGCCGTGGTGCGTGGCGCTCACCACGGATCCCCGGGCGTTGAGCTGTCCGACGTAGGTCCGCACGGTCCGGCTGGAGACCTGCAGCATCGACGCCAACTCCTCACCCGACAGCGGGCGAGACGAACGGAGCAACGCTTCAGCCAGCGCACGGGGCTTGTCGGACGCCATGGGCTGGCTCAGCCCGCCGCCAGCTGGCGTGCCTGGGCCATGGCGGCCTTGCCGTCCATCATCCCGTAGGCGCGCATGTCGATGACGCCGGCCTTCTTTCCCCGGGCGGTGGCGAGCTTCTCCACGTCCTTGAGCTTGAAGCGGATCTGCGGGCCGAGCAGGATCACGTCGTACTTGTCGATGTTCTGCTCCAGATCGGAGACCGGAACGGCCTCGACCTCGTCGCCGGGCTCGGCGTTCTTGCGCATGTTGTTGGTCAGCAGGCTGGTGGACATACCCGCCGCGCAGATCAGCAGGACCTTCATGGGATTCTCCTTGTTCTTCGTTGTCGTCAGGATGCCGCGCCGGCCGCGACTACCTCGTGAAGCTTGATGAACTCGTCGGCGAGGTCACGCACCAGCATCGCACCGGTGAGATGGTCCTGGGCGTGGACGAGGATGATGTTCAGGGGCACCGCGTTGCCGCGCGCCTCCTGGGTGAGGAGCTTGGTCTGGGCGCCGTGCGCCGAGTGCAGGTCTTGGTCGGCCTCGATCAACAGGCGCTGGGCCTCGTCGCGGTTGCCCTCACGGGACTCGCGGATGGCCATCATCGCACTGGACTTGGCGTTGCCGGCGAAGCTGATGATCTTGAAAGCGATCTCGTAGTCGGCGGGGTTCATGGTGTGCTCCCATCAGGGTCAGGACGAGTGTCGTGTGTTCGACTCGTTGACCAGCCTAGGAAGGGCGTCCGTGACGCACCATTGGATCGTCTTCCGCGATGGCGGAAGACGGCTCGTTGGTGGCATCAGCGCGCCGGCGGTGAGATGGGAACCGAGACATTCGCAGGACGCCCCGGCAACGAAGACCGGACGCGGCGATCCTCAGACCTGAAAGGCACGCACATGGCCGCCCTCGGCGATTTCATGAATGACAAGGTCATTCCGCCCATCCTCACCTTCATTAACACCAAGCCTGTCCAGGCGCTCAAGAACGGCATGATGGTCGTCATGCCGCTCACCATCGTGGGCGCGATCTTCCTGCTGCTGGCCAACTTCCCGGTTCCCGCGGTCGAGACCGCCTTCGCCGCGTGGGGCCTGTCGCCGGTGTTCCTGGCGATCTACGGCGCCACCTTCAACCTTCTGGGCCTGGTGGCCTGCGTGGCGATCGCCTACAACTACGTGAAGATGTCGGGCTTCGAGGCCTTCCCGGCCTCCATTTGGGCCCTGTGCGCCATGGTGCTGCTCATGCCGCAGACGGTCCTCGACGCCACCACTGGCGCGAGCGTCAGCAACGTGATCGACCTCAGCTGGACCGGCGCCAAGGGCATGATCGGCGGCATCCTGATCGCCTTCCTGACCGGCGTGATCTACTCGTTCTTCCTCAAGCGCAACATCACCATCAAGATGCCCGACGGCGTGCCGCCGAACGTGGCCACCGCCTTCACCTCGCTGATCCCCGGCACCGCGATCCTGAGCGTCTCGGCCGTCCTGTTCGCGATCTTCCGCGCCCTCGACACCACGATGATCGAGGCGATCTACACCTCCATCCAGACCCCGCTGCAGGGCCTGACCGACTCCCTCGGCGGCGTGATCCTGATGTCGCTGCTGATCCCGTTCCTGTGGTTCTTCGGCGTCCACGGCTCCAGCATTGTCACCGGCGTCATCACCCCGATGCTGCAGGCCAACATGGCCGACAACCAGCGCATCCTCGACTCCGGCTTGGCGCTGACGGTCGAGAACGGTGGCCACATCGTTACCCAGCAGTTCGTCGACAACTTCCTCATCATGACCGGCTCGGGCGTGACCATCGGCATCGTGGTCTACCTCGTTTTCTGGGCCAAGTCGGCGCAGTTCAAGACCCTGGGCAAGCTCGGTGGCGCGCCGGCCGTGTTCAACATCAACGAGCCGATCATCTTCGGCACCCCGATCGTGATGAACCCGATCCTGGTCGTCCCGTTCATGCTGACCCCGCTGGCCCTCGGCCTGCTGCAGTACTTCGCCATCGCCTCCGGCCTGGCCCCGCTGTACTCCGGCGTCATCGCCCCCTGGACCACGCCCCCGATCCTCTCCGGGCTGATCGTCGGCGGATGGCGGACCGCTCTGCTCCAGGCCGTCGGCCTCCTGCTCTCGGTCGCGATCTACTACCCCTTCATCCGCAAGGCTGACCGGATGGCCTTCGCTGAGGAGCAGGCGCTGCACGAGGCTCACGTCCACGAGGCTCACGTCCACGAGGCTGAGGTCCACGAGGCCGAGGTCGAGGCGGCACACCGATGAGCTTCCCCACCGACTTCCTCTGGGGCGCAGCATCCAGCGCCTACCAGGTCGAGGGCGCGAGTCGCTCCGACGGCAAGGGGCCTAG
The DNA here is from genome assembly GCA_046566345.1 of Actinomycetes bacterium. GTDB lineage: Bacteria > Actinomycetota > Actinomycetes > Propionibacteriales > Propionibacteriaceae > Propioniciclava. The sequence goes on from JBKHWW010000129.1 coordinate 14,899, forward strand.
CGTCCAAGACACCAAGGTCATCCCCGAGGGCACGCCCGACTTCACGGTTTGCTCCGACCACTACAACCGGTTCCGCGAGGATGTAGCCCTGTTCGCCGAGCTCGGGCTGAAGGCGTACCGCTTCTCGATCGCCTGGACCCGCATCATCCCCGAGGGGACCGGCGCGGTGAACGCGGCCGGCGTGAAGTTCTACAGCGACCTGATCGACGAGTTGCTCGCCCAGGGCATCGAGCCGGTCGTCACCATGTACCACTTCGATCTGCCCGCGGCGCTGGACGCCGAGGGCGGCTGGGCCAACCGGGCCACGGCGGACGCCTTCGTCGAGTTCGCCCGGGTCTGCTTCGCGGAATTCGGTGACCGCGTGAAGTGGTGGCTGACGATCAACGAGCAGAACATGATGACCCTGCACGCGGACCACGTCATTGGCGGCAACCTGGAGCAGTACCCGCTCTACCAGGCCAACCACCACATGTTCGTGGCCCAGAGCAAGACGATGGCGGTCTGCCACGAAATGCTGCCCCAGGCCAAGATCGGGCCCGCGCCGAACATCGCGATGGTCTACGCGGCGTCGTCCGACCCGAAGGACGTGCTGGCCGCCCAGTACGCCAACGCGATCCGGAACTGGATCTACCTGGACGCCGCCTGCCTGGGCCGGTACAACACGCTGGCCCTGGACTGGATCAAGCGCGCGGGCTACGAGCTGGAGTGCACCGAGGAGGATCTGGGGATCTTCCGCAACGGCAAGCCTGACTTCATCGCCTTCAACTACTACAACACCGAGACGGTGGGCTACGTCGAGGGCGAGACGCTGACCGACGAGACCGGCCAGGTGCACGGCCCGGGCAGCCAGGCGGACAACCCGCACCTGTCCCGGACCGAGTACTCGGGCTGGTGGATCGACCCGGTCGGCTTCCGCACCACGCTGCAGGAGGTGCACTCGCGGTACAACCTGCCGCTCATGGTCACCGAGAACGGCCTCGGTGCCCGCGACGAGCTGGTCGACGGCGCCGTCGAGGACGACTACCGCATCGAGTACCTGCGCGACCACGTCGAGCAGATGCGCGCAGCGGTCGACGCGGGCGTGCCGGTCGTGGGCTACCACCCCTGGTCTGTGATGGACCTGATCTCGACGCACGAGGGCTTCCTCAAGCGGTACGGGTTCATCTACGTCAACCGCAACAACGAGTCCGAACTGGACCTGGCTCGGTACAAGAAGAAGAGCTTCGGCTGGTACCAGTCGGTGATCGGTTCTAACGGCGATCAGCTCGCCTGACCCGCCACCGGGCGGGGGGAAGCCGTCACGGCGTCCCCCGCTCGGAGCACACACGATGAGAGCAGCGAGACGGAGGAGACGAAACAGATGGACGCGGTGATGCTGGTCGGCTGGCTCGCAGCAGTGGTCGGGACGGTGCTGGGCATTCCCCAGGCGTACCGGCTGATCCGGACGCGCAACGTGGAGGGCGTCGCGGTGTCGGCCTGGCAGGTGATGCTCGCGCTCAACGTGGCCTGGCTGGTGCACGGCGTCCGCATCGCCCAGGCCAACATGGTGGTCGTCAACGCTCTCGGGCTGCTCTCCACCGTCACGATCCTGATCGTCCTCTCGCGAGAGCTGCCGCGGTCCCTGCCGCGGATCCTGCTGCCCGGGCTGGCAGTGGCGGCGGCGATGATCTCGGTCAACTTCCTGCTCGGCGGCGCAGTCTACGGCCTCTTCGCCGCCATCCCCGCCGTGCTGGGGCAGCTCGGCCAGACCGCAGAACTCGTCCGGGCCGAGCGAGTCGAGGGGGTGTCCAAGGTGTTCCTGACGATGTCCTTCACGAACTTCGCCCTGTGGACCCTGTGGGGATTCCTGGCCGGCGACCAGGCCGCGTTCATCGCGTCCTTGGCCACCGGCGCGGTCGCCCTGCTCAACGTCGCGTGGCTGGGCCTGCGGCTCTCCGGCCTAGGGCCGAAGCGGTTCCTCGTGCCCGCCTTCTCCTAGGACGCCACGGGCTGGACGAGCCGAGGTCTCCAACCCCCTCGACCATGACGGGGGCTTTCCGCCGGCGCTGTTCGTGTCGAACATCGACTCGCTCGGCGAGCGGGTGCAGCGGGAGTTCCCCGAGGCCCGCGTGGTGAAGACCCTTAACACCATCAACTGCGAACTGATGGTGGACCCCGGTCGGCTGGCCGGCGGCGTCCACAGCGTCTTCGTTAGCGGCAACGATGGGGACGCCAAGGCCACGGTCACCGGCCTCCTGCACGAGCTGAGCCACACCGACGTGATCGACCTGGGCGACATCACCACCGCCCGTGGGCCGGAGATGTACTTGCCCCTGTGGCTGCGCCTGATGAGTTCCCTAGGAACCGCCGAGTTCTCGATCCGCGTGGTGCGCTAACGCGGGTCTGCGGGCTCGGGTTCCTCAGGCAGGCTGGTCCGGTAGCCCACTGCGACGCAGGAGGGGCCGGTCGTCGTTGGCGTGGGCGTAGTACCAGCCGATCATGAGGCCGCCACCGACGTAGTTGCCGAGCAGGGCGATCCCGACATTCCCCATGGCCAGCAGCACGTCGATGCCCTCGCGCAGCCCGACGATCGTGAAGAGCACCGAGTTGGCCACCGAATGCTCGAAGCCCATGTAGG
>JBKHWW010000130.1:0-29811 GCA_046566345.1 Actinomycetes bacterium
ACGTACTCCATGCCGAGGTCGTACTGGTCGGTGAAGAAGTAGGGCTGCCAGTCGTACCGGTCGTCCCCGCCGAGGACGGTCCGGGCGGCGAGCCGGCCCTGCCGGATGGCGTTGTCCCAGTGCTCGACCCGCAGCCGCCCGAGGGTGGCGTGGGCGGCGTTGGCCACGTCCCCGGCGGCCAGCACGGCCGGGTCGCTGGTCTGCAGCCGGTCGTCTACGACGATCCCGTTGTCCACCTCGAGCCCGGCCGCCTGGGCCAGCTCGGTGGCCGGGACCACGCCGACGGCGACCAGGACCAGGTCGGCGGGGACGAGGCCCGCGTCGGTCCGCACCCCGCTGACCCGGCCCCCGTCGCCCTCGATGCCGAGCACCCGGGTGCTGGTCCGCAGGTCGACGCCGTGCTGGCGGTGCAGGCCGGCGAAGTGCCGGCCCATCCGCTCGCCCAGAACCGTCACCAGCGGGACGCTGTCCAGCGTCAAGACGGTCACTGTGCAGCCCGCCTGCTGCGCGGCCGCGGCCACTTCGAGGCCGATCCAGCCGCCCCCCACGATGACGACCTTCACCCCCTGCCGCAAAGACGCCTTCAGCGCCAGGCTGTCTGACAGGGTCCTCAAGGTCCGGAGGCCCTCGAGAGCGGGTTGGTCCTTCAAGAGCCGCGGCTGGGCCCCGGTGGCCAGCACCAGGTGCTCGTAGGCGAGCACGTGGCCCGATGTGAGCCTCACCGACTGTGCGTTCTTGTGGATCGCGACCGCAGCGTCCGCGAAGTGGGTCGTGATGCTGTGGTCCGCGTAGTAATCCGCGGGGTGGACGTAGGCAGAGTCGGCCTCCGCCTCGCCCCACAGGATCGCCTTCGACAAGGGCGGCCGCTCGTAGGGGCGCTCGGCTTCGGCTCCCACGAGGTGCACGGGGCCGTCGAAGCCCTCCTCGCGCAAGGTGGCCACCACGTTCGCGCCGGCGAGGCCGGCTCCGATCACGACGACGGGTCCATTCATGCCTCCACGGTAGGCGCCCTGGGCGGCGTTCGCCTAGGGTGGACCCGTGGAGAGGCGGGCAACAAGACGATCAGGCCGGGGCAAGGGGATCTGTCCCGATTATGTCGTCGGCCGGGTCCTCGACCTGACCCCCGAGGACGTCCGGTCCCTGGCCCCCGGCGTCCGAGCGATCTGCCTCGACATCGACGGGACGGTCACCGACTACCACGCCCCGGCTGTCGCGCCGCCGGCCCGGGAACGATTGGCCAGCTACGTCGAGGCCGGCTTCGCCACCTTCATCGTCAGCAACTGCTACGGCGCACGCGTCGACGAGGTGCACCGCCTGTTCGATCCGTTGGTCACCCGGGTCGTCACCCCCGCCGACTGCGTCGACCCTAGCGACCCCTCCGACCGGCCGACGCGGCACCGCAAGCCCAAGCCCGACATGCTGCTCACCCTCGCCGCTGGCCACGAGGTCGAGGACGCCGGCGCGCGGCGTCCGCTGCGTCCCGACGAGTTGCTCATGGTCGGCGACCAGATCCTCAAAGACGTTCTGACGGCCCGGCTCGCCGGCTCGGCGGCGGTGCTGGTCCCCCGCGAGGGCCCCAGTGACCATCTGGGGGTCCGCATCCTCCAGCGGCCGCTCGAGCGCGCCCTGCGGGTCGTCCTGCGCCTCCCGGTCGGTCGCCGGAGCTGGCCTGATCGCCTCACCGCCGCCTAGCCGGCTCCGGGGGTGTCGATGACCTCGCTGCGACGCTTACTGGGCCAGGATCTCCCCGACCGGCTCGCGGCGGACATGGCGTCGCTCGTGGCCCCGACCGGTCCCGCCGGGCCCGTCACCGAAGACGAGCTGGCCGGGCTGCCCGCCACCGTCGAGCGCTACTTCCGCTTCATGGGAGTGGTCGGACGCCCGCGCGTCCGCTCGTTCCGGGCCCGCCTCAGCGGGCGATTCCGGCAGCGGCCGGGCCAGCGGTTCATGCCCGCCGAGATCTGGCAGTACGACACCGTGGCCCCCATCGCACGCGTCTTCTGGATGCGCATCGACTTCGCAGGCCTGATCCCCATGATCGGCCGCGACAGCTACATCGACGGTCGCGGCCGGATGCTGGGAAAGCTGCTCGACACCCTCGTGGTGGCCGACGGGGAGGGCGAGCGATTCGACATCGGCGAACTCACGACGTGGTTGAACGACGCCGTGCTGCTGGCGCCCTCGATGCTGCTGGACGCCGGCGTCACCTTTCGCCCGGTCGACGACTCCTCATTCGAGGTCGAGCTCAGCGACGCCGGGCGGACGGTCCGCGCCCGCGTCCTGGTGGACGCCGACGGCGCCCCGGTCGACTTCGTCACCGAGGACCGCTTCGCCGACCTGCCCGGCGGCCTGGTCAGGGCGCGCTGGTCGACGCCGGTCAGTGGCTGGCACGTCCTGGACGGCGCGGCGATGCCGGCCGCGGGAACGGCGGTCTGGCACCTGCCCGAGGGCGCGTTCACCTACGCCGAGTTCGCCTTCGACGGGCTCGAGGCCAACCCCCTCGGCGCTCCTCGCCGCCGGCGCTCAACGGGCGCGAGTGTGGTGGACGCTGCCGAGGGCGCGGCGAGGATCGCTGCCATGGTCGTGGCGTCGCCCCTGCTGCGCCGGCGGTACAACGCCTGGGGAGCCACCCCGGCGGAGCGATCCGCCCCGATGCCGGGCGACGAACTGGTGCCAACTCCCCACCTGGAGAGCACCCGCGCCATCGAGATCGACGCGCCGCCGGAGCGGGTCTGGCCGTGGCTGGTCCAGATCGGGCGCGGCCGCGGGGGCCTGTACAGCTACGACGCGCTCGAGAACCTCGTCGGCTGCGACATCCGCAGCGCCGACGAACTCCTGCCCGACCACCAACGACTCGAGCCGGGGGACCTGGTGCGCCTGGGCCCCCCGGGTTACCCGTGCTTCTCGGTGGTCTCGGTTGATCCCGGGCGGTCCCTCGTGTTGCTGGGAGTCGATCCGAAGACCGAGCGGGTCCCCGGGACGCCGATCGCGCCCGACGCGGCCGGCGCCACCTGGCAGTGGGTCCTGCGCGCGGTGGACGGGGGGCACGGCACCAGGCTGATCAGCAGGCAGCGGATCACCTACCCGGCTAGCCAGACGCTCCTGTGGCGGGTCGTCGAACCGATCGGGTTCGTGATGGAGCGCCGGATGCTGCTGGGCATCCGTGACCGGGCCGCGCCCCGCGAGGGCGGCCCCAACCGATAACCTGCCCGCAGGGGAGGGTGCCGATGAGCCTAGACGAAATGCTCCTGTTCGGCGCCATCATGGTGCTCGCCGCCGCACTGGCCGCTCGGCTGGGCGCGCGCCTGGGGCTGCCGTCACTGCTGCTCTTCCTGGCACTGGGTCTGTCCCTGGAGTTGATCGGTATCCGCATGACCGACGCGGCACTTGCGCACGCGCTCGGCTTCGCGGCCCTGGTCTTCATCCTTGCCGAGGGGGGGTTCACCACGAGGTGGGTGGACATCAAAGGCTCCCTCTCGATCGCTGGCCTCCTGGCCACCGTCGGCGTGGCCGTGTCGATCGCGCTGGTGGCCCTCTTCTGCCACCTCGTCCTGGGCGTGGCCGTGCCCACGGCCGTCCTGATCGGCGCCATCACGGCGCCGACCGACTCGGCGGCGGTGTTCTCGGTCCTGCGCGGGCTGCACCTGCCGGCGCGGGTCCGCTCGGTGCTCGAGGGCGAGTCCGGCCTCAACGACGCACCGATCGTGCTGCTGGTCGGGGTGGCGACCGCCTGGTCGATGGGGGAGCTGCCGGAGGGCGGCGCGGTGGTGATCGCCGCCACCGTCGTCGCTGAACTCGTCGGTGGAATCCTCGTCGGCCTGGTGATCGGTTTCGTGGGGGCTGCCGTGCTGCGGCGGGTGGCGCTGCCGGCGTCCGGTCTGTACCCGCTGTCGGCGATGGCCGTGGCCGTGCTTGCGTACGGCCTCGGGGTGGCGCTGCACGTGTCCGGGTTCGCGGCCGTCTACGTCGCCGCGGTCGTGCTGGGCAACAGCCGGCTCTCGCATCGCAATGCGACGCGCTCGTTCGCCGAGGGCGTGGGCTGGATCGCCCAGATCGGCCTGTTCGTGATGCTGGGCATGCTCGCCAGCCCCGAGAGGCTCACCTGGCAGATGGCCTTCGAGGGCCTGCTGGTCGGCGCTGTGCTGACCTTCGTGGTGCGACCGGTGTCGGTCTTCGCCAGTTCGGTGTGGTTCGGCGTGCCGTGGCGCGAGCAGGCGTTCATCGCCTGGGCGGGTCTCCGCGGGGCCGTGCCGATCATCATGGCGACGGTGCCGCTCGCCGCAGGCGCTCCGGCCGCGGCGACGATCTTCGAGGAGGTCCTCGTCTTCGTGGTCGTGTTCACCCTGCTCCAGGGGCCGACCCTGCCGTGGGTGGCACGCCTCCTGAACATCTCTTCCGACGAGGCGGTCGACATCGGCGTCGAGGTGGCCCCTCTGGACAGGATCCAGTCTGACTTCATGCAGATCCGTGTCCCGGTCGGCTCCCGCCTGCACGGCGTGACCGTCCGCGAGTTGCGACTGCCCAAGTTCACCGTGATCGCGGTCATCCTGCGCGGGGGCGAGCCGCTCGCCGTCGGGCCGATGGACAGGATCAACCAGGGCGACGAGCTGATGGTGGTCGTGCCCTCGCACCTACGCGACGCGGTCGAGCAACAGATCCACGCCATCGGGCGTGGCGGGCGACTGGCCCGCTGGCTCGACGAGTGAGGCGGGCTCAGCCGCCGACGTCGACGACCTCAACGACGGGCAGGCATGCGGTGCCGTCGGGCAGCGGCACCGAGAGGTCGGGGTTGTTGACGGTCACCGGAAGGGCGGCGCCGATGACCACGTCGACCGTGTGGTCGATGCGGCCGTCGGCGCGGAAGGCGATGTTGTCGAACGCCCTGCGGACGAGCACGACTTCGGGGCTGTCCTCGGAGTGCCCCACGACCTCGGAGATCGGGTAGTCGTTGCGGTCAGCATTGACCCGCTTGATCACCTTGAACCCGTCGGCGGACAGCAACTGACCCAGTCGCTTGGCCAAGCCGTTGACTTCGGAGCCGTTGTACACCTGAACGTAGACGTGATCCGGGGTCAGGGTAGGGCCGACCTCGGTCACCACGCAGGGCTGGGGCGGACGCGGCGGGATCGGAGCGCGAACGGCGTTCCACCCCCACTGGGCGGCGAAGAAGACGAGGGCGCTGAGCACCAGCAGGGTGACCGGCGTCTTGACGGCGCGGACGACCTGGCGTGTCTCCAAGGGTCCCCCTCTCCGTGCTGTCGCGGCCTGCTGCGGTGCTCGTGGGCCAGACTACTTGAGCTCGAGCACGCGGGCGTGCACCGACTGGCGCTGCTGCAGCGCAGCGCGCAGGGTGCGGTGCAGGCCGTCCTCGAGGTAGAGGTCGCCCTGCCACGAGACCACGTGGGCGAACAAATCGCCGTAGAACGTGGAGTCCTCCTCCAGCAGGGCCTCCAGGTCGAGCCAGCGCTTGGTGGTGACCAGTTGGTCCAGCCGCACCTGCTGGGGTGCGATCTGGGCCCACTGCCGCTGCGTGTACCCGTGCTGCGGGTAGGGCCGCTCCTCGCCAACGCGCTTGAAGATCACGAGGTCAGTCTAGTCGGGTCATGCCTTGCTGCCCCCGATCCGGGCGCCTCAAGCCCATCATCGGCAGCCCGTGCGGTTCCCGTCGATGTCGAGGCGCCTTTCGGTGACGCGGTAGCGCAGCACGTAGGTCGCGTCCCCGACGATGCCTTTGTCCCGATGGAATCGGTGCGGCTCGGGGTCGTGGGCGAAGTCGAACGTCGCGGGGTCGATGTGGAGCCTGAACTCGCCGAAGAGGTCGTTGCGATTCCCCTCGTCTTCCTCCCACAAGTTGATCCTCGTGTCCCAGAAGATGGGCGTCATCAACCCCAGTTGGGTGGTGGAGGGGTTCCGCATCCGGCGTGGCTCGAACATCTTCACCCCGTCCACGGTGATGAAGACGTAGTCCTTCCATTCTTGGGCGTCGACGCATTCCAGTGACAGCAGCTCCAGGCAGTAGGGCGCCTGCGGCCAGATGTAATCGGGCCGCCCTCGAAGCTCGTTGACGTCGAAGTGAAGGCGGTAGTGGCGGTCTCTGGGTCCATAGCGAGCGGCCCACGGCAGGTCGATCACCCAGGGCCCGGGGGAGCACCGGATGGTGTAGTCGATGTCGACGGCGGTCGGGGCGTCGGCGTCCGTGTCGATCAGCCGGATGCCGCCCAGGCGATCATCGCCCGACGTGCGCTTCGTCGGGTCGTAGTCGTCTTCGGCGAGGGCGATCGTGATGTCGTCACCGACCATGTCGGTGGTGTGGACCTCACGTGTCTCCCCGTCGCGCATCGGGTACGGGCCCCATGTCATCCAGTCCTCCGTGTCCCCGACACGGACGCACAGGTAGGGCTCTTCGGTGACCTCACCGGCGCGCGTCCTGATGCATTCGAGCTTCCTGAGGTTGATGCGCACGAGAGCCTCCTGGGGGTCACCCGGGCAACTAACCGACGGGTGTCACGCGGTAGGTGAGCGTGTAGCTGGCGCTGCCGATGATCCACCGGTCGGCGTCGAAGCGGCGGTCCAGGTCGCGGCCGAGGTCGTCCTCGGACAACTCCTCGGGGTGCAGCCAGAAGGTGCCCAGGTGATCGGAGTTGTAGCGGTCGGCCTCCCACAGGTCGATCTTGGCAGGGCTCCCTACCTCGATCGTCCTGCCCACGATCACGATGAACACGACGTCGCCGGTCCGCATGGGCATCGACGAGGTGACGACGCGGTCGTCGACGGTGACGTAGATGCCGTCCGTGCGCTCTTGGGCGTCGTGGCAGGACAGCCGGACCAGCTCCAAGACCCAGCGGCGCGGCGGCGTGGCGTCGTCGCTGACTTCGTAGGAGATGCTGTAGCAGGTGGCGTCGACGCCCCCGATCTCCGAGGGCAGGTAGGCCACGAAGGAGCCGCGGGCGTGGGCCGCATCCACGCTGAAACCGCCGAGGTCGTCGTCGCGTCCGACACGGTCCGCCTCCCGGAGGCGAACGCCGACCCGCCCGCGGGAGTACACGAACGAGCGGTTGATGGCGGCGGTGTCGCCGTCCCGCATCGAGCCCCCGCCCCACCGGCCCAGCGGCGTCCCTTCCTGGGAGAAGACCAGGTACGGCTCGTCGGTGAGCTCCGCTGTGGTGTTGATGCAGGTCATCGCTTTGATGAGTAGCCTCACGATCGGTCAACTCCTTGGCTCTTTGGCCCGTACTGCCTCAACGGAAGTCCGCCCCCAGCCGGCCGTAACGCTGCAGCAGCCGGGGGACGTCGTAGTGCATGGCCTCGTAGGTGGCGCGGGCGGCGTCCGAGACCACGATGCGTTCGTCCTGCCCGCCGCCCCGCAGCAGCTCGTAGCCCTCAGGGAGGCTGTCCACGATGCCGAGCGCGACCGCCCCCAAGATGGCCGCCCCGAGCCCCGAGCCTTCTGCCGCACCCGTCACGACCAGCGGCCGGTTGAGCACGCCGGCGACGACCTCGCGCCACAGTGCCGAGCGGAACACCCCGCCGGTGGCGCGCACCTCCTCCACCCGGTTGATCATCCGGACGCGGCGCAGAATGGTCCACAGCTGGTACGCGACGCCCTCCACCCCGGCCCGCAGGAAGTGGGCGGGCGTGTGCTTCTGCCGCACGTGCAAGAACGCGCCGCGGATCTCGGCGTCCCACAGCGACGCGCGCTCGGCCACCAGGTAGGGGATCATCACCAGCCCCTCGGACCCGGCGGGGACACCCTCGGCACGTCGACAGGCCTCGGCGTCGTCGGCGCCCGGAGCGTACGTTTCGGTCAGCCAGCGCTGCACCAGCCCCCCGTTGCTCACCGCGCCGCCGGCCACCCAGACGTCCTTGGTCAAGGCGTAGCAGAACAGCCCCGACACGACCGCCGGCGTTCGGACGACCATCCGGACGGCGCCGCTAGTCCCGATCGAGAGGCCGGCCTTGCCCGGCTCCATGGCCCCGGTGCCGAGATTGCCGAGCGGTCCGTCCCCGGCCCCGACCACGACCGGCAGCCCGGAGGGCAAACCGACGAGGGCGGCCGCCGCTGAGCTGAGCGGCAGCGTGTCGGTCGTGTTGAGGATCGGGGGCAGCTGGGCGGGGCGCACGCCGGCGAGCTCGAGGGCTTCGGGGTTCCAGGCGCGCTCCTCCATGTCGAGCATGCCGCTGCCCGAGGCGGTCGACAGCTCGGTGACGACCTGCCCGGTGAGGACCACCAGCACCCAGTCCTTCAAACCGACCCAATGGGCCGCCCGTGCGAGGGTGTCCGGATCGTGTTCCCGCATCCAGCGGAGCTTGACCAGCGGCGACATAGGGTGGGTCGGCGTCCCGCTGGTGTAGTGCAGGCGTGGGCCGGTGGCGTGCTCGTTGAGCGCCTCTGCCTGCTTCCAGCCGCGCGAATCCGCCCAGGTGAGCAGCTCGGTGAGGGGGCGCAGGTCGGCGTCCAGCCCGACCAGGCCGTGCATGGCGGTGCTGATCGAGATCCCGAGGATGCGGGCGGCGTCCACCCGCGACACGCCCTCGCGCAGCGCGTCCAGCACCCCTTGTGCGACGGCGTTCGGCTCCTGGACGTGCCAACCCGCCTGCGGGTTGAGCAGCGGGTACTCCCGGGACGCCGTGAGCCGCAGCACGCCGTCGAGTGAGAACAAGGACGCCTTCGCCGCCGTGGTGCCGACGTCGAGCCCGAGGATGATGCCGCTTTCTTGACCCATCACAGTCCCCTCCGTGCGCTGACACTGCGCAGGCTACGGTGCGGTGTCCCGCTCGGGGTGGAGTTGCCGATTTCGTGCCCAGCGGGGCCGCCGGCTGCAGGCACCCCGACCTGGCCGCACGGGTCCGCCGGGGGCGGCCTCTTGGGTAGCCTGACGCCCATGAGCGATGCCACCGACGCCATCCGGGCCGGCTACACCTTCGACAGCGACGCGATCGAGCTCGGCGTCCTCGTCGACGACGGGGTTCCTCAGCCGGACGTCAAGATCCGGCTGGCGCTCAGCATGCTCAACAGGCACGGCCTGGTCGCGGGCGCCACGGGCACCGGCAAGACCAAGACCCTCCAGCTGATGGCCGAGCAGATCAGCCGCGCCGGCGTCCCTGTGTTCGCCGCCGACATCAAGGGTGACCTGTCCGGGCTCGCCCTGCCCGGCACCCCGAGCGCCAAGCTGCTGCAGCGCACCGAGGCGATCGGGCAGGAGTTCACGCCCGCCGGGTGCCCGGTCGAGTTCTACGCACTCGGCGGCGAGGGCACCGGGATCCCGCTGCGGGCCACGGTGACTTCGTTCGGTCCCCTGCTGCTGTCGAAGGTGCTCGACCTCAACGACACCCAGGAGTCGTCTCTGGCCTTGGTCTTCCACTACGCCGACACCAACAACCTGCTGCTGCTCGACCTCAAGGACCTCTCCGAGCTCCTCAAGTTCCTGACCTCGGACGAGGGCAAGCCCGAGCTCGCCGACATCGGCGGGCTGTCGAAGGCGACCGTCGGCGTCATCCAGCGCGAGATCTCGGCGCTCGCTGCCCAGGGCGGCGACCGGTTCTTCGGCGAGCCCGAGTTTGACACCGCCGACCTGCTCAAGGTCACCGCCGACGGCCAGGGGCTCGTCTCGTTACTGGAGCTACCCAACCTCGCCAACCGCCCTGCGCTGTTCTCCACGTTCCTGATGTGGCTGCTGGCCGACCTCTACTCCGACCTGCCCGAGGCTGGCGACCTCGACAAGCCGAAGCTCGTCTTCTTCTTCGACGAGGCCCACCTGCTCTTCGACGGCGCCTCCAAGGCGTTCACCGACGCGATCGAGCAGACCGTGCGGCTGATCCGGTCCAAAGGCGTGGGCGTGTTTTTCGTCACCCAGACGCCCAAGGACGTGCCCGAGGACGTGCTGGCCCAGCTCGGCTCCCGCGTCCAGCACCAGCTCCGCGCGCACACGCCCAACGACGCGAAGGCGCTCAAGGCCACGGTGAACACCTACCCGAAGACCGACTACGACCTCGCCGAGCGCCTGCAGCAACTGGGGATCGGCGAAGCGATCGTCACCGTCCTCAACCCCGACGGCGCCCCGACGCCGGTGGCCTGGACGCGCATGCGCGCGCCACAGGCGTCCATGGACCCCCTCGATGCCACCGCAATGGCCAGTGGGGTGGCGTCGTCCACCCTGCAAGCGCGCTACGGGGCCGCGATCGACCGCGAGTCCGCGTACGAAGTGCTCAACGAGCGGCTCCAGGCGGGTGCCAAGTCCGCGGCCGCCGAGGCCGCCGCTGCGGATCGGGCGGCGGCCGAGCGGGACGCGGCGGAGCGGGAGGATCGGGAACGGACCGCCCAGGCGCCACGCTCGACGTCCCGTGCCCCTCGCCGGGAGAAGTCGTTCTTCGAGAAGCTCACCGAGAACACGATGGTGCGCCAGATGGCCCGATCGGCGGCGCGCGAGATCACCCGGTCCGTCTTCGGCACCGGACGCCGCCGCTGACGCTACCGGGCACGATGCGCCGTGGCCTCCGACGGCCGGCGTCCCGCGCCCTTGACCGGCGGGCGGGTCGTCCGTAACGTTGGTCGGCCATGCGTGACTTCCCGCCGTTCGTCGCCGAGACCGAGTCACCCGAGACACGCAGCCCCGCTCGCTTCCTCGGGTGGATGCTGCGCACCCAGGCGGACCTCGTCGTCGCGTCCACGCTGCTCGTGGTCGTCTGGCAGCTGCCCAGCGTGTTCTCCCCCTGGATTCTCGGGCGCGCCATCGACGCCGGCGTGGTCGACCGGGACCCCTGGCAGACCGTCGGGTGGGCGGGGCTACTCCTGCTCGCCGTCGTCATCGGTGGGCTGGGCGGCATCCTGCAGCACACCGTCGTGGTCCGGTCCTGGCTGATCGCGCTCTACGGCACCACCAAGCGCGTCAGTCACGCCGCCGGACGCCTCGGGCACGTCCTGGGGCGGCGGGTGCCCACTGGCGAAGTGCTCAGCGTCTCCTCCTCGGACGCGGACATGTTCGGCGCCACCATCGAGGTCGTGACGCGCGCCCTGGGTGCGCTGCTGGGCTTCGCGATCGTCTGCGGGCTCATGTTCACACAGTCGCCGCTGCTGGCCACCGTGGTGCTCGCCGTGTCGCCCCTGATGCTGGCGGCGTCCACACCGGTCCTGCGGCCGCTCGGTGCCGCCCAGATGGCGGAGCGGACCCAGAACGCCGAGCTGACCGGTCGGGCCACCGACATCGTGGCGGGCCTGCGCATCTTGCGCGGCATCGGCGGCGAGCGGACCTTCGGCGACAACTACGCCCGACAGTCCCAGCGGGTGCGCAGGCTGGGCGTCCGGGTGGGCACGTGGCAAGGCGTGGTCGAGGCGTTCTCTGTGGCGCTGTCCGGCGGACTGGTGGTGGTGGTGGTCTGGCTCGGCACCCGCGAGCTGGCCGCCGGGCGCCTCACCGTGGGTCAGCTGATCAGCTTCATCGGCTACGCGATCTACCTCCTGTGGCCCCTCCAGACTTTCTACGATGCGGCGTCGCGGTGGGTGTCCGGGCTGGTCTCGGCGGAGAAGACTGCCTCACTGCTCTCGCAGCCGGCGCCGTGGGCTCCGGCGTCCGGCCGTGTCGGCACCCTTCCGCGGCTGGTGGACGTTTCCTCCGGCGTGGTCGTCGAGCCGGGGCAGTTCCTCGGTGTGGTGAGCGCCGACCCGGACGCCTCGGCCGCCCTCCTTGACCGCCTCGGGCGCTACCTGCCGCCGCGCACGCACGCGCCCGACGACGACGAAGAGAACCTGACCGGACGCGCCCTCCGCCGGCACCGTCGGCAGCGGCTCGCCGAGCGCGCCGCGCTGGCCGCCGCCGACGCGGAACGAGCCCACCGCGACTGGGGGGTCACGGTGGACGGGGTCGACGCCGCCCACGTCGACCTCGCCTCGCTGCGCGAGCGGGTGGTCGTGTCGGACGCTGCGGCGATGCTATTCGCGGGCACGCTCCAGGAGGCGGTAGACCCCTGGGGCACGCACACGCGCGAGCAGGCCGAGGCGGCGCTGGTGACCGCCTGCGCCGAGGACGTCTTCGACGCCCTCCCCGGCGGGTGGCAGGGACGCATCGACGAGAAGGGCCGCGGCCTGTCCGGCGGTCAGCGGCAGCGGTTGGTGCTGGCCAGGGCGCTGGTCCGAGATCCCGAGGTGCTGCTCCTCGTCGAGCCCACCTCGGCCGTGGACGCCCACACCGAGGCGCGCATCGCCGAGCGCCTCCCGGCGCACCGGCGCGGGCGGACGACGGTGGTCACCACGGCGTCGCCCCTTCTGCTGCACCGCGCGGACGCCGTCGCGCTGCTCGTCGACGGGGTCGAAGTCGCGCGGGGAAGCCACACCGAGCTGCTTGCGATCCCGGACCACCGCGCCGTCGTCGCCCGCGGGATGGAGGATGTCGATGACTGACGTGGCTGCGGAGGTCCCGGGGGGGCAGACGCTGCTGTCAGGTTCCGCGGACACCTGGCGCTCCGCCCCCGCCGAGCCGCGTATCCCTGCGGAGCTGACCGTCGATCGCACCCTTCCCCCGCGGGAACGGCTCGAGGCCTGGCGGCGTCGCCACCAGGTGCGGGCCGAGCGGGCGGCGTCCGTCTTCGTGGCGTCGCGCAATCCCGAGCGCGGGCTGCCGGTGGCGCGGTCGTCCCGGGCGTTCGCGTTCCTCGGCGAACTGCTGGCCACCCGTCGGGCGAAGGTCGCCGCGATGGTCGCCTTCAACGGCCTCGCCGCCGCGGGTGCACTCGTGGTGCCCCGCCTCGTCGGTGGCCTGGTGGACGCCGCCGCGTCCGGCACCGCGACGACCGCCGAGATGGATGCGGTCCTGATCGCTGTCGCCGCCGTCGTGCTCGGGCAGGCGCTCGCCACGTTCGCGGCCAAGCGGGCGTCCTCGGTGGTGGGCTACGACCTGCTCGCTGCGGCTCGCGAGTCGGTGGTGCGCACCGTGCTACGGCTGCCGCTCGGCCGGGTCGAAGAGGCGTCCAGCGGCGACCTGATCACCCGCATCACCGCGGACGTCTCGAAGATGAGCAACTCGGTGCGGTGGGGGCTTCCCCACCTGGCCACGTCGATCACGATGGTCACCCTGACGCTGGTGGCGCTGGTGCTCAACTCGGCGCTGCTGGCGCTGCCCCTGCTGGGGACGTTCGGCATCCTGTTCGTCGTGGTCCGGCGCTACCTGAAGCGCGCAGCGGCGGGCTACATCACCGAGTCGGCGACGTACAGCCAGATCAACGCGACGATGACCGAGACGGTGGAGGGCGCGCGCACCATCGAGGCGCTGGGGCTACGCCAACGGCGGCAGCAGCGGCTCGACGACGACATCGACGAGTCCGCCCAAGCGGAGCGGTACACGATGAGCCTGCGGAACCTGCTGTTCATCTGGTTGGACTTCGCGTTCCAGCTGCCGCTGGTGCTGGTGGTGCTGCTCGGCACGTGGGGGCACGACGCCGGGCTTCTCACGCTGGGGCAGGTCACGACCGCGGCCATCTACTGTCAGCAGCTCGTCGGGCCCCTCGATCGGCTGATTCAGGTGCTCGACCACCTGCAGGTCGGGTTGGCCGCTACCACCCGCCTGCTGGGGGTCGCCGAGGTGCCCGATGACAGGACTCCGACCGACGCGCGCCCCGAGGGCACGCTGGTCGTGGGCAGCGACCTCCACTTCGCCTACCGCGACGACCACGACGTCTTACACGGCATCGACCTGCGGCTCGAACCGGGTGAGCGGCTCGCGATCGTCGGCCCCTCCGGATCGGGCAAGTCGACCCTGGGCCGCCTCGTCGCCGGCATCAACCCGCCTCGGACCGGCGAGGTCACCATCGGCGACGTCGACGTGATGGATCTGCCCCTGCCCGTGCTGCGCACTGAAGTCGCGCTCGTCACCCAGGAGCACCACGTGTTCGTCGGGACGCTGCGCGACAACATCGTGCTCGCCCGGGAGGGGGCAGCCTCCGACGAGCACGTGCTGGCAGCCCTGGACGCCGTCGCCGCCGACTGGGCGACGCGCCTGCCCGCAGGACTGGACACGATGCTCGGTCACGGCCGCATCGAACTCACCCCCGCCCAGGCCCAGCAGGTAGCGCTCGCGCGACTGGTGCTGGCCGATCCGCACACCCTGGTGCTTGACGAGGCGACGTCGCTCATCGACCCACGGACGGCGCGCCAGCTGGAGGGCTCGGTGGCCTCCCTGCTCGAGGGCCGCACGGTCGTTGCCATCGCGCACAGGTTGCACACCGCGCACGACGCCGACCGGATCGCGGTGGTCATCGACGGCCGGATCGCCGAGATGGGGTCGCATCACGAACTGATCGAGGCCGACGGCGAGTACGCCCGGCTGTGGCGCACCTGGCGCTCGTGATCGCCTTCTCCCCCCGGCATGTCGCGCCTGGCGCCTCGCTCTCCTCTCTGGAGCGTGACTTTTCCCATGCTCGATTTCCGGTCGCCCGCGAAAAGACCAGTGGGACTGATCCTGGGGCCGGCGCGCTGAAATCGAGCATGGCGAAAGTCACATTCCGCGATCCAGACCGACGTGACTGCCAGCGTGACGGCTGCTCGTAGCGGAACCGACTCGGCCTGAGCGGTGACAGGCCTCAGCGAGGAAACGCCGGGAGCGCGAGCTGGTCCAGCCACTGCTTGAACAGGGGGCTGAGGTGGGCGCCGGTCTGCCCCTCGGCAAGCTTGACGAAGTGAGCGGTCGAGACGGCCGTGCCGCCGTGCATGGGCACCCACGCCCGCAGGATGTCGAAGAACGCCTCGTCCCCGACGGCGACGCGCAGCGCATGGACGGTGAGGGCGCCCCGCTTGTAGACCCAATCGTCGAACATGTGCGCCGCCCCCGGGTCGCTGAGAGGTGCGGATTGATCCTCGGACTTCAGCAGTTCCCAGTGCTGCCGCGCGCGGTCGGACGCCTTCCCTAGCCCCCGGTGCTCGGACCACAGCCACTCCGCGTAGCAGGCAAAGCCCTCGTGAAGCCAGATGTCCTTCATCAGCGCTGCGGTGACAGCGTTCCCGAACCACTGGTGCGCCAGCTCGTGGACGACCAGGCGCTCGTTCTCCCAGCCCTCCACCAGGTGGTTCGAGCCGAAGCTGGCCATCCCTTGGGACTCCAACGGAATCTCCAGCGCGTCCTCGACAACCACCGCCGTGAACGCCGAGAAAGGGTAGGGCCCGAACCAGCCCTCCGCTGCGGTCACCATGTCGGGCAACAACCCCACCGTCCCGCCGGACGCCGGCGTCAGGGCCCGCGGGTGGGCCACGTACACGCGGGGGGCGAGTGCCGTCACCCGGAGGCGCCCCAGGTGCAGGCAGACCAGGTACGGCGAGGTGGGCTCAGCCTGCTCGAAAACACGCGTGAGGCGGCCGCCGCTGGTGCTCTCCGCCACCAGAACGCCCGTGGCCAGCGACAAATATTCGGGATCCGCGGTGACCGTGATCCGGTACGAGGCCTTGTCGTCGGCCCTGTCGTTGCACGGGAACCACGAGGGTGACCCGTCGGGCTGAGATGCGACCAGGATGCCGTCGCTGAGTTCCTCCCAGCCAGCGGGGCCGTGCGGTCCCGGCACGGGGGCGGGCTTGCCGCTGTAGGAAACGTCGACAACGACGACATCCCCCTCCTCTAGCGACGTCGCCAGCTTGATCTCGATCGCCCGGGCCTTGTGGGTGTACCTCTTCGGCTTCTCGCCGTCGACTCTCAGCTTGTCGACGTGCAGCCCGCTCAGGTCCACACGCAGGGCGGCGGTCGCCGTCAGGGCGCGCACCCTCAGCGTCGCGCGCCCCTGAAGCCGATTGGTGGCCATCTTGTAGTCGAGCGACAGGTCGTAGTGCTCGACCGAATAGCGGGAATCCCCGTGCCCGGGCAGGTAGGGATCGGGAGCCACGGGCACGGGCTCAGTCTCTCACGTCGTCGACCCAGGGACCGATCGGGTTGCCGATCCACCGGGTGCGGCTGGGCACCGACTCGCCACGCATCACCAGCGACGCCGGCCCGATCGTCGAGTGCCGTCCCAGCGACGCGCCGGGCAGAATTACCGAGTTGGGGCACAGCGTCGCGCCGGTCCTGACCACCACCCTGCCCAGCGCCAGCACCCGGTCATGGAACAGGTGCGTCTGCACCACGCAGCCGCGTTCGATGGTCGCGCCGTCGTGAAGCTCGACGAGGTCTGGTTCGGGCAGCCAGTACGACGCGCACCAGACGCCCTTGCCGATGGTGGCGCCCATCGTGCGCAACCACACGTTGAGCAGCGGAGTCCCGACCGCCCAGCGGATGAACCACGGCGCCGTCACCAACTCGACGAACTGGTCGGCCAGCTCGTTGCGCCACACGAACGAGCTCCACAGGGGGTGCTCGCCCTCGGTGACGCGGCCGATCAGCAACTTCTTCGGGATCGTCGCGCACCACTGCGCCACGTACCCCGCCAGCACGAGCACCACCCCGCTGAGGAGCGTGGCCCACCACCACGAGACGGACGCCAGCGCCAGCAGCCCGCCGGCCACCGCTACCCCGAGCGCCATGGACACCATCAGCGCGACGATCCTGAACGCTTCGACGATCCCGCGCTGCACGCGCAGCCGCAGCGGGGGGTGGTAGGTGCGCGAGTCGTCGCTGGACGCCGTCGCGCGCCTCATCATGACCGGGGGTGAGCCGATCCACGAACTGGCTTTCTTCGCGTGCGTGCGGGCGGGTGCCGCGGACAACACAGCCACCAGAGCACCCTTAGGCACCTTCCGGCCGGGGGCGGCCATGCCCGAGTTGCCCAGGAACGCCTGCTTGCCCACCTTCGTGCGGTCCGCGCGGATCCAGCCACCGCCCAGTTCGTAGCCGCCCAGCAGCGTGTCGTCGGCGAGGAACGACTCGGCACCCACGCTGGTCAGCGACGGGATCAGCAGCACGGTGGACGCCTCGGCGTCCTTGCCGATCTCGGCGCCGAGCAGCCTCAGCCACCCGGGCGTGAAGGAACTGGCATACAGCGGGTAGAGCCAGGTGCGCGCTTCATCGAGCAACCGGATGGTGGCCCAGGCGGCGAGTCCGGCACGGCTGTGCACTGGATGCGGACCTTCCCGGACGCCCCTGGCGAGCAGCCGGACCGCCCCGAGCACCAGCAGCGCCGTGGTGAGGAAGCCGGCCAGCGTGGCGACCGGCAGCCACACGAGCGCGCGCATCATGAGCCCGGGCAGGCCCATTCCGGCAGGCGCGGACGCCACCGCCACGCCGATGCCCACGGCCAGCCCGGCGACGGGGATGCCGGCGATGAGCAGGGCCGCTGCGGCGTAGCCGACGCTCCAGGCCGGTTTCGCGGGCGGGGTCGGTCCCCAGGGCCCGCGGGCCGGGCGTCCGGCGGGGTGGGCTGGGGAGCCGGCCCAATACTCGCCGCGGGGAATCCGGCCGACGACGGAGGACCCGGGTCCCACTTCGGCGTCCGCACCGACTCGGGCGCCTGGGCCGAGCGTGGAGCGCATCCCGACGCGGGCGCGCGGCCCAATGGAGACGGTGCCCACGTGCAGGGTGTCGCCGTCGAGCCAGGTCCCGGCGAGGTCGACTTCGAGCTCGATCGAGGCGCCGCGGCCGACCTCGAGCAGCCCGGTGACCGGGGGGAGCGTGTGCAGGTCGACTTCGCGGCCGATCCGGGCCCCGAGCAGGCGTGCGTACCAGCGCATCAGGACCGCACCCGACGTGCTGGTGGCCATCAGCTCTTCGCTGACTCGCTCGGCGAGCCACAGGCGCAGGTGCGCGCGGCCGCCGCGGCGGTAGCGCCCGGGCCTCACCGGCTTCAGGATCACCCGAATGAGCGCGGCGGACAGCGCCATGCGTCCTGGGGGGAACACCAAGAGCGCCCACCCGAGCCCGACGACCCACCACGGCAGCGGCGCCACGCCAAGCTCCAGCCAGCCGGTGACGTTGACCCCTGCCGCCAGCCAGGTCAGCCAGCGCAGCCCCCCGAGTGTTCGCAGCGGCACGACGGCGAGCAGCTGCTCGACTTGCGTCTTCCGAGGGACGGGTCGCGCTTTGGGATTGGTGCGCGAGGCGGGGGCGTCCAGCTCGGTGAGGTGAGCGGCCATCCGTGCCAGGCCCGGGTGGCCGTAGACGTCGGCGACGCCGGCCTCGGCGTGCCGCTCGCGGATCCGCGCCACCAGGTGCGCCACCGCCAAGGAGGTGCCGCCGAGGTCGAAGAAGTTGGCGTGGGCGTCGGCAACGGTGGTGCCCAGGATCTCCTGCCACAGACCGGCGAGCCACTGCTCGGGCTCGGTGAGCGCGCGGGCAGCGGACGCCGCTGGCTCGGCCCCGGGCAGGGGCCAGGGGAGGGCGTCCCGGTCGATCTTGCCGCTGGTCCGGGTGGGCAGGTCGTCCACGATTGCCAAGCGCGGGACGAGCGCCGCCGGCATCGCCTCGCGCAGACGGGCCAGGGCGGCGTCCGCGTCGAAGGAGTCGTCGACCGCGACGTAGCCGACGAGCACCGCGGTGCCGGACGCCGTCGTGCGCACGGCCGCAGCGGCGCCCCGCACGCCGGGAAGGTCGGTGAGGGCGGCGTCCACCTCGCCCAGTTCGATACGGCGGCCGCCGACCTTGACCTGGTCGTCGGAGCGACCGAGGAAGATCAGGCCGTCGGGATCGTGAACGACGAGATCGCCGGAGCGGTAGGCGCGGTTCCATCCCAGACTGGGCATCGGCGCGAACTTCTCGGCATCCTTGTCCGCGTCGAGGTAGCGCGCCAAGCCGACGCCGCCGATGACCAGCTCGCCGGAGGCACCCTCGGGCACGGGGCGACCGTCGGCGTCCACCACGGCGAGGTCCCAGCCGTCCAGCGGAAGGCCGATCCGAACCGTGGCGCCACCGTCTACCCGGGCGCCGCAGGCGACGACGGTCGCTTCGGTGGGCCCGAAGGTGTTCCAGACCTCGCGGGTCGGCGTGGCGTAGCGCGCGCCGATCTCGGGCGGGCAGGCCTCGCCGCCGAGGATCAGCAGCCGGACGCGCGCCAGCGCCTCCGCCGGCCACAGCAGGACGAGGGTCGGGACGGTCGACACCACGGTGACACGGTTGGCGACGAGCCAGGGCCCCAGATCCATGCCCGACTTCACCAGCGACCGCGGTGCCGGCACGAGGCAGGCGCCGTAACGCCAGGCGAGCCACATCTCCTCGCACGACGCGTCGAATGCCACCGACAGGCCGGCCATCACCCGGTCGGCGTCGTTGATCGGGTCCGACTGCAGGAAGAGGCGAGCCTCGGCGTCCACGAATGCGGCGGCGGAGCGGTGGCTCACGGCCACGCCCTTGGGCTTGCCCGTGGACCCCGACGTGAAGATGACCCAGGCGTCGTCGGTGGGCTGCACCGTCGGCAGCGACTCGAGCGGCGGGCGCCCGGCCCCGCGGACGGTCAGGGTGAGTTCGTTCCCGAGGATCCCCGCCACCCCGGCCTCGTCGAAGACCGTGCGTGCCCGCTCGTCGGGGTCGTCGGCGTCCACGGGAACGTACGCCGCCCCGGCCAACAGCACGCCCATGATCGCGGTGTAGAGCGCGGTGGTACCCGACGCGATCCGGACGCCCACCCTGTCGCCCCGTCCGATGCCGCGGGCCGCGAGGTCCTCGGCGACGGCGATGGCGGCGTCCGCGAACTCCTCATACGTCAGCTGCTGCGCGCCGCTGTCCAGGGCTGGCGAGTCCGGTTGGGTTGCGACGGTGGCCTGGAAGATGTCTACGAGGGTCCTCGGCGGGGGTGCGAGGTGCGCTCTGAGCAGGGCCACGTCGGCGGGGTCCTTTCCATCGGTACCGATGGAGGCTACCCCATGGAGGGGCTCATCACGGGGCCTGCTGGCTGGGAGACGGAGTGGCCTTCTCGGGCGCGGCCGTGACGATGTCCAGAATGGCGTCGCCGTCGGTGTCGGTACCCACGTACGTAACCGACAGCGCCGCGTTCGCGAAGACGAGCTCGGAACGAACCGGACGATCGCGGATCAAGAGCGCTGTATCGCCCCCGACTCCCACGCCGAATCGCTGGCGAATCTGCAGGTCGCCGTCCACCCACGACAGAGAGAGACTGGTCTGCTCGCCAACGCCGAAGTCGATGGCTGACGGGAAGACCAGGAGCTTGGCGCCGGCGTCCTGGGCGTCTCGCAGTTCGATCCGCAGCCTCTGGGGGGTGTCAGGGGCGACGCGAACGACTTCATCGGCGGTGAGCAAGCCCAAGGCCTCGAGTTCAACCGAGGTGAACCGTTCGTTGGCCCGCACGTAGGACATCAGCGACGCCCCGTCGTCCGTGGGCGAGACGAGTTCGCACGCGGCATGCCTGACCGGGTCGTCGCATGCCAGGGTGCCGGCGTGCCCCAGGCCGAGATCGTGGCCCACCTCGTGAAGGATCACGTGCACCAGGGAGCTCACGCTCCTGAGGCTGTTCCAGAGCACCACGGGCATGCCGTCGGGAGTGTCGTACCCCCCGATGCTGTCCTGGCCGGGATAATCGCAGGGGATCGCGTCGACCACGACGACGTTGATCGCGCCTTCCTGACGCAGCGGACGAGCGGCAGCCTCGATCGCTCCGGGGGAATCTTGGGGGACACACCTCCTGGGCAGCTTGAGCTTGCCCTTGGTGACTCTCACCGTGGCAGCGGCCGGAAGCATTCTCCCCCGCGTCGCCCCGGCGAACCCATACCGGAGGGCGTCCAGCACCGCTGGGTCTTGGTCGAGAAGCCGTCGGGCCACCGCCCGTCGGGCCTGGATGTCCTCTGCGGAAGAGCCCTTGGTCACCTCGCCGTCGGTGGTGACGTAGATGATGCGCAGCGGCCGCGTGTGCTGCGGCTCAGGGGCCGGCGTCGGGGGCGCCACGTGGGTCGGAACAGCCCGGCGTGTGAGGCTGCCGTCGCCCAGTTCGCCGGAATCGTTGTTTCCCCAGCAGGCGACGCCGGACGGAGTAACCGCGCACGTGTGGGCGTCCCCGACGGCGACGGCCGACGCGGCACCAGGCAGACCCGCGACCGCCACCGGGACGGCGCTGCCTTCGAGCGCCCCGTCGCCGAGCTGTCCGCTGTAGTTGCCTCCCCAGCAGCGGACGCCGCCGTCGCGTGTGACCGCGCACGTGTGAGACATCCCGGCCGAGACTGCCACAGCGCCTGTCAGCCCAACCACGTCGACGGGCGCCAAACGGCTCGCCGTGGTTCCGTCGCCGAGCAGACCGAACGATCCGCTGCCCCAGCACGCCACGGAGCCCGAGTCTTTGACCGCGCAGGTGTGCCACGCACCGGCGGAGATCGACGTGACGCCCGAGGCGAGTCCGGTGACGGCGGTCGGCGCGGCGCGCTCGGTCTTGGTGCCGTCGCCGAGCTGTCCCATGTCGTTGTCGCCCCAGCAGGCCACGGCGCCGGCCGAGGTGAGCGCGCAGGTGTGGTTGATGCCCGCGGCGACGGCGGTCGCCGGAGCCGTCAGGCCCTTGACGGGCACCGGCTCCGACCGGGCGGTGGTAGTGCCATCCCCGAGTTGGTGGTCGGTATTGTCGCCCCAGCACAGCACCGCGCCCGCCTCCGTCACCGCGCACTGGTGCATGGATCCGACCGTGACCGAGACGACGCCTGACCCGAGCCCCGCCACATCGGCAGGCGCGGCACCGTTGAGCTCACTTCCGCGGATGCCCCAACACCGGACGCCGCCCGCGGCCGTCACCACGCAGGTTCCGTTTTGTCCGGCGGACAGCGCGGTATTCGCGGGGCCCGTGTTTACGACGGCGTTGGGTCGACGGACGGACGCCGAGGTGCCGCCGGTACCCACCTCGCCCGATTGGTTGCCTCCCCAACACAGCGCCTCGCCGACCGCGTTCAGGACACACGCGTGGAGCGAGCCGGCGTCCAGCGCCAGCGGAGGGGCCTCGGACGCCGACGGCGATGGACTCGGCGGCGTCCTCGTCGTTGATGGCCACCCGGAGAAGGTCGACGACGCCGCCACAGCTGCCCCGACTACCAGGAGGACGGCCGTCACCGCCGCCGCCAGCGCGACCCAGCGCCGCCCCGCGCGTCCAGCAAGGTTGCGCGGCTGTGAGTCTTCGGACATCGTTGTCTCCCTCTGCGCGCAGAGTAGCGCCCGGAGGCCAGGTCCACTTCTCAAGCACGCCAGATGCTCGCATCGGCCCTGGTCACGGCCCAGCGCGTGCAATCCGGGGCGGCGTGCCCGGGGTCTCAGCGCTAGAACCGCCGCCCCGGATTGCACACCACCCCAGGGGGTGATGAGGGGGAGTCGCTACCGGACCGGGACGCCAACCTGGCGTCATCGACGCCCGCCGGTAACGGAGACAGGCACTACGAGGCGCGCTCCAGGCGGTAGCCGCGGCGGGGGACGGTGCGGACCAGCGAGCGGTCGCCCAGGACGCCGCGCAGGCGCGCGACTGCCACTTCCGCCGCGTGGGGGTCTTCGGACGCGCCCGGCAGGAGTTCCAGGATCCGGGAACGGGTCACCACTCCGCCCTCGGCCTCAACGAGGGCGCGAAGGACGGCCAACTGCACCGGGCTGAGCGGCAGGGTCTGACCGGCGAGGCTGGCGCTCCAGCGCTTCAGGCGCAGGACGCCGCCCGGCGTCACCACCTCAGTCACGCCGCGGCCGGCAAGCGCCGCGGTGAGCTCGCGGATGAGGGCGCCCATCCGGAACCGGTCGGGGATCAGCGGGGCCAGCCCCAGGTCGATCAGCGGCGCGGCGGTGACCGGCCCCACCGTCGCGGGCAGCACAGGGCCGCCCAGGGCGGCGATCACGTCGTCGCGGGCCCCTTCGCGGTCGGCCGCCTCCAGGAACGCGAGCACGCCGGGCGCCGAGGTGAAGGCCACGGCGTCCACCGCCGCGGTGGCCACCAGCCCGACCGCCCGCACGACGGCGACCGGGTCGGGCGAGGGACCCCAGCGGTACACGACCAGCGAGGTCACCCGGGCGCCGAGGTCGACGAGGAGCTCGTCGATGCCGTCGCTGCCCGACCCGTGGTGCTGGACCGCCACGTGCAGGCCGGCCACCCCCTCGGTGTCGAACAGCTCCTTGATCTCGGCTGCCGTCTCGGACTCGGCGACCCAGTCCGCCGTCAGGCCGGCGCCGTGGATCGCGCCCTGGGCCTTCGGCCCGCGCGCGATCAGGCGGGCGCGACCCAGCGCGTCCAGCAGGCCGTCCAGGCAGCCGGCGGCGTCCGCGGCTTCCATCCACCCGCGGAACCCCACCCCGGTGGTGGCCACCACCACGTCGGGCGGGTCCGCCACCAGGGCGTGCGTCTGCGCGATCAGGCGGGCGTCGTCGGCGTGCGGGATGATCGACAGCACCGGCGCGTGCAGCACCTCGGCGCCGCGCCGCTCGAGCGCCGAGCCGAGTTCGGACGCCCGCCGTTTGGCTGTGATCAGCACCCGGCTCCCCGCCAGCACGCCGTCCATGGGTCAGCTCGCCGTGGCCAGGGCCCGGACGCCGCGACCGGGCCGTTCGGGGGTGAGCTGGGCGCCCACATGGACGTAGCCGTCCACAACAGCGACATCCCAGCTGCCCAGAGAGACGCCGGCGTCCGTCACGCAATCGCCGGTGCGCAGGTCGAAGGGCTGCTTGTACATCGGGGAGAAGATCACCGGGACGTCCTCGCCCTCGACGACCTTCGACCCCACCAGACCGCGGGCCATCACGTTGGCGCGGGCGAACGGGCACCACATGCCGACGGCGAAGACGCGGTCGTCGTGCAGCCGCACGATCGCGACCTGCGCCCCGTCGACCAGCGCCGCGGCCGGGCGCTCGGGCAACAGTTCGGCCACGTGGCAGACGGGTTCGGTCTCGATCATCGGTGTCCTCCTCGTGCGAGCATGGGTCCGGCGATCAGCACCGGCCTCCGTTCGGAATCGACCAGCTCGACCCCCGCCTGACGCTCCTCCTCGGTCGCGGGACGCGGCTGCCCGCGTTCGGCGACGTAGGCGAGGTGGTCGTCCACGGCGTCCGCCGCGTTGACGAAGCCGGCGAACCGCGCGAGCTTGGCCGGGTCCTCGAGCACGTCGCGCCACTCGTCGGAGTAGCCGTCAACGTGGGCGGCCATCGCGGCGTCCAGATCGGCGGCGATCCCCAGCGAGTCGTTCATGATGACGGCGCGCACATGGTCCAGCCCGCCCTCGATCTCCTGCAGCCACGTGGCCGTGCGCTGCAGCCGGTCCGCGGTGCGGACGTAGTACATCAAGAACCGGTCGATGGTGCGGATCAGCTCGCCGGCCGACAGATCCTCGGCCAGCAGCACCGCGTGCCGCGGGGTGAAGCCGCCGTTGCCACCCACGTAGACGTTCCATCCCTTGTCGGTGGCGATGACGCCGACGTCTTTGCCGCGGGCCTCGGCGCACTCGCGAGCGCACCCGGAGACGCCGAGCTTGAGCTTGTGCGGAGACCTCAGGCCGCGGTAACGAAGCTCCAGGTCAATGGCCATGCCCACCGAGTCCTGGACGCCGTAGCGGCACCACGTCGACCCGACGCACGACTTCACTGTCCGGAGCGCCTTGCCGTAGGCGTGGCCGGACTCGAAGCCGGCGTCCACGAGGCGACGCCAGATCTGAGGCAGCTGGTCGATCCGCGCGCCGAACAGGTCGATCCGCTGACCTCCGGTGATCTTGGTGTACAAGGCGAAGTCGCGTGCGATCTCGCCGATCACGATCAGACCCTCGGGGGTGATCTCGCCGCCGGGGACGCGGGGCACCACCGAGTAGGTCCCGTCCTTCTGGATGTTGGCGAGGACGTGGTCGTTGGTGTCCTGCAGGGCCGCCTGCTCGCCGCCGAGGATGTGCCCGTTGCCCAGGCTCGCCAGGATCGACGCCACCACCGGCTTGCAGAGGTCGCAGCCGCGGCCGCGGCCGTGGCGTCCGATGATCTCGCTGAATGTGGTCAGCCCGGTGACCCGGACGACGTCAAACAGCTGCGCCCGGGAGAGCTCGAAGTGCTCGCACAGGGCGTTGCTCACCGTCACGCCGGCCTTCTCCAGCTCGGTGGTGACGAGCTTGCGCACCAGCGGCAGGCAGGAGCCGCAGCTCGTGCCGGCCTTGGTGCACGCCTTGACCCCGGCCAGGTCGGTGCAGCCGCCTCCGGTGACCGCGCAGCGGATCGCCCCCGCGCTGACGTTGTTGCACGAGCACACCGACGCCTCGTCGGGCAGGTCGGCCTGAGGGACGCCCCCCTCCAGGCCGGCGGGCACCAGGTACTGGGCCGGATCGGCACCCAGGGGACGCCCCACCAGCGGCCGCAGCCCGGTGTAGGCCGAGGCGTCGCCCACCAGGATTCCCCCGCGGAGCGTCTGTGCGTCGTCGGAGAGCACCAGCTTCTTGTAGACGCCCGCCACCGGATCGGCGTAGACCACCGACAGGGAGCCCTCCTCGGCGCCGAATGCGTCGCCGAAGCTGGCGACGTCGACGCCGAGCAGCTTGAGCTTGGTCGACAGGTCGCCGCCGGCGAACGTGCCGGAGCCGCCCAGGAGCTGGTCGACCGCAACCTCCGCCATGGCGTAGCCCGGTCCGACAAGGCCCCACACCCGGCCCTGGATGTTCGCCACCTCGCCGATCGCGAAGATGGCCGGGTCGGCGGTCCGGCAGCTGTCGTCGACGAGCACGCCGCCACGCTCACCCACGGCCAGCCCGGCATCCCGGGCCAGCTCGTCGCGGGGCCGGACGCCGGTGGCGAACACGACCACGTCGACGTCGATCGCGGAGCCGTCGGCGAACGTCATCTTCTGGACCTCGTGGCGGCCCTTGATCTCCTTGGTCGCCGTACCGACCCGCACCTCGACCCCGAGGGCTTCGATGAGTCGCTTCAGCGCCTCGCCGCCGCCGTCGTCCACCTGGAGCGGCATCAGCCGCGGGGCGAACTCGACCACCGTCGCCCCGGCGCCCAGCTTGCGCAGGGCGCCGGCGGCCTCGAGGCCGAGCAAGCCGCCGCCGACCACGGCGCCGCGCACCGGTCGGTCGGGCCGGTCGCGCTGCAGCGCCTCGACGTAGCCGCGCAAGGCAGCGACGTCGTCGATCGTGCGGTACACGAAGCAGCCGGGCAGGTCGCGCCCGGGGACGGGCGGCATGAAGGCGTACGAGCCGGTCGCCAGCACGAGCGCGTCGTAAGCGTGCGCGGTTCCGTTCTCGGTCGTCACCACGTGGCCGGCGGGGTCGATGGAGACGACCTTGGTGTCCCGCCTGAGCCGGACCTGCGGGTCCTCCCACAGGTGCGCCTCGCCGAGGCTGAGCAGTTCGGGATCGCGCTTCTCGAAGTAGCTGGTCAGCGCGACACGGTCGTAGGGCGGGCGCGGCTCCTCGGCCAGGACGGTCACCCGCCACTGGTCCGCGTCGTCCCGCGATCGCAGGGCCTCGACGAACCGGTGGGCGACCATGCCGCCTCCGACCACGACACACAACTTGCTCATGGTGCTCCTCAGATGGTGGGGTGAGCCGGCGATGATTCGACGGTACGGGTCAAACTTTCCGGGCCCGCTTCGGGACGGTTTCGGTCGTGCTACGGGGTACTCACGCGACGCTGACCTGTGCCGGTGAGGCGGCCAGTGCCTCGACCAAGCGGCACACGTCCCCGGTGCAGCTGCCGCAGCCCGTGGAGGCACGCGTGGCCGCGGCGACGGCGTCCGGGGTGTCCGCGCCGGCGGTGACGGCGGCCTCGATGGCTCCGCGCGAGACCGCGTTACAGCGGCACACGATCGCGGCATCCGGCAGGTCGACGACGGACGTCGCGGGCGCCGCCGAGGCCAAAGGCCGGGCTAACAGGGCGGCCGGGTCGTCGGGCACCGGCGTGCGCGTGTCGAAGGCCACGGTGAGATCGGCGGCCACCTGCGGGTCTCCGACGCAGGTAGCGCCGACCAGCACGCCGTCGGCGACGGCGATGCGGACGCGTCGGCGTCCGGCCGGGTCGACGAGGCCGAGCACGCGTGGCGCGCCCGGCGCGAACTCGTCGGCGGGGAACTCGCCCATCGTGACGGCGTCCAGGCCGTCGGCCTTGAGCCGGACGACCCCGCCGTCGAGCCCCAGCGTCGGCCTGGGCCGAGGCCGACCGCCGACGCGCTCGGCGAGGCGGTGCGCGAGCACGCGCGCCTGCTCCCAGCCGGGGGCGACCAGGCCGGGGCAGCCGTGCACGGTTCGCGCACAGTCGCCGATCGCGTAGATGGCCGGGTCGTCGGTGCGGCACGTGTCGTTGACGAGGATCCCGTTGCGGACCCAGAGGTCGGCCCGTTCGGCCAACCGCGTGCGGGGGCGGACGCCGATGGCGACGACGAGCAGGTCGCACGGGATCTGCCGCTCGTCGGTCAGCCGCACGGCGGCGAGTTCGACGCCGCTGCGGCGGCGCACGCCCGCGACCCGGACGTCGACCAGGGTGGTGATGCCGCGGTCGGCCAGGCTGGCCCGCAGCACGGCGCCGCTGCTGGCGTCGAACTGTCGGTCCATCGGTTCGTGCCCGCGGTGGATCACCGTGACCGCGCTCCCGGCGGACGCCAGCGCCACCGCAGCCTCGATCCCGAGCAGCCCACCGCCCATCACGACCACGCGCTGACCCGCCCGGGCGGCGTCACGCACGCGGGCCGCGTCCTCCCACGTGCGCAGCGCGGTCACCCCCTGAAGGGGGACGCCGTCGGGCCCGACCACCCCCTCCAGCGAGGGGAACGCGGGCGCCGCGCCGGTGGCGAGCACGAGCGTGTCGTAGGGGTGCTCGCCACCGGCGGCGTCCCTGACGAGGTTGTGGCGACGGTCGATCGCGGCCGCCGGCCGGGCGTGCAAGAGACGGGCGCCGCGGCTCTCGGGCAGGGTGAGGCCGTCAAGGTCGGCGCGCCCGACGATCACGTCGGGGAGCAGGATCCGGTTGTAGGCGGGGTGGGGCTCCTCGGCGAGGACGGTGGTGTGCAGGCCGTCGACGCCGTGGGCGTAGAGCTCAGCCAGGAAGCGGTGACCGACCATGCCGTGGCCGACGACGACGAGTCGATGCGTCACGACCTGATCCCCCCGAGCGCGACGGCGTCCGGCAGGCGCTCGAGCCGGACGGCGGCGACTTTCAGTTCGGGCATGCCCGTGACCGGGTCGGTGGCCGCGTTCGTGACCCGGTTGACCGCGCCCGCGTCCGGGTAGTGGAACGGCATGAAGACCGTGTCGAGGCGGATGCCCTCGGTGATCCGGGCCACCGCCTCGCAGCTGCCCCGGCGCGAGCGCACCGCCACGCGGTCGCCGGCCCCCAGGGCGAGGCGCTGCGCGAGCAGGGGGTGCAGCTCGATGTAGGCCTGCGGTTCCACGTCGTTCAGGGCGCGGACGCGGCGGGTCTGGGCTCCCGACTGGTAGTGCTGCAGGACCCTCCCGGTGATCAGGTACAGCGGGAAGTCCTCGGTGAGCGCGTCGTCCGGCGGCACCACGTCGACCGGGTGCAGGACGGCGCGCCCGTCGTGGGTGGCGAAGCGGTCGAGGAAGGGTCGTGGGGTCCCCGGGTGCTCGGGTGACGGGCAGGGCCAGTAGAGCGCCTCCCCGGTGCCCAGGCGGGCGTGTGAGAACCCGGCGTAGTCGGCGGTCCCACCCGCGCTGGCCCTGGCCAGTTCGTCGAACACCTCGACCGGGTCTGCGCTGAATGCGACCGGGCAGCCGAGGCGGGCGGCCAGCTCGCGCCACACCTCGAGCTCAGTCCGGACGCCGGCGGGCGGCTCCGTCGCTCGAGCGCGCAGCAGGAGGCGGCCCTCGAGGTTGGTCATGGTGCCCGTCTCCTCGGCCCACTGCGTGATCGGGAGCACGACGTCGGCCAGCGCCGCGGTCTCGGAAAGGACGAAGTCGCTGACCACGAGCAGGTCCAGCGCCTCGATGCGCTCGGTGAGCCGCAGCGTGTCGGGCAGGCTGACAGCCAAGTTGGCCCCGTGCACCAGCAGCGCCCTCGGGCCGCCGGCGGTGGCCAGCGACTCGATCAGGGCAACCGCCGGCAGGCCGGGGCCCGGCAGGGTGGCGGGGTCGACGCCCCACACGCCGGCGACGTGGGCGCGGGCGTCCGGGTCGGTGATCGAACGGTAGCCGGGTAGCTGGTCGGCCTTGAGGCCGTGCTCGCGGCCGCCCTGGCCGTTGCCCTGGCCGGTCAGGCAGCCGTAGCCGGAGCCCACGCGCCCGGGCAGGCCCAGGCAGAGCGCGAGGTTGATGGCCGCGCTGACGGTGTCGGTCCCATGCGCGTGCTGCTCGGCACCGCGGCCGGTGAGCACGTACGCGCCCCGACCGCCGCGGCTCGGGCTGGCGTCCGCCAGCCGCCGCGCCGCCTGCCGGAGGGTGGCAACGGGCACGCCCGTGACACGCTCGACCCGCTCGGGCCACCACGCGGCCAGGCTGGCGCGTAGCTCGCGGACGCCGTTGGCGCGCTCCGAGAGGTAGTCGAGGTCGGCCAGTCCCTCGGACCACAGCACCTGGGTGAGCCCCAGCAGCAGGACCAGGTCGGTACCGGGCAGGGGGGCCAGGTGGACGCCGCCGCCGTCGGCGGTCAGCGAGGCGGTGGGCGTCCGCCGTGGGTCGACCACGATCAGGCCCCCGGCCTCGCGCGCGCCTTCCAGGTGCGGGACGAACGGCGGCATCGTCTCGGCGGGGTTGGAGCCGACCAGCAGGACGGCGTCCGCACCGTCGAGGTCGGTCAACGGGAACGGCAAACCCCGGTCGAGGCCGAACGCGCGGCGTCCGCCCGCTGCGGCGGACGACATGCAGAACCGCCCGTTGTAGTCGATGTTCGGGGTAGCCAGCGCGACGCGAGCGAACTTGCCGAGCGTGTAGGCCTTCTCGTTGGTCAGGCCGCCGCCGCCGAACACCGCGACCGTGTCGTCGCCGTGCTCGGCCTGCAGGGCCGCCAGCCGGTCGGCCACGAGGTCGAGGGCCTCGTC
>JBKHWW010000131.1:0-5419 GCA_046566345.1 Actinomycetes bacterium
AGTAATGATCATCGTTCGACTTGCATGTGTTAAGCACGCCGCCAGCGTTCGTCCTGAGCCAGGATCAAACTCTCCATCGAAAAACCAAAAGAGCCAACCCCAACCAAAAAAGTTGGAACCACAAAAACACTCAAAGAAACCACCAACCCCAAAAAAAGAGGTCAGCGACAAGAACACACAAACCAAAAGGCAAGTGCATAAAAAAACTGGCATTGACCTAAGCACGCTGTTGAGTTCTCAAACTTCCGACACACACCTCGTGGACCAGTTCTCACCGGACCCCGCGGGGCACTCGATATACCTTAGGGAGTCGATTTCGCCGAGTCAAATCGGCTCTTCTCCCACGAATCCTCGCGCCGACATCGGCCCGCCAGGGGCGTCGTCGTGGTTGGTTTCGGCCTGGAATCGCACGTCGTGGGGGTTACCCCGCGCCGTCCGGTGCTCCGAAGGCTTGGTGAACATTACACGGTCGGGTCGGCCCTCGCAAATCGGGCCGCAGCGTCGGCGTCCGGCCTTGTCAGGCGCGCGCGCTCCCCGCCATGCACGCGCCGGTCCCGGCAGCTTCCGCAGGTTCAGCGGCTGATCTCCACCGCTCCCACCGTCTTCTTACCTCGCCGCACGATCACCCACCGGCCGTCGAGCAGGTCAGCGTCGGTCAGAACGGCGTCCGCGTCGGTGACCTTGGCGTTGTTGACGTAGGCGCCGCCCTCGTCGATCGTCCGGCGGGCGGCGGAGCGGCTGGCCACCACGCCGGCGTCCGTCAGGATGTCGACGACCGTCGGGAGCGATTCACCCGCCGGGACGCTGACGGCTCCTAGCTCCTTGCCGACGGCCTCGAGTGTCCGCCCGTCGAGGTCCCTCAGCTCGCTGCGCCCGAACAGAGCGGACGCCGCGGCCTCGGCCGCCCGTCGCTCCGCCTGCCCGTGGACGAGGTCGGTGA
The DNA here is from genome assembly GCA_046566345.1 of Actinomycetes bacterium. Lineage (GTDB taxonomy): Bacteria > Actinomycetota > Actinomycetes > Propionibacteriales > Propionibacteriaceae > Propioniciclava. The sequence goes on from JBKHWW010000131.1 coordinate 941, forward strand.
TGTCGTCGGCCAGAGCCCGTTGAGCGGCCCTCAGGAACGGCTTCTCGGTGGTCTGGACCTGGAGATCCTCGATCTCGTCGCGCGAGCGCTCGCTGAACACTTTGAGGTACTGGACCACCATGGCGTCCTCGGCGTTCAGGAAGTACTGATGGAACGCGTACGGGGAGGTCATATCCGGGTTGAGCCACACGGTGCCCGACTCGGTCTTGCCGAATTTGGTCCCGTCGGCCTTCGTGAGCAGCGGCGTCCCCAGCCCGTGCACGCGGACTCCGTCGGAGCGGCGGATCAGCTCGATGCCCGCGGTGATGTTGCCCCACTGGTCCGAGCCGCCGGTTTGAAGGGTGCAGCCGTAGGTGCGGTACAGCTCGCGGTAGTCCAGGGACTGGAGCAGAACGTAGCTGAACTCGGTGTAACTGATCCCCGAGTCGAGCCGCGCCCGGACCACCTCGCGGTCGAGCATCCGGTTGACCGAAAAGTGCTTGCCGACGTCGCGCAGGAACTCCAGGGCGCTGAGGCCCGCCGTCCAGTCGAGGTTGTTCACCAGCCGTGCCCCCCGGGGGCCGTCCAGATCGATCAAGCGGCCCACCTGCGCGCGGATGCGCTCCACCCAGCCGCGGACGGTGTCGGCGTCGTTCATCACGCGCTCGCCGGCCTGCTTGGGATCTCCGATCAGACCCGTGGAGCCACCCACCAGCAGGATCGGTTGGTGTCCGGCCCGCTGCAGCGCGCGCTGCGGCATCAGTTGCACCAGATTGCCCATGTGGATTGACGGCGCCGTGGGATCGAACCCCACGTACGCGGTGATCGGCCCCTGGTCGAGGTGAGCGCCGAGGGCGTCCAGGTCGGTGGACTGGGCGATCAGCCCTCGCCAGGTAAGTTCGTCGATCACTGCATTCACGAGCCAGGAGCCTACCGCGGGGCGTCCAGCCGCCCCGCGACCCACTGCCCCGATGCCGCGCGCACCTCAGCCACCTCGCCCAACTGCTCGGCGACCCGCGCGCGGGCCGTCCCGCCGCGCCCGTTGCGAGCGTCGATCGAACCCTGCAACGACAGCACCTTCAAGACGCCTGCGCCCAGGCGCGGGTCGATCGAGGGCAGGTCCGCCGCTGTGAGGTCTTGCAGATCGATGCCGCGGGCCTCGCAGTACCTCACCGCGGCGCCGGCGACCTCGTGCGCCTGAGAGAAAGGCACGCGCTGGCGCACCAACCAGTCAGCGACGTCGGTGGCAAGCGAGAAGCCCTGGGGCGCGCGCGCTGCCATCCGGTCGGGGTGAAAGGTCAGCGTGGCGATCATGCCCGCGACCGCCGGCAACAGCACGCGCAGTTGGTCCAGGCCGTCGAAGATCGGCTCCTTGTCCTCCTGGAGATCCCTGTTGTAGCCCAGCGGCAGGCCCTTGAGCGTCGCGAGCAGGCCGGCCAGGTTTCCGATGAGGCGTCCGGCCTTGCCGCGGGCGAGCTCGGCCACGTCGGGGTTCTTCTTCTGGGGCATGATTGAGGACCCGGTCGACCAGGCGTCGGCGAGCGTTGCGAAGCCGAACTCGATCGTGCTCCACAGAATCACCTCTTCGCTGATGCGGGAGAGGTCGACGCCGATCTGCGCCAGCACGAACGCCGACTCGGCCACCACATCGCGGGCTGCGGTTCCGTCGATCGAGTTCGGCACCGAACCGGCGAAGCCCAGGGCGTCCGCCACGAACTCCGGATCCAGCCCCAGTGAGGTGCCCGCGAGCGCCGCCGAGCCGTACGGGGAGAGGGCCAGCCGGGCGTCCAGGTCGCGGATGCGCTCGACGTCGCGCAGCAAGGGCCAGGCGTGCGCGAGCAGGTGATGGCTGAGCAGGACGGGCTGAGCGGACTGCAGGTGGGTGCGTCCCGGCATCGGGACGCCGAGGTGCTCGGTGGCCTGAGCTGACAGGGCGTCGACCACGTCGAGCACAGCGTCCGCGATGTGGGCGAGCTCCTCGCGCAGGTAGAGGCGGATCAGGGTGGCGATCTGATCGTTGCGGGAGCGGCCGGCGCGCAGGCGTCCGCCGAGCTCGGGCCCGACGCGCTCGATCAGGCCGCGCTCGAGGGCCCCGTGGACGTCTTCGTCGCTCGGTGCCGCGACGAACGCGCCTGACGCCACGTCGGCGTCCAGCTGCGCCAGGCCCGCGAGCATGGCGTCCAGCTCGTCGTCGGTGAGCAGGCCCGCCCTGGCCAATGCGTGCGCGTGCGCGCGCGAGCCCGCCAGGTCGTGGCGAGCCAGCCTCCAGTCGAAGTGCGTGGATTTGGACAGGGCGAACATCGCGTCGGCGGGACCGCCCGCGAACCGTCCGCCCCACAACCGCCCGCCGCCAGCCTCACTCACGCGTCACCCTCCCTCTCGCCCGCGCCGAGCGCGAGCAGATGCTCTGCCAGCGCGCTGCCGCCGTCGGGGGCGCGGCTGACCATCAGGATCGAATCGTCCCCGGCGATGGTACCGAGGACCGAGCCCAGGCCCGCGCGGTCGATGGCCGAGGCGAGGAACTGGGCCGCGCCCGGAGGCGTCTTGACCACGACCAGGTTGGCCGACGCCTCGGCCGACAAGAGCAGCTCGCCGGCGAGGCGCGCCAGCCGCGCCTGCGCCCGGCCGATATCGGCGGCCTCGACGTCGCGAACCGCGTAGGTGAGCTCCCCCGACGCGGAGCGCAGCCGGATCGCGCCCACGTCGACCAGGTCCTTCGACAGGGTGCCTTGGGTGACCGGGAACCCGTCGGCGGCGAGCAGCTCGGCAAGCTCCGTCTGGGAGCGGATCGTGCGCCGCGTGAGCAGCTCGACGATCCGGCCCTGCCGTGCCGCCTTGCTGCCGGTCACCGACCGCTCGCTCACCGGGCTGCCACGAGGGACGGTAGCGCGTCCACGAAGACCTGGAGGTCATCGCGCCCGATGACCAGCGGCGGGGCGAGGCGGAGGGCGTCCGGTCGCGGTGCGTTGACGATGAATCCGGCCTCCAGGGCGGCGGCGGCGATCGCCTTGCTGGTGGGCTGGTTGAGGACGACCGCGCGCAGCAACCCGCGGCCGCGGACGTGGCTGATCTCAGGCAGCCCGAGCCCCTCGATCGATGCAGCGAGCCAGTCGCCCGTGTCGCGCGCGTGAGCGAGCAGTCCGTCGGTCTCGATCACATCCAGGACAGTGAGGGCCGCGCGCGAGGCGAGGGGATTACCGCCAAACGTGCTGCCGTGGTGGCCGGCCTGCAGCAGCCCGGCCGCGTGCCCGAGGGCCACACAGGCCCCCACCGGGAAGCCGCCGCCGAGGCCCTTGGCGAAGGTGACGACGTCCGGGAGCACCCCTTCGGCCGAACTGGCTAGCCACCACCCGCACCGGCCCACCCCCGTCTGGACCTCGTCGGCCCACAGGAGGGCGCCGTGACGGTCGCACGACGCCCGGACGCCGGCCAGCCAGCCGGCCGGGGGCATCACCACGCCGCTCTCGCCCTGGATCGGTTCGACGACCACGGCGGCGACGTCGTCGCCGAGGGCACCCGCGAGGGCGTCCAGGTCCCCGTACGGCACCCACGTGACGTTGCCCGGCAGCGGGGCGAACGGCTCCCGGTAGGCCGCCGTCGCGGTCAGCGACAGGGCCCCCAACGTGCGTCCGTGGAAGGAGCCCTCCATGGCCACGACCCGAGGCCGGCCGGTGAGCCTGGTCAGCTTGAGGGCCGCCTCGTTGGCTTCGGTCCCCGAGTTGGTCAGGAAGGTGCGTGCGGTCAGGCCTGAGTCGCCCGCGACGAGGGCATCCAGGCGCTCTGCCAAGGCCACCTGTTCCACGCTGGTGAACAGGTTCGACACGTGCATGAGGCGCCCGGCCTGTTCGGCGATGGCGTCCACCAGCCGGGGGTGCGCGTGCCCGAGGGAGTTGACGGCGATCCCGGCCAGCAGGTCCAGGTAGCGGACGCCGTCGGCGTCCCACACCCAGGATCCCTCGCCGCGGACCAGCACCCGCGGCGGCGTCCCGAACGTCTGCATCAGGGCGGCTTCGTAGCGGCCCAGGACGGCGGCGCCGGTCATGCCGGGACCACCATCGTTCCGACGCCCTCGTCGGTGAAGATCTCCAGCAGCAGCGAGTGCGGCTGTCGTCCGTCGACGATGGTGGCCAACGGGACGCCGCCCTCCACCGCAGCGAGGCAGGCCTCCATCTTGGGGATCATCCCCGTGGTGAGTTCGGGCAGCATCGCGCGCAGCTCGCGGGTATTGATCGACGCGATGATCTCGTCGGTGTTGGGCCAGTTCGCGTACAGGCCCTCGACATCGGTGAGCACGACGAAACGCTCGGCCCCCAGGGCGGACGCCAGCGCCGCGGCGGCCGTGTCCGCGTTGACGTTGTGGATCTCCCCCTCGGAGTCGGGGGCCACGGTGGCGACGACGGGGATCCGGCCCGCCGCGATCAGATCGCTGATCGCCGCCGTGTCGACGTCGACGACCTCGCCGACCAAGCCGAGGTCGACCTCCTCGCCGTCGACGGTGGT
>JBKHWW010000132.1:0-21612 GCA_046566345.1 Actinomycetes bacterium
TTCCTTCAACCCGCCCCGGTCGTCCAGGTGCCGGCCGGTCAGCGTGTCGCTCGAGCGCAGCTTGTCGGCCGGCCCCTCGAACACGACCTGGCCGCCGCCCGTGCCCGCCCCCGGACCCAGGTCGATCACGTGGTCGGCGATCGCGATCACCTCCGGCTTGTGCTCGACCACGAGGACGGTGTTGCCCTTGTCGCGCAGCCGCAGCAGCAGGTCGTTCATCCGCTCGATGTCGTGCGGGTGAAGGCCGGTGGTCGGCTCGTCGAACACGTAGGTCACGTCGGTCAGAGACGACCCCAGGTGCCGGATCATCTTGGTCCGTTGCGCCTCGCCGCCGGACAGCGTGCCGGACGCGCGGTCCAGGCTCAGGTAGCCCAGCCCGATCTCGACGAAGGAGTCGAGCGTGTGCTGCAGGTTGGCGAGGAGGGGCCCCGCAGCAGGGGCGTCCAGCGCACGGACCCAACTCGCCAGGTCGCTGATCTGCAGCGCGCAGGCGTCCGCGATGCTGATGCCGGCGACCTTTGAGCGGCGGGCGCCCTCGGCCAGGCGGGTGCCACCGCACTCGGGGCACGTCTGGAAGGTCACCGCCCGGTCGACGAAGGCGCGGATGTGCGGCTGCATCTGGTCGCGGTCCTTCGACAGCATCGACTTGCTGATCTTGGGGATCAGGCCCTCGTAGGTGAGGTTGATGCCTTCGACCTTGACCTTGGTGGGCTCCCGGTAGAGGAGGTCGTGGAGCTCCCGCTTGCCGAATCGGCCGACCGGCTTGTCCATGTCGAAGAAGCCGGACGCCGCGAAGATGCGTCCGGACCAGCCGTCCATCGAGTAGCCCGGCACCTTGATGGCCCCTGCCCTCAGCGAGACGTCGGCGTCATAGACGGCGGTGAGGTCGAAGTCCGAGACCGAGCCCACCCCCTCGCACCGCGGGCACATGCCGCCGGTGACCGAGTAGGACGCCTTCTGCGACATCGTCTTCTCGCCGCGCTCGACGGTGAAGGAGCCGCCGCCCGTCACCGAGGGCACGTTGAACGAGAAGGCCTGCGGCGACCCGATGTGCGGCTCCCCCAGCCGGCTGAACAGGATGCGGAGCATGGCGTTGGCGTCCGTCACCGTGCCGACGGTCGAGCGAATGTTCGCCCCCAGCCGCTCCTGGTCGACGAGGATCGCGGTGGTCAGCCCATCCAGGGAGTCGACGTCGGGGCGGTCGAGCGTCGGCATGAAGCCCTGCACGAAAGCGCTGTAGGTCTCGTTGATCATCCGCTGGCTCTCGGCGGCGATCGTGTCGAACACGAGCGAACTCTTGCCCGACCCCGACACGCCTGTGAAGACCGTGAGCCTGCGCTTGGGAATCTCGACGCTGACGTCGGCCAGGTTGTTCTCGCGCGCGCCCTGCACGCGGATCTTGTCATGGCTGTCGGCGACGTGCCGTTGTGGCGTTGCGGGCATGCGCTCCCCCTCGTGTCTCCCAGAGACGGTAGCGGTTGTCGCCCGGCGACTGAAGCGGCCCTCTCAGCGGCCGTAGCGGCGCTCGCGACTGCCGTAGCTGCGCAACGCCCGCAAAAAGTCGACGCGGCGGAAGTCGGGCCACAGCGCCTCGCAGAAGTAGAACTCACTGTGCGCCGACTGCCACATCATGAAACCGGACAGCCTCTGCTCGCCCGAGGTGCGGATGATCAGGTCCGGGTCGGGCTGGCCGGCGGTGTACAGGTGCTCGGAGATGTCGTCGATTTCGAGGCCCTCGGCAAGCTCGGCCAGGCGGGTGCCCTTCTCGGCCTCGGCGGCGAGCAGCTTGCGGACGGCATCGCGCAGCTCGTGCCGGCCTCCGTAGGCGATGGCCACGTTTACCTGCATGCCGTCGTTGCCGGCGCTGGACTCCTCTGCGCGGGCGAGCGCGGCGGCCATGGCTTCGGGGAGCAGGGAGGTGTCGCCCATGCACTTGACGCGCCAACGCCCGGCGCTGGCCAGCCCCACGAACAGCCGTTCGATGACCCCGAGAAGCGGGCCGACGTCTTCGGTGTTCCGGGTGAGGTTCTCGGTGGAGAGCACCCAGAGGGTCACCACCTGGATGCCGACCTCGTCGCACCAGCCCACGAAGTCCCGGAGCTTGTCGGCGCCCGCCTGGTAGCCGGCCACGAGCGGGCGGTTGGGCGCGTTCAGTCGGGCCCAGCGGCGGTTGCCGTCGGCGAGCACCGCCACGTGACGGGGCAGGCGGTCCCGATCGAGTTCGGCCAGGAGCCGCTGTTCGTAGGTCGAGTAGAGCAGGCCAGCCGGGTGCAGCCGGTCCGCGAACTCGCGCGCGCGCTCGACCCAGGGCATGGCCGCAGCCTAGCGCCGTGCTCCCCCGCCGCGCCGGGAGCGCCCGCGGTCGGCGCGGGGGCGGCCACCCTGCCGCCCGGGCGCCCGGACATGGAACCGGGGGGTCACGGCGTTCTGCCGTCAGGACCGGTCGATGACGTTGCGCAGGGGACCCCCCGCGCGGAGCTGAGCGAGGTTGTGGTTGATGAGGGCATCGGATCCGTGCGCCACGCCGCCGGCGACGTGGGGGGTGATCACGATGTTGGGGCAGTCCCATAGGATGCCGTCGGCCGGGTACGGCTCGGGATCGACGACGTCGAGCGCAGCGCCGCCGAGCGATCCCGCGTGCAGGGCGGCCGCGAGGGCCTCTTGGTCGACCGTCGACCCGCGTCCCACGTTGATCACCCAGGCACGGTCGGGCAGGAGGGCGATTCGGGCGGCGTTCAGGGCCTTGTCGGTCTCGGGTGAGGTCGGCAGCACCATCACGAGGATGTCGGTCTCGGGCAGCAGGCGGGGCAGGTCGGCCTCGGTGAAGACCTCGAAGCCGGCGCGCTCGCCGGCCGACGTAGCCACGCCGCGCACCCGCGCCGACATGGCCTGGAACAACCGCGCGGTCTGCTGACCGATCGCGCCGAACCCCCAGATCAGCACGTTGGTGTCGATCAGAGACCCGAGCCGCCCGTTCGGGTGCAACTCGCGCCACGGCCCGAACTCGTCCTGGGCCCAGCGGCGCTCACGCTGCGCGTCGAGCATCGCCGGGAAACGCAGGATCCCGGTCAGGGCCAGCGCCACCGCCGTCTCGGCCACGGTGTAGTCGTGAAGGCCGCGCCCGTTGGTGATGACGACGTCGGGGGCGAAGCCCGCCGCCACTACGCCGTCGGGACCAGCCGCAAGGGTCTGCACCCAGCGCAACTGGGTTGCCTGGCGAGCCAGCTGGCCCACGGCCGAGGTCGCCCCGCCGACGACCACGGCCGCGTCGGCGTCGAGATGTTCTGCGGGAACTGGTTCCCCCTCGTCGAAGCGGACAGCCTCGACGTCGGCGGGCGCGGTGAACTCGAGAGGAGCATTGGTGGTGACGAGCAGCTTCATGGGTGACAACCTACCGACAAGAACAGCACACGGTTTGCGCCCGCCCACGGCGCGACCTACTCTTACCTACATGACCGTAACTTACGGAAAGTCAACTAAGGACCTCGCGATGGATACGCCGCTCCTCCCCAAGCCCCGCCTGCGCGGGTGGCTCCACCTGGGCATGGCGCCGCTGGTGCAGTTGGCGGGGCTGATCCTGCTGGTGGTGACGCCGACCGTTGTCGGCCGGACCGCACTCGCGGTCTACCTGGTCGCCGCCACCCTGTTGTTCGGCACGTCCGCCCTCTACCACCGCGGCACCTGGAGCCCCAAGACCGCCGGGCTGCTGCGCCGCCTCGACCACGCGAACATCTTCCTGTTCATCGCCGGCACCTACACGCCCCTGGCCCTGATGCTGCTCGAGCCGGCCGGCGCGACGCTTCTGCTCGCCCTGGTGTGGGCCATCGCGGCTCTCGGCATCGCCATCAAGGTGGGCTGGATGGCCGCGCCGCGCTGGCTGTACACGAGCCTCTACATCGCGATGGGCTGGGTCGCCGTCGGATGGCTGGTCCCCTTCTGGAACGCCGGTGGACCGCTGATCGTTGCCCTCATCCTGCTCGGCGGCCTGGTCTACACCGCCGGCGCGGTCGTCTACGCCCGGAAGTCGCCCGACCCGTCACCGGCATGGTTCGGCTACCACGAGATCTTCCACGCCTGCACGATCGTGGCCGCCCTGTGCCACTTCACGGCGATCGCCATCGTCGTCCTGCGCTGACCTTCCCCGGCTCGCCTCAGGCACGGCTCCAGAGGGCCTGGCGCAGGTCCTGGACCGTCCGCGCCGGCGCGAAGCACGTCTCGCCCCGGCAGACGTAGACGGTCTCCACGAGCGGGACCACCTCGTGCTCGTCGTACTCCCCGGCGTCCACCTGTCCGCCGACCCCGACTCGGGCCCGCGTGAGCAGGGCGGACGCCGGCGTCCCGGCCCCGACTGGCGGACGTCCCTCGAAGTGATGGGCGAACCCGGTGGTGCCGGGGCGCCCGCTGACCACGACGGTCGCGGCCGGGGCCATCCGCCACACGGCCCGGGCGGCGTCGTTGAGGGGGTCGCCGTCGGCGTCCAGCACCACGGCGACCGCCGGGCGGAGTCCCGTGCGCGCTTCGTCAGCCGCCAGGACGTCGCCGAGGGCGGCGGACGCGAAGCGCGGCGCAGCCTCGACGGTGCCCCACGTGGTGCGGGCGGCGGCGTCCGCCCGGTGAAGGAGGTCCGCGCGGTCGGCGAGCAGGCCCGCCGTGCGCAGGGCAGCCACCATCGCCATCGTGCCCGAGGGGGTCGGGTTGTCCTGGACATCGCGGGGTCGGCTGAAGAGGTCGCCGGGGGCGGCGTCGTAGAAACCGCCGTCGTCGGCGCCGAACCGCTCGATCGCCTGCTCGAGGAGCAGGATCGCCCGGTCGAGCCAGGCTGAGTCGCCGAGCACCCCCGCGAGCCGGGCGAACGAGCCCGCGACGGCGCCGTAGTCTTCGGCGAATCCCTGGACGTCGCTGACGACGCCGTCCAGCGAAGTGCGCGCGAGCCCGTCTGCGTTCCAGTGCACCGACCAGAGGTGGTCGGCGGCCCGTACCGCCCCCTCGAGCCAGTCGCGCTCACCGAAGACCATCGCCGCCCACAGCAACGAGTCGATCGTCCACCCGTTCCAGGAGGCGACCACCTTGCCGTCCCGGGGGGGAGCGAAGCGGTGCTGCCGTGCGTCCAGCAGGCGGGCCGCCACCGACGCCAAACGGTCGGGGTCGGGCGCACCCCGCAACTGCAGCGTCGAGAGCCCGTGCTCGAACGTCCCGGCGCGGGTCACGTGGAAGACGTCGGCGGCCCACTCTGCATCGGGGCCGAGCGCGTCGGCGAGGAGTTCGGGGCTCCACGTGTAGTAAATGCCCTCGTGCGCCATGCCGCGGATGTCGGCGGAGTCGGCGTCCAGGGATGCGGCGAACGCCCCGGCGGGGGTGGTCATCTCGCGTCGCAGCCAGCCCACGATCCCTCGAACCACCCGCTCGTACAGCCCGCGGAGCTGGGCCTCGTGCTGCGGCGTCCGGCGCCAGCCGCGCGTGTAGGTGCCCAACAGCAGCGCGTTGTCGTAGAGCATCTTCTCGAAGTGCGGCACCACCCAGCCCGCGTCCACCGCGTAGCGGTGGAACCCGCCGCCCACCTGGTCGTGGATCCCGCCGCGAGCCATCGCCTCGAGGCTGCGTTGCGCGAGGTCGAGGGTGCCAGCGTCGCCCTTGACGAGCAGCGCGTCCACCAGCATCGGCGTCGGGAACTTCGGCGCTCCCCCGAACCCGCCGTGCAGCAGGTCGAAGTCGGCGCTCACGGCGTCCAGCGCCTCCCACACCTGGGGCGGGTTGGACGCCTCCGGCAGGGCGTTGATCTGGGTCAACTGCTCCACGATGGCGGACGCCGACGCGAGCACTTCGTCGCGGCGATCGCGCCACGCCTCGCCCAGAGCCGTGACGACCTGGGTGAACGACGGCTGGGCCGCCGTGGGCACCGGCGGGAAGTAGGTGCCGGCGAAGAACGGCTCGCCCTCGGGGGTCACGAACACCGTCATCGGCCAACCCCCGCGACCGGTCAGGGCCTGGGTGGCGCGCATGTACACGGCGTCGACGTCGGGGCGCTCCTCGCGGTCGACCTTGATCGGCACGAAGAACTCGTTGACCAGGGCGGCGACTTCGGCGTCCTCGAAGGACTCGTGCGCCATCACGTGGCACCAGTGGCAGGCGGAGTAGCCCACTGACACCAGCACGGGCAGGTCACGGCGGCGGGCCTCGGCGAAGGCCTCGGGCCGCCACGGCCACCAGTCGACGGGGTTGGTCGCGTGCTGGAGCAGATACGGGCTGGTGCAGGTCGCGAGGCGGTTCGGCATCGGCTAGGCCACCGGCGAGCCCGGGCTGTGCGGCACCTCGGCGCCCTGGGCCGGCGCCTCGGGGAGGTCGGGGTAGTCAGCGCGGCGCAGGTGCTTGCGCATGCTCAGCCACAGCAGGGCGAGCACCGCCATCAGCACCAGCGCCAGGGCGAACGCGAGCCAGCCGGGGGCCTGGGACGACCCTAGATCGAGTATGACCACGGGCCCAGCTTATCCCCGGCGTCGGTGCCGATCCCCGCGAAGAGGTCGTCCTCGGGCAGCGTGGTGGCCACGCGCGATCGGGCGAGCTGGAAGTCTTCCGTGGGCCAGGCCTTCTGCTGCAGTGAGATCGGCACCGCGAACCAGAAGCCGTCGGGGTCGATCTGGGTGGCGTGCGCCAGCAGCGCCGCATCACGCACGTCGAAGTAGTCCGCGCACGGCACGAACGTGGTCAGGCGGGCGGTTTGGGTGGGGTCCTCGGGCCAGGACGCCAGCCGCTCGCGGTAGGGCGAGACCAAGCCGTGCTCGTGCATCGCCGCGTCCAGGGCCGCGGCTCGCGCCCGGTGGAACGTCATGTTGAAGTAGACCTTCAGCACGGCCCACGGCTCACCCAGGTCGCCGACGAGCCCCGGATCGGCGGCGAGCTCCACCGCCCGCATCGACACCTCGTGGGTGCGGATGTGGTCGGGGTGCGGGTAGCCGCCGTTCTCGTCGTACGTCGTCAGCACGTGGGGCCTGAACCCGCGGATGACGCCGGCCAGCTTGGTCGCCGCCTCGTCCAGGTCGCACAGCGCGAAGCATCCCTCGGGCAGGGGCGGCAACGGATCGCCCTCGGGCAGACCCGAGTCCACATAGCCCAGCCACGCGTGCTGGACGCCGAGCACCTCGCAGGAGCGCGCCATCTCGGCGACGCGCAGCGACACGATGTCGGCCCAGTTCTCGGGGGTGTCCAGCCGGGGGTTGAGGATGTCGCCGCGCTCTCCGCCCGTGCAGGTGACCACCATCACCTGGACGCCTTCGGCCACGTACCGCGCCACCGTGGCGGCACCCTTGCTTGCCTCGTCGTCGGGGTGTGCGTGCACCGCGAGCAGGCGCAGCGGCTCCCCGGCAGCGTCCACCCTGGTCTGCATGTGCTCAGGCATGCCGCCCATTCTCCCACCAACGGCGCCGGCAGGCAGAATGGGGGTGTGCACGCCCTGACCGACGCCGAACGCATCGCACGCCGCTATCCCCAGCGCCGGACGCCGGGGTGGCTGTGGATCGCCCTCGCGGCGGCGTTGGCGGCGACCGGCGGCGCCTGGCTGGTGTGGTCGGCGACGTACGGCGCCAACCCCGCCGTCACGGCGCGTCTGGACAGCTTCGTCGTCACCTCCGACCAGACCGTGGACGCCGTGGTGACCACCCAGCGGCCGGACCCCTCGCGTCCGGCCACCTGCACCATCATCGCCCAGGCCGTGACCTACGACACGGTCGGCCAGTACCCGCTCGAGCTGGCCCCCTCTGAGGTCACGCTGGAGACGCATCGCCTGACGATCAGGACCCTCAAGCGCGCCACCTCGGTCTCGGTCCAGGGGTGTCAGGCTCGCTGAGGTAGACTGTCCCGATGTCTGATTCACACGTTTCCACGGTCTGGTTGACCCAGGAGGCCTACGACAAGCTCTCCGGTGAACTGGAGCAGCTCAAGAGCGTGGGCCGCGCCGCCGTCTCCGCAAAGATCGCGCAGGCGCGCGAAGAGGGCGACCTCTCCGAAAACGGGGGCTACCACGCAGCCCGCGACGAGCAGGGTCATCAGGAAGCGCGGATCCGCCAGCTCGAGGCCATGCTGAGGGATGCCCAGATCGGCGAGCCCCCGGCCTCCAGCAAGAAGGTCGCGCCCGGCATGACGGTAACGATCGCCTACGACGACGACCCTGACGACACCGACACGTTCCTTCTCGGATCGCGCGAGCTGATGGGCGTCACCGACACCGGCACTGAGGTGTTCAGCCCCCAGTCACCTCTCGGCACCGCGATCCTCGGCGCCAAGAAGGGCCAGAAGGTCTCCTACGAGGCGCCCACCGGCAAGATCATCGAGGTGACCGTGCTCGACTTCGCGGTCTTCACCGGCTGACCTAGCGCAGGCGCCCCAGCAGCTCGGCCGCCAGCGAGGGCGAGAGGACGCCAGCGGCCACCTGCGCCAACACCTGGTCGCGCACCTCGTCTCCCCCGGGGCCGTCCGGCGCCGAGTCGTCTCGCTCAGGTGGCGCGGCCTCGGTCGGGGACTCCTCGTCGGCGGGCTCGGTGGGCTCGGGCTCGGCGTCGCCGAGGAGGCCGAGCCGGTCGAGCACCGCATTGAAGCGGGACCGCGCGGTCGGGTAGGAGACCCCGAGATGCTTCTCTACCTCCTTGAGGTTGCCCCGGGAGACCAGGAAGACGCGGAGCAGGTCGAGGTCGGCGTCGTCCAGCGCGCAGAAGGGGCACCGGGCGAACGAGCCGACCAGCTCCGTTCCGCACGCGGAGCAGCCCAGGCGGGTGACGGAGAGCCCCTCGCCACAGACGGGACACACGGACAGGGCGCGGTGCGTGTGTGCCATCAGGCGTCCGCCTTCTTGACCGTCGCGCTCCCCATGACGACCTCGAGGTCAAGCCGCGCCGCCCCGGCGCCGAAGACCACCTCGTCGGGGGCGCCGCCGTCGTCGGGCCAGACCACCCGGCCGAGCTGCGTCTGGGCGCGGACGGTGACCGACGCACGAGGGGCCAGTGTGAGGGTGAGCGAGCCGGACTCGACCTTGAGCCGCGAGCGGCCCGTGTTGATGGGGCCCTCGAACGTCCCCGACCCGGCCTGGACCAGCGCGTCGGTCACCCGGCGGACGCCGTGCACCGCGACCCCGCCCGCGGTGACCCGAACTCGACCCAGGAACGGGACCTGCTGGACGGTGAGGCTGCCCGCCGTGAGCTCGATGTCGACCTCGATCGCCGGGTTGACCCGCACGGTCAAACCCCGCGCGAAGGTAAGGCCACGCAGGTCGTCCAAGCTCTTGGGTGGGTTCAGGACGCTGAAGCCCTCGAGCTTAGGCCCGACCTCACCCTCGGCCGCGATCTCGAGCACGTCACCCTGCCGACGGAGCACGTGCTCGCCGGTGACGGACGCCGTCGCCACGTTCGGGTCGCCGACGACCGTGAGCCGGCGCCCGACGGCGCGGATCATCACCCGGTCGGTGCCCTTGACCCCGGTGGGGCCGGAGGGCTCGTCGTGCTCGTGGGGGGCGCCGGACGCCGCCGCGTCCGCCTTCTGGGCGGCAGCGATGCGACGGGCTGCTTCAGCGGCGTCGATGCGGCCAGCCGCAAGATCGGCCAAGATCGTCGAAAGATCGGGGTCACTCATGGCAAGAATGGTAACCCCTGCTTATCATTTTGGTAAGGCCTCGGGTGCTGGCGTCGGGTTGCGGATCGCCTTGACGAACGCGACGGTGAAGGCGACCACCGGGATTGCCATCAGGGCGCCGAGGATGCCGGCGACCACCGCACCCGCGGTGATGCCGAGCAGGACGGCGAGGGGGTGCACGTCGACGGCGCTGCCCATGACCAGCGGCTGGAGGAAGTTGCCCTCGATCTGCATGACGGCGATCGTGCCGCCGAGCATGATGAGCGCCGCCACCCAACCCTGGGTGACCAGCGCGAGCACGACGGCCACCGCGCCCGCCGTGACCGCGCCCACGATCGGGATGAAGGACAGGAAGAAGGTCAACGCGAGCAGCGCGGCGACCAGTGGCACGTTGAGGAAGAAGGCGAACGTCGCCACGCCAACCGCGTCCACCGCGGCGACGATCACCGCCGAGCGCATGTAGGCCACCAGGGACTTCCAGCCCCGCTGAGCCGCGTTGTCGGTGGCGGCCCGGTACTGCGCCGGGATGAGCAGCGAGATGCCCGAAGAGAAGATGTGTCGGCCCTGGTACGCGAAGAAGAAGGCTGCCACCAGGGCGGTCGCCGCGCCGGCCAAGAAGGTGCCGAACGCGGCCCCTACCGTGGCTGCTGTGGCGGCCAGCGCGGTCGCCTGGGACTCCAGCCAGGCTCGAGCCGTGTCGAACCACTGACCCAGCTGGGTCGAGTCGATGGCCAGCGGGCCCGAGTTCAACCAGCGCAGCAGGGACTCGAACCCGTCGATCGACTGGTCGACCAGTTGCGGCCACTCGGCGACGACCTGCGTGCCGACGAAAACGAGCAGGCCCGCGATGAGGAGGAGCATGCCCAACAAAGCGGTGAGGGCTGCCGCCAGGCGCGGCCACCCCCACGAGACCAACTTCTCGACGATCGGAAACAGCATCGCCGCGAGCAGGATGGCCACGGCGACGGGCACCGTGACGTTGGAGAAGTACTGCAGGCCCACCACGACGACGGCGCCCGCGGCGACCAGAGCCACCAGGCGCCAGGCGTAGCCGGCGGCGATGGTGAGGCCGGCTGGGACGTGCGGCTCCAGGGGCAGCAGCGACGGTTCGGGCGGCGGCGCGACGACGACCACGGGGGGCGCCGGTTCGAGCTGGCGGGGCGCGGCGTCCGCCGCGGAGAGCAGGCGAGACAGAGCGTTGATCAGCGACACGGGGTTCCTTTCACCGCGCGCCAGCCTAGCGGGGGGGTCCGACAACCCGTCCGGTGCCCAGGGCGCGACTACCCTGACGGGCGTGACCGCGCGCACCCTGGATGATCTCGTCGCTCCCGACTGGGCGGCCGCGCTGTCGCCGGTCGCCGGCCGCGTCCGGGCGATGGGCGACTTCTTGCGGGCCGAACAGGCGGACGGTCGCACGTACCTGCCCTCGGGGCCGCTCGTGCTGCGCGCCTTCACTCGGCCGCTGGCTGATGTGCGTGTGCTCATCGTCGGCCAAGATCCGTACCCGACCCCGGGGCACGCGGTCGGGCTGTCCTTCGCTGTGGCCCGGGACGTGCGGCCGCTGCCACGCTCGCTGCAAAACATCTACGCCGAGCTGTCCGACGACCTCGGCATCCCGCCTGCGGCCCACGGCGATCTGACGGAGTGGTTCGAGCGCGGCGTCCTCCTGTTGAACCGCGCGCTGACGGTGCGGCCGGGAGCGCCGGCGTCCCACCGCGGCAAGGGGTGGGAACAGGTCACCGACTGCGCGATCGACGCGCTCACGGCCCGCGGCGGCCCGCTGGTGGCGATTCTGTGGGGCCGTGACGCACAGTCGCTGCAGCCGCGGCTCGCCGGGGTCCCGTGCATCACGTCCGCACATCCCTCCCCTATGTCCGCCCGCAGCGGGTTCTTCGGGTCCCGACCCTTCTCCCGCGCCAACGAGGCGCTGACCGCCCAGGGTGCCCACCCGATCGACTGGCGCCTGTCCGCCTGGGCCCCCACGACCCTCCCCCGCGCCGTGGTTGGATGAGGCCATGACGGCAGACAGGCAGCTCCCGCACGCGGTCGTTTTCGACATGGACGGCACGTTGACCGACTCCGAGGAGACCTGGGACGTCATCCGCCGCGGGCTCGCCGGCGCCCGTGGCGTACCGTGGCCCGAGGGTGCCACGCAAGCGATGATGGGAATGAGCACGCGAGAGTGGTCTACCTACCTGGCCGAGGCCGTTGGACTGGGCGGCACGCCGGAGGAGGCCGCGAAGGCCACGATCGACGCCATGGTCGAGGCTTATCGCTCCGGGGACATCCGTATCCTCCACGGCGCCACGGACGCCGTCCGTCGGATGGCCGAACTCGCGCCCCTCGCCGTCGCCTCCAGTTCGCCCCGCGTCCTGATCGAGGCCGGGTTGGAGCTGCTCGGCGTCCGCGACCTGGTGGGCGTCGTCGTCTCCACCGAAGAGGTGCCCCGCGGCAAGCCGGCACCCGATGGCTACCTGGCCGCCTGCGCGCTGCTGGGCGTCGAGCCGGCCGCGACCGTGGCCATCGAAGACTCCACCAACGGGCTGGCGTCCGCGCTGGCCGCCGGCATGAAGGTGATCGCGGTGCCACCGAGGTTCCATCCGCCCGCGGCCGGCCTCCTGGCCCGCTGCCATGCCGTGCTGGACGACCTGGACGCGCTGAGTCCCGACCTGGTCCGCGGCCTGTTCTGACCCCGGGGCGGCGCCCGGCCGATTTCCCGAGTTCGCCAGCGGTGGCGAAAACGCGCCGCCAGAATGGGGGCTCGAACCCACGTCGCCAAGGAGGGCCCTCGTGAGCCAGCACCCGGAAGCAGCCCAGCCGCTCGTCGACTTCGTCCCCACCAAGAAGTTCTTCGTGGGCATCGATTCCGACGGCTGCGCCATGGACGCCATGGACATCAAGCATCAGGAGTGCTTCACGCCCTGCTACATCAAGCACTGGGACCTTCAGCCGATCTCGACACTGGCCCGCCAGACGGCGCTGTTCGTGAACCTGGGCTCGGTCACCAGAGGCCTCAACCGGTGGCTGGCGCTGAAGCAGCTGCTCGACCTGCTGCGCGACCGCACCGAAGTCGCCGAGCGCGGGGTGACGATCCCCGACTACCCCGAACTCGCCGAGTTCTGCGCGGACCCCGGCTATCCCCTGTCGGACAAGGGCATCGCGAAGTACTACGCCGACCATCCCTCCGACACCATCGCCCGCGCGATCCGGTGGG
Source organism: Actinomycetes bacterium (assembly GCA_046566345.1). GTDB lineage: Bacteria > Actinomycetota > Actinomycetes > Propionibacteriales > Propionibacteriaceae > Propioniciclava. The sequence continues at coordinate 12,830 of JBKHWW010000132.1, forward strand.
GTGACGCGGTGAACGCGTCCATCGCCGACATGGTCCACGGCTGCGGCCCGTTCCCCGGCGTCCGTGAGGCCATGATCGCGATGCAGGACGACGTGGACTGCATGACCGTGTCGGCGACGCCACTGCACGCCCTGGAGTACGAGTGGAACGCCCACGGCATCGCCCAGTACATGCACATCATCGCCGGACAGGAGATGGGCTCCAAGGCGGAGCACGTCCAGTACGCCGCCAAGGGCAAGTACGACGACGACAAGATCATGCTCATCGGCGACGCCCCCGGCGACCGCGACGCCTCCTTCAAGGCTGGCTGCCTCTACTACCCGATCCTGCCCGGTAACGAGAAGTACAGCTGGGCGCGGTTCAAGGACGAGGCCCTCGGCAAGTTCCTCGGCGGCACGTTCGCCGGCGAGTACCAGCGGGCCCTCATCGACGAGTTCAACAGCTACCTCCCCGACCAGGTTCCGTGGGAGACCGTCTCCGGTAACAAGTCCGTGCCCATGCCCAAGGTCAAGTGACCCCCTGACACTCCGGACGCCGCGGCGTCCCACGGAAAGGACCCATCATGCCCAAGCTCGTGGACCTCAAGGCCACTCCCTACAACCTCGACGACGACCAGGTCGCCTGGGTCGAGGAGACCCTCGCCGGCATGTCCCTGGACGAACAAGTCGGCCAGTTGTTCACCAACTTGTTCTTCTTCGGCGAGGACTCTTTCTCGGGCAACCCGTACACGGCCGAACAGATCATCGAGAAGTTCCACATCGGGGTGGCGCGCTACCACGGCGGGACCTCCGACAAGGTCCAGGATCTGCTCAATCGCCTCCAGACCGCCTCGAAGATCCCGCTGCTGATCGCCGCAAACTGCGACTCCGGTGGTAACGGCGCCATGAGCGACGGCACCTACATCGCCTCCGGCGCCCAAACCGAGGCGTCCGGGTCAGTCGAAGTCGCGCGCAACGCCGGCTACGTCTCCGGGCGTGAGATGAATGCCATCGGCGCGAACCTCAACTTCGACCCGTGCGTCGACATCCTGGTCAACTGGCGCAACACGATCGTCAACACGCGGGCGTACGGCACCAACGCCGACGACGTGATCAAGTACACGATTCCGTTCGTCGAGGGCCAGCGCGAGTCGGGCATCCTCACCTGCATCAAGCACTGGCCCGGGGACGGCACCGAGGAGCGCGACCAGCACTTGGTGCTCGGGGTCAACGAGCTGTCCCCCGAGGAGTGGGACGCCTCCTTCGGCAAGGTCTACTCCGCGCACATCGCCAACGGCGTCGAGATGGTCATGGCCGGCCACATCGCCCTCCCGTACTACCAGCAGAAGCTCAATCCTGCCCTCAAGGACGCCGACATCCTGCCCGCGACCCTGGCCGACGAACTGCTTAACGGCCTGCTGAAGACCCAGCTCGGCTTCAACGGCGCCATCATCACCGACGCCTCGCACATGCTCGGCATGACCTCGGCCATGCGCCGTGAAGACTACGTGCCGCTGTCGATTGCCGCCGGCTGCGACGCGTTCCTCTTCTTCAACAATCTGGAGGAAGACTTCGGCTTCATGAAGGCCGGCGTCGAGAACGGCGTCATCTCCAAAGAGCGCCTCGACGACGCGAACCGGCGCATCCTGGGGCTCAAGGCCAAGCTGCGCCTGCACGAGAAGAAGGCCGCGGGCACCCTGCTGCGGACGCGCGCGGACCTCGAGGTCGTCGGCTGCGCCGAGCACCTCCGCATGCGCGACGAGGCGGCCGATCTGGGCATCACGCTGGTTAAGAACACCCTCGACCAGCTTCCGCTCAACCCGACCGACCACAAGCGCATCCGCATCTACCACCTGACCGGTGAGGTCGGCGGGATCACCGGGGGCGGCGACCCCAAGATGCTCAACACCTACATCGAGCTGCTCACGGAGCGCGGGTACGAGGTGACGGTCAACGACGGCACCACGCGCGTGAAGGGCCCGACGCTGAAGTACCGCGACGAGGTGGACGCCGCCCTGATCCTCGCCGAGGTGATCGGTTACGGGGCGCAGAACAACTACCGGATCCAGTGGAAGACCGCCATGAGCAACGAGTGCCCGTGGTACGTCCACGAGGTGCCGACCTTCATGGTCAGCCACAACTTCACCACCCACCTGCACGATGCGACGATGGTGAAGTGCTACGTGAACGCCTACCACCCCAACGACGCCAACGTGGTGGCCACGCTCGACAAGCTCGAGGGCAAAAGCGAGTTCAAGGGCGAGCCCAACGACCTGGTCTGGACGGAGAAGTGGCAGGCCAAGCTCTGACCGAAAGCCCGTAAATCAGGCCTTCAGCCAGACGGTGGTCTCCGCGGGCAGCGACTCGGAGAGGCGATCCGACGTCAGCAGGACGTCGCCCGCGGGCAAAGGGAAGGGACGGGTGCCGAAGTTGGAGACCACTTCCCACCCGTTCGGGCGGCGGAAGTGGAGGACGTCGTCACGGCCTGTCTCGACCCATTCCAGGGATTCGCCGGTCAGCAGGCCCCGTCGGAGCGCCAGGGCGCGGCGGTAAAGCGACAGCGTGGATTCCGGGTCCGCTTCCTCGGCCTCCACTGAGTACCCGGCAAACCACAGCGGCTGCGGCAAGTGAGCGCTGCCGTTGCCGAAGCCGTAGGAGCGTCCGGTGCGGGTCCACGGCAGCGGAACCCGGCAGCCGTCACGCCCCACCTCGACCTCACGGTTGCGGAAGAACGAAGGGTCCTGGCGTGCCTCGTCGGGAATCTCGGCCACCTCCTGCAGGCCGAGTTCCTCGCCCTGGTACAGGTAGGCCGAGCCGGGGAGTGCCAGCAGGAAGAGCGAGGCCGCGCGGGCCCGGCGCAGCCCTCGGGCGGCGTCGATCTGGACAGGGTCACCTCCGGCCATCAGCCAGTCGCCCCCGTGCTTGCGGAGGGGGGTCCCGTCAGGCAGGGCTCCCGGGAAGGGGGTGCCGTAGCGGCTGGCGTGCCGGACGGTGTCGTGATTGGACAGAACCCAGGTCACCGAGGAGCCGGAGGTGGCGGCGACGACCAGGCAGCCCGTGATGATGCGTCGAAAGCTCGGGGCGTCGTAGTCGGACAGCTGCAGGTCGAAGAAGAACGACTGACCCAGGGTGCTGGGGCTCGCGTAGAGGGGCACCCGGGAGGCGTGCACGGCCGCCTCCGCGACGGCCGTGCGTGGGGGATCGTAGGCGTTGAACACCGTGCGCCATTCGGCGTAGATCTCCTGGAGCTCGTCCCTGTCGAGGGTGGGGTGGCTGCCGTCCCGGGGGTGGGCGTCGAGCTCGGCCTGGGTGGGCAACGGATCGCGCAAGTCCTTGGCGAGCATGTGCGCGGCGTCGACGCGGAACCCGTCGACGCCGCGATCAGCCCAGAAGCGCAGGATGTCCAGGAACTCGGCGCGCACCTCGGGGTTCCCCCAGTTGAGGTCCGGCTGCTCCGCGGCGAAGGTGTGCAGGTACCACTGACCGTCCGGCACACGGTCCCAGGCGCTGCCGCCGAACAGCGAGACCCAGTCCGCGGGCGGCTGCGTCCGGTCGGCCCCGGTGCCGTCGCGGAAGATGTAGCGTTCCCGCGCCTTCGAACCGGGTTCGGCGGCGAGCGCCTCCTGGAACCACGGGTGCAGGTTCGACGTGTGGTTCGGCACGATGTCGATCAGGATCCGGATGCGATGCCTGTGCAGTTCCGCGATGAGGGCATCGAAGTCGGCGAGCGTGCCGATCCGCGGGTCGATGTCGCGATAGTCCGCCACGTCATAGCCCCCGTCGGCCAAGGCCGACGGATAGAAGGGGCTCAGCCACACCGCGTCGATGCCGAGCCCGGCGAGGTAGTCAATGCGCGAAAGGATCCCTGGCAGGTCGCCTATGCCGTCGCCGTTGCTGTCGGCGAAGCTTCGCGGGTAGATCTGGTAGACGACGGCCTGGCGCCACCACTCGGCGCCCGGGCTGGTGACGACCGTCTCCTGGTCGATGGACATTGGGCAGTTCCTTTCGGCTCTTGGTCGTGGGAGGGCTTCGCCTACGGAAGGCGGACTATGCGGGACTCCCAAGCCGCCAACTCGGCGTCGACCGGGTGGTCGTGTGTGCCCAGCACCACATGGGCTGTGGAGAGGTCGGGCAGGGCATCGGCCGGGATGTCCGAGGCCTCTGAGGAGCAGTTGGCCAGGACTAGGAGGGTTTCGTCGCCCAGTGTGCGGGTGAAGGCCCAGATCCGGTCATGGTCAGGGAGGAGAAGCTCGAACCGGCCTGTGCGGACGACCTCGTTCTCGTGCCGGAGCGCGATCAGGCGCTGGAAGTGCGCGAAGACCGAGCCGGGGTCGCGGAGCGCCGCTGAAGCGTTGATCGTGGTGTGGTTCGGGTTGACCTCAGACCAGGGGATGCCGGTGGTGAAGCCAGCGTGCTCGCCGGCGTCCCACTGCACCGGCGTGCGGGCATGGTCGCGGCTCTTCGCTGCCAGGGAGCGCAGCACGTCGGGCCCCTGGATGCCGGCGGCGGTGGCGAGGGCGTGGTAGTTCAGCGACTCGACGTCCTGATAGTGCTCGATCTGGGTCAGCGGGGCGTTGGTCATGCCGAGCTCTTCGCCCTGGTACACGTACGGGGTGCCCTTGTGCAGGTGTAGCACCGTTGCCAGGGTCTTCGCAGAGTGGATCCGGTGTTTGGGGGAGTCGTCACCGAAGCGGGAGACCGCTCGCGGCTGATCGTGGTTGTCGAGGTAGAGCGAGTTCCAGCCCGACTCGGCAAGGCCGTACTGCCAGCGTGCGAGGTTGCGCTTCAGGGCGGGCAGGGACAACTCGGAGAGGTCCCACTTGCTGGCGGGCGTTTGGTCGAGGGACACGTGCTCGAAGGTGAAGACCATGTTCAGCTCGTGCCGTCCTGGGTCGGTGACGCGCCGCGCCACCTCCACCGTCGAGCCGGGCATCTCCCCGACGGTGAGGAGATTGAGCTCGTCGAGGCCCACGTCGCGGTTCATCTCGGCGAGGAACTCGTCCAGACGAGGGCCATTCGCGATGTCGCCGAAGCCCGCAGTCGGGTTCAAGATCGGTGAGCCTGAGGTCAGTTCGGCTGGCTTTGAGATGAGGTTGATCACGTCCATGCGGAAGCCGTCGACACCGCGTGCCACCCACCAGCGCATCATCTGGTGAATGGCGTGCCGGACTTCGGGGTTCTCCCAGTTGAGGTCCGGTTGGCCGGGGCTGAAGAACCCCAGGTAGTACTCGCCGCTCGCCTCGTCGTACGTCCAGGCCGAGGGGGCGAACGCGGCTGCGCTGTCGTCGGGCTCCGCGCCGGGGGTACCCGGTTCGCGGCCTGGGCGGGCCGGGCGCCAGTAGTACCAGTCGCGCTTGAGTGAGGCGGGATCGCGAGACTCGACGAACCACGGGTGCTGGTCGGAGGTGTGGTTCACGACCAAGTCCATCATCAGCTTGAGGCCCCGCGCGTGAGCCTGAGTGATCAGCTCGTCGAGGTCCTCCAGGGTGCCGAACAGCGGGTCGATGTCTTGGTAGTCGCTGATGTCGTAGCCGTTGTCGACCTGCGGTGAGCGGTAGACCGGTGACAGCCACAGCACGTCGACGCCGAGCTCGGCCAGGTAGTCGAGGCGGCTGGTTATGCCCGGGATGTCGCCGATCCCGTCGCCGTTGGAGTCCTGGAACGACCGTGGGTAGATCTGGTAGACGACCGCGGAGCGCCACCAACCGTCGGGGCGGGAGGCGGGGGCGGTCTGCTGGCGAGCTGTGGTCATGAGTCTTCCTTGGGTTGCGTGTGACGTGCTGGCGGGAGGGCGCTTGCCCGGCTTGCGCGCCGGGTCATCGCGACGGTCACTTGATGGCGCCCTGGGTCAGCCCGGACATCACCCAGCGTTGCGCGAAGATGTAGACGAGGATCGCGGGAGCCATCGCCATCAGGTAGGACGCGAAGCTGACGTTGTAGTTGTTGCTGAACTGGGTCTGGAAGATGTTGTTGACCACGGGGATCGTCTGCCACTCGGGCTGGGAGATGATCAGGGAGGGCATCATGAAGTCGTTCCAGGAGCCGAGAAAGACGAAGATGCCCACCGTCGCGGCCATCGGGGACAACAGGGGGAAGATCAACTTCCAGAAGGTCTGCCATGTGCTGGCGCCATCGATACGCATCGACTCTTCGAGTTCGATCGGGATCGAGCGCAGAAAGGTGCTGAAGAGCAGCGTGTTGAACGCGAGCCCGAACACGATGTGCAGAATGGCGACGCCGGCGTAGTTGTCCAGCCCCAAGATGCCGGTCAGCCGAACCTGGGGAAGGGCGACCACGGGGAACGGGATGAACATGGCAGCGAGCAGGTAGAAGAACGAGTAACGGAAGGCCTTGTGCTCCCAGTTGCGGACGATCGCGTACGCGGCCATCGACGAGACCAGGATCGCGCCGGTCACCGCCACGAGGGTCACGACGAACGAGACGAGGAACGCGCGCGGGAAGTTCGTCAGGCTCCACGCCTCGACGAAACCGCTCACGCTCCACGGGCTGGGCACGCTGAAGGCGTTAAGGTCGGTTGACTGCTGGGTGGTCTTGAAGGCCATCATGACGGTGACGTAAAGCGGCACGAGGACCGTCAGCGCGGCGACCATCAGCAGGATGGTGACCGTCCAGTTGGTCTTCTCCTGGCCGATGCGGCCGCGGCGGGACGCCTTGGGCGTGGGGCTGGCACTGGGGGATGCGAGGGTAGCGGTCATGCTCCGGTCGGCCTTCCATGGGTGAGGCGCAGCTGCGCCAGCGCGATGACGATCGTGATGAGGAAGAAGACGGCCGCGTTGGCCATCTGGTAGGCGTAATCGCCGCCACTGAAGCCGGCGAAGATGGTGAAGGCGACGCTTCGGGTTGCAGTGCCGGGGCCCCCCTGGGTGAGACCGACGATCTGGTCGTAGACGGCCAAGTAGTTCTTGAAGCCGATGATGATGTTGATCCCGACGTAGCCCACCACCAGGGGCAGCGTGATGTGTACGAGGTTCCGCCACGGCGTTGCGCCGTCGATCGAGCTGGCCTCGTACACCTCGCCCGGCACCGTCATGAGCCCGGCGATGTAGATCAGCATGGCGCTGGGGATGGAGCCCCACGTGGTCACGATGACGATGGCGAACCAGGCCCAGTCGGGGTTGGCCAACAAACTCGTCGACAGCGTCTCGTTCCCCAGCGCCTGCCCGAGCAGCGGCAGCGAGTTGTTGAACAGGAAGCGGAACACGAAGGAGTAGATGATCGCCGAGATCACCATCGGGATGACGAAGACCGCCCGCAGCGGGTTGGTGAACCTGATCTTCGCCGTGAGCCCCAACGCCAGAACGAAGGCGATGATGTTGACCAGGATCACGGTCACGGCGGCGAAGAGGAACGTGAAGCCGTAGGAGGACAAGACGTTCTCGTCGCCGAACAGCGCGATGTAGTTGCGGAAGCCGACCCACTCGAACTCGCCGAAGCCGATCGAGTTGGTGAAACTCATGGTGAGGCCCTCGACGGCGGGGTAGACGATCATCAAGGTGAACACCGCCACGGCGGGAAACAGGAAGAACCAGTAGATCGGGTCGATGCGTTGCCTCGCCCGCCTCTGGTGCGTGGGGTCCGGTGCGCCGGCCCGGTGTGCTGTTGTGCTTGACATGGATTGCTCTCCTTGTGTCAGCCGCGGAAGGCGAGCCGGGCCCAGTCGCGGTCGAGCTGTGCCAGCAGGGGCTCCGGCTCCTCACCCAGCGCGATCGACTGGAAGTAGTTCGGGGCCGGGAGGTTGTTCGGGATGAACTGCGAGGCGCCCATGTAGAAGCGCCCCGAGTCATAGAACGGCTGCATCCCGATGATGCGGGGGTCGGTCACCGGGGGGGCGTCCTTGGTGGTGCCGAAGCCCAGGAACTGCGCGTTGTACGGATCCTGGATCTCCGGCCGCATCAGGTGCTGGAGGAAAGCTCGCGCGCCCTCCTGGCCGTCTGCCATGGCAGGGACCCAGAGCGCCAGATCGATGTTGACGCGCACCTTCAGGTCTGCGGCGTTATCAGTGGCGGGCAGCGGGAAGGTGCCCAGATCTAGGTCGTTGCCCACCTTGTCGAACTCGCTGAATGCCCACGGTCCTTGGAAGATCATGCCCGCGGCGCCGTTGGCGAAGGCGGTGTTGCCATCCCCGTAGCCTCGGCTGGCGGCATCGTCGTTGATGTACTGGGTCAGCTGCACCATCTTCCGGACCGGCCCCAGCATGGTGCGCTGGAACGAGACCTCGGAGTCGGGCCCGACGCCCTCGCCGATCTCGTTCATCGCACGGTAGAACTCGGCGATATCCACCATCCCGCCCGCCGGGTAGTCGAACCAGCCCTGCATGATCGTCCACGGATCCATGAAGGTCGCGTAAATGGGTGTCACCCCGGCGCTCTTGAGTCGCTCGCACACGTCCAGCAGCTCGTCCCAGGTGGTGGGTACCTCGACGCCGTTGTCATCGAAGACGCGCTTGTTGTAGATCACCGACGCGGCCATCGCCGAGTACGGAAGCACGCTCGTTCGGCCGGGGTACTGCGGGTAGGCCTTCGACAGTTCCACGATGTCCTCGCGGATGGTGGCAGCCTGCGGTAGGTCGGACAGGTCGGACAGTGCACCCCGCTCCATGAACCGGGCCATCTCCAGGTTGTAGTTCTGCAGGCCGAGGTCCGGCGGATTGCTGCGCACGAAGCTGGCGGAGAGGTTCGTGGAGATGTCGTGAAGGATGCGGAACTCGCCTTGTGAGGTCGTGAAGTCGGCCGCCAGACCACGGAAGTAGGAGACCGCCTCCGGCTTGGACTGGTAGAAGGTGAT
>JBKHWW010000133.1:0-15006 GCA_046566345.1 Actinomycetes bacterium
GACGACGATCCAAACGACGGGGTCGATGAGGGGAGTCACGGCGCCATCCTAACGGCGGGCCCGGACATGCCCGCCCCCGGCGGATCTCAGCGCCGGCGGCCGGCCTCGGGCAGGCTCACCCTGACCACAGCGTCCTGCTCGGCGGGGCGGCCGTTGGGGGCGTGAGGTTCGCGCGCCCCGTCGAATCGAGGGCGGTCGGGCACGCTTTTCACGCCGTAGGGATCGGCATCGGCGACCGGTTCCTCGGCCAGAGCCGAAAGTGCTGCTGCCAGGGCGGCGCGCCTCTGGAGCTCTCGCTGCGTCTCCGCCGACAGAGGAGAGGTCCCGGAGGCCGGCGAGTCGCCGCCCACGGGTGCCTCCGGTTCGGCCGCCGAGCTGGCCGAACTCGCCGAGTTGGCCGACAGCGCCGAACCCGCGGAGCGCGCGGACGCCGCGGAGCGCGCAGAGGCCATGGACCGGATCTTGGCGGGCAACTCGCGCACATCAGGGACCTCGTCGATCTCGTCGAACAGGGCCACCAGGGCGCGGGGAGGGTCACCCTCGCCGTTGAGGTGCCGGGCGGTCTTCGCCATCGCGTCGGCGATCTCGGGGTGCTTCTCGCTCCCGGTCCCCTCCATGCCCATAACCACGACCGCGATCACGACGGCGGCGAGCACGAGCACCATGAGCATGGTGAAGATCACGATCGGCATAGGCCCACCTCCTGTCCGTGCCCAAGTATGCCCGAGCCCGGGCGCTCAGCTTTCGCGCATCCGCTGGCTGATGACCGTCGACACGCCGTCCTCGCGCATGGTGACCCCGTACAGCGCGTCGCCGATCTCCATCGTGCGCTTCTGGTGGGTGATCACGATCATCTGGCTGTTCTCCCTCAGCTCCTCGTAGATGTCGAGCAGGCGGCCCAGGTTGACGTCGTCGAGCGCCGCCTCGACCTCGTCCAGGATGTAGAAGGGGCTCGGTCGGGCGGTGAACAGCGCGGTGAGGAAGGCCACCGCGACCAGGGACCGCTCCCCGCCGGACAGCAGGCTGAGCCGCTTGATCTTCTTGCCGGCGGGGCGAGCTTCCACGTCGACGCCGGTGGTGAGCCAGTCGCCGGGCTCGGTCAGCACGAGGCGGCCCTCTCCGCCGGGGAACAGGCGGGCGAACGCAGCCGCAAAGGCCACCTCCACGTCGGCGTACGCCTCGGCGAAGACCTGTTCGACGCGGGCGTCCACGTCGCCGATGATCCCGAGCAGGTCCGCGCGCGTGCGGCGGAGATCGTCGAACTGTTCGGCGAGGAACCGGTGCCGCTCGCTCATCGCCTCGAACTCCTCCAGCGCCAGGGGGTTCACCCGGCCAAGCAGGTCGAGGTTGCGTTGGGCCAGCCGGAGCCGCTTCTCCTGCTCGGCGCGCACGTAGGGGCGGGGGCCGGACGGGTCGGCGTCCGCATCGAAGGCGGTGCCGTCGGGTCGTGCCAGCAGCGGGACCGGCTTGTCGGGGCCGTACTCGGTGGCGAGCACCTCTGCGGTCAGGCCCAACTCGTCGAGGGCCCTGTCGGCGATCGCCTCGATTCTCATCCGCTGCTCGGCGCGGGCCAGCTCATCGCGGTGCACGACGTCGACCAGCCCCTCGAACTCGCGAGCGAGCTCGCGGCTGCGGCCGCGTGCGTCGTGGACGCGACGGTCGGCGTCCGCCCGGCGCTCGTCGGCGAGGCGCCGAGCCAGGCCGGCCTGCTCCTGCGACGACGCGATAACGCCGAGCAGCCACTGCGCAGCCACCGCCGCGGACCGTGCCACCGCCGCCTCCCGCCGGGCCTGCTCGCGCCGAGCATCGGCCTCGGCGCGTGCGTTGCGTTCGGCGTGCGCCGCGCGCAGGAGCGACTCGGCGCGCCCGGCGAGGGCCCGGGCGCGCTCCTCGTCGGTGCGTAGCGCCAGACGGGCCTCCATCTCAGCCTGCCGCGCCGCGGACGCCGCCCTGGCCAGCCGGTCACGGTCTGCGGGGTCTGCCTCGGTGATCTGGGTCGTCTCGCGCGCCACCCGCAGCCGCTCGGACAGCGAGGCCAGCGCGTCCGCCCCCTCTTGACGCGCGGCCTCGGCGCGTGCGATCGCCGCGTCGTGTCGGTCAGCCTCGGCCAGCGCCGCCCGCGCGGCCTGGTTGAGCTGGCCGAGTTGCTCGGCCAGCGCCGAGTAGCGGGCGTCGGACTCGTGCAGCCTCGCCAGAGCCGCCTCGGACGCCCGGCGCGCATCCTCGAGGCGGGCAGTGCAGGCGGCGCGCGCGAAGGCAATCCTTTCCGCCTCTGCCGTGGCCGCCTCGAGCGCCTCCGACGCCTCGTCCACCGCGGCCTGCACCTCCAGCAGGCTCGGCCGGGCACTGGATCCACCTATGGAGAACCAGGTGGACAGCACGTCGCCCTCCCGGGTGACGGCGCTCAATTCGGGCAGCCGCTCGACGAGGGCCCGGGCGGCGGGCAGCCCGTCCACCACCGCGACCTTGCGCAGCAGACGGCTCAGGGCGGGCGCGACCGCGTCGGCGGCCGTGACGGCGTCCACGACGTAGCGTGCCCCCGCTGGCAGCTCGGGCCACTCGGACCGCCCGTCCGCGTGGGCGGCCCCGCCGAGCAAGAGCCCCGCGCGGCCCAGGTCGTCCGACTTGAGATGCGCGAAGGCCTCGAGCGCGGCGTCCATGCCGGTCACGGCGACCGCCTCGGCCGCGGCGCCGAGCGCCGCCGCGACGGCGCTCTCGTATCCGGGATCGACCCGGACCAGCGCGCCGACCGAACCCAGGACGCCGTCGACCTGGGGCGACGCCGCGAGCAGCGCCCCGGTGCCGTCTCGGCGGTCCAGGCTGACCGCCAGCCCCTCGAGTCGCGCGGACAGGGCCGCGCGCTCCTGCTGAGCCCGCTGCTCGGCCGACCGCAGCCCGTCGAGTTCGTCGGCTTCCGACGCTCGCGCGGCCTCGGCGGCCTCGTAGGCCTCGTCCAGGCCCGCCTCCCCCTCGGCCACCCCGCCGATCTCGGTCTCGAGCGCGGTGAACCGCCTGAGCGCCGTATCGGCGCGGCGGCGCGCCTCGTCGGCGGCGCCCCGCAGGCGCTCGATCTCGGCGTCCGCCGCCTCGGTGCGCGACGTGAGCGACTGCACCTCGCCGGCCAGCCGGGCCAGCCCCTCGCGCCGGTCGGCGATGGCCCGCAGCTGCGCGGCGTGCTGCCTTTCCGCTTCGGCGTGCGCCCGTTCGGCCGCCTCGCGCGCGGCCGTGGCCTTCGTCAACGCGTCCGCTCTCGCGGCGACCTCGGCCAGGAGCGCCTCCTCGGCGGCTCGGACGCCGACCGCCTCGGCCTCGATCGCCTCGGGCTCGCGCCCGCGGCGCTCGCCGACTGGGGCGGTCGAGGCGTTCCGGACGCGCTCGTTGGCGATCGACAGCGTGCTGGCGGCGCGTTCCCGCAGGCCGGCCAGGGCATACCAGGTCTCCTGCGCTCGGTTCAGGGCCGGCACCGCCTCGCGGGCGGACACCTCCGCGGCCGCCTCGTCCTCGCGCGCCACGGACAGCGCCTCCTCGACGGCGGCTCGCCGGGCCTTCAACTCAGCCTCGGCGGCCAAGTCCGACTCCAGAGCCAGTGTGGCCAGGACGTATTCGTCGGCGAGCAATCGGGCGCGAGCGTCCCGCAACTCGGCCTGCACGACGGCCGCCTTCCGAGCCGCCTCGGCCTGCCGCCCCAAGGGTTTGAGCTGCCGCCGGATCTCACCGACCAGGTCGGCCAGCCTGTCGAGGTTGGCCTGCGTGGCCTCGAGCTTGCGGAGCGCCTTCTCCTTGCGCTTGCGGTGCTTGAGGACGCCGGCCGCCTCCTCGATGAACCCGCGGCGAACTTCGGGGGTAGCCTGCAGAATCGCGTCCAGCTGACCCTGCCCCACGATGACGTGCATCTCCCGGCCGATGCCAGAGTCGCTGAGAAGCTCCTGCACGTCGAGCAGGCGGGCCGGGTGCCGGTTGATGGCGTACTCGGACCCCCCGGACCGGAACATGGTCCGGCGGATGGTCACCTCTGTGTAGTCGATGGGCAGGGCGCCGTCGGAGTTGTCGATGGTCAGGCTCACCTCGGCCCGACCCAGGGGGGCGCGCACCGCCGTGCCGGCGAAGATGACGTCTTCCATCTTGCCGCCCCGCAGCGTCTTGGCTCCCTGCTCCCCCATCACCCAGCTCAGGGCGTCCACCACGTTGGACTTACCCGAGCCGTTCGGGCCGACCACGCAGGTGATGCCCGGCTCGAACTGGAGCGTGGTCGCGGACGCGAAGGACTTGAAGCCGCGCAGGGTGAGGGACTTCAGGTACACGCGCCCACCTTACGAATCGAGGGTCGCGGCGTGGCGGCGGCGCACGGCGCGGAAGGTCCACAGTTTGTTCACGACGAAGTTGATCGGCATCACCAAAATCACCTGGATCAGCTGGGCCCAGTACAAGCGCTTGGTCCACGGAGGTCCGTCACTGGTGAACCAGGGGTCGGGCAGGTACAGCGGCGAGGTGGGGTTGCGCAGGACCGTGAGGATCAGCAGACCTACCGCCTGGGCGACCAGGCCGACCGCCAGGAACGGAAGGAACTCCTTCGCAAACGGCGCCCGCCGATCGCCCCTGAACGTCCAGTACCGGTTCAGCACGAAGTTGAACAGGTTGGCCACGAAGAAGGCCAGCAGCGCGTACAGGTGGTAGAGGCGGACGCTGTAGCGGGTGCCCGGGATGTTCCACACGGCTGTGTCGTCGACGAGCCCGAGGGAGTGGAAGACCGCGTTGTGGGCGATGGCGATGGTGAGCAGATTCACCGCGATACCGGTTCCGCCGATGAGCCCGAACTTGATGAACTCGCGGAGGCTGTTTCCCCACCGCGCGAAAAAGGCCTGGAGCATGCTCACGGGGTGGTGTTCCTCTCGGGCTGGCACGTGGGGCACCGGAAGGAGCTCCGGTTCATGAAGGCTTCCCGGACGATCCGGGCGCCGCAGCGGGAGCAGGGCAGGTCGGCTCGGCCGTACGCCTCGAGCGTCCGGTCGAAGTACCCCGACTCGCCGTTGACGTTGACGTAGAGGGCGTCGAAGGAAGTACCGCCCTGCTCGAGGGCGGCGGCCATCACGGACCGGGCGGCGTCCAGCACCCGCGCGATCGTCGGCGCGCCCAGTTCGGAGGCCGGCGTCAGGCCGTGGACGCCGGCCCGCCACAGGGCCTCGTCGGCGTAGATGTTGCCGATGCCCGAGACGACTGCCTGGTTGAGCAACACCCGCTTGATCGCGCTGGTGCTTCGTGCGATGCGTTCGACGAGCGCGGCCTCGTGCAGAGCCGGGTCGAAAAGGTCGAGGGCGATGTGAGCGATCTCCGCGGGCAGCGCCGCGCCTCCCACGGAGACCGACAGGCCACCAAACATGCGCTGGTCGACGAAACGCAACTGCGCAGGTGGCCCGTCGGCCAGGTCGAAGAGCACTCGCGCGTGGGGTTCCAGCGGGGCGTCAGCTCGGTGGAGTCGGAACTGGCCGCTCATCCCGAGGTGCGCCAGGACGGCGTCCCCGTCGGTCAGTGGCAGCCACAGGTACTTGCCGCGGCGGCGCGGGACGCCGAAGGTGCGCCCGGTCAGTGCGGCGGCGAAGGCGTCCGGACCGGCCTGGTGCCGACGGACAGGGCGCGCGTGCAGGACGCGGACGGCCTGGATGCGTCTGCCGGTGATCGACGCCGCGAGGCCGCGGCGGACGACCTCGACCTCGGGCAGCTCAGGCATCGGTGCGGCGCGGGACCCTGTCGGCGGCGAGCACGTCGTGGGCGTGTTTGGCGGCCCCCTGCTCAGCGAGCTTCTTGGAGCGCGCGGTGGAGGCCGGGAAGACGACCTCGTCGACGACGGCCACCGCCTCGTAGCGCTTGTCGTGGTCGGGGCCCGAGGAAGTGTGCCGGTAGCGGGGAACTCCGAGACCGCTCGCGGCCGCGAGTTCCTGCAGCGCAGTCTTCCAGTCGGTCGATCGGCCCTCGGCGGACGCGTCGGTGACGACAGGGTCCATCAGCGTGTGCACGAGGGACTCGGCCGCCTCACGGCCGGAGTAGAGGTGCACCGCGGCGATGAGCGCCTCGGTCGCGTCGGCGAGGATCGAGTCTTTGTCCGCGCCCCCGGTGGCGACCTCGCCCTTGCCGAGTCGGAGCCTGGACCCCAGCTGGAGCGTGCGGGCGACGTCGGCGAGGGCATAGGTGTTGACGACGGCGGCCCGCATTTTGGCAAGCCACCCCTCCGGCTCGTTGGGGTAGGCGCGGTAGAGGTGTTCAGTGACCACCACGCCCAGGATCGCGTCGCCCAGGAACTCCAGGCGCTCGTTGTGAGGAGCGCCGCCGTGCTCGTAAGCCCAGGACCGGTGAGTCAGGGCAAGCTCCAGGAGCTGGGGATCGATGTCGATTCCCAGCTCCTGGAGGAGGTCATCCACGCGGCCTCGGGCCGCGTCGGTCACTGCTCGAGGACCTGGCGGCGGGCGCTGCGGGGCCCATACTGGCCACAGCTGGGGCACACCGTGTGCGGCAGGTGCTTCGCGCGACAGGCCGCGTTGGCGCAGGTGACCAGCGCCGGCGCGGTCATCTTCCACTGCGCGCGGCGCGCGCGCGTGTTGCTGCGGGACATCTTCCGCTTGGGAACAGCCACGTCAAACTCCTCCATCGAGGGCCCTGGAGCCCGTTGCTTCGTCTCGGTCGTCAGCCCAGCCGGCCAGACCCGCCCATCGCGGGTCGGCGGCCTCGCCGTGGTCGTGATCGGGATCGTCGTTCAGGTCGACCCCGCAGATGGGGCACAACCCGGCGCAATCCTCGCGGCACAACGGGATGAACGGCAGGTCGAGCACGGCCGCGTCTCGCAGGACCGGTTCGAGGTCGATCATCTCGGCCTCGACCCGGCTGGCCTCGACGTCGTCGGAATCAACGCCCGGAAAGAGGAACAGTTCCTGCAGGTCGATCTCGGCCTCGGCCTCGATCTCGGTCAGGCACCGAGCGCACTCCCCGCGCAGCTGAACCACAGCGGCACCGGTGGCCAGAACCCCGTCGCCCACCCCCTCGAGCCTCAGTTCGAGGTGGATCGGAGACTCGGTCGGCACTCCGATCACGTCGTTGCCGATGCCTGCAGGAGCCGGAACCCCGGTGACAACCTCCTTGCTCGCACCCGCCCGGTGACCGAATTCGTGGATGTCGAACACGAAACCGGAGCGGGGGTCGATGGAGCGATTCGTCATCGCGGACCCCTTTACTGCTGGCACGACAGCGTCATAACCGAATGGGAAGCTTACCGGCAGGTGGGGACGGCGTCCAAACCGGACGCCGGCGGTCGCCTCAGCCTCAGGAGTCGCCGTCGGAGCGGGAGCGCGCGGCCAGCCGATCGCGGAGCGTCTCGATCTGCTCCAGCGTGCGGTGCAGTCCGGTCTCGAACTCCGCCAGGTGCGCGTCCACCCACGTATGTGACTCGAGGCGGAGCGCCTCTGCCTCGGCGTCCGCAGCCCGCACCACCTCCGCCTCAGACGTCAGCGCGTGCGCCTGTTCCCGCGCCTCGGCGAGGAGCGCGTCCGCCTCGGCCCTGGCCTCGGCGAGCAGCGCCTCCCTCTCCGCGGCCACGTCGGCCGTGTCGACGGCCTGCGGGGCCACGGCCATGGCGGCGTCCGCCTGGTCGAGGAGTGCGAGCAGTTCCGCCCGATTGACCATCGCGTTGGCGGTCATCGGGACGGACTTGGCGTTCTGGACGAGTGCACGGGCGGCCACCAGCGCTTGTGAGGCCGAGTCAGTCATGGGCGTTCTCCTCGCTTGGTGCTTACCTTGGCTTCGATCCGTGCCGCGACGACAGGCATGACAAACTGCGAGACGTCGCCCCCCAGATTGGCCACCTCGCGGATCATCGTCGAACTGAGGTGCGCCCAACGGGCGGACGTGGGCAGCATGATGGTCTCGATCCCCGACAGGGCATGGTTCATCTGGGCCATCTGCAACTCGAACTCGAAGTCGCTGGCGAACCGCAGCCCTTTGACGATGACGTCGACTCCCTCGTCCCGGCAGTAGTCGACCAACAGCCCGTCGAGCAGCTTCACGCGCACGTTGGGCAGGTTGCTGGTCGCCTCCTGCAGCATCTCGAGCCGCTCGGCAGGGTCGAAGAGGTAGTTCTTGGCGCTGTTGCGGCCGACGGCCACCAACACGTCGGTGAAGAGGGTGGCGGCTCGGACCACGATGTCGAGGTGGCCGTGCGTGACAGGGTCGAACGAGCCGGGGCAGATCGCCCTCATGCGGCCTCCTCCCTGCCAGCCAGGTACAGCGTCGTCTCACCATAACGTCGGGCGCGCCTGTCGATGAGCACATCGGGCCAAGTGGGTGCCGTGTCCCGGCTGGAGCGTTCGAGCACCACCAGGCAGTCCGGTGCCAGCCACCCCTTCACCAGGACGGCGACCTGTGCCTCGAGGACCGCGTTGGGGAGCTCGTAAGGCGGGTCGAACCAGACCACGTCGAAGGGGCGGGGCCGGCCGGCGAGGTAGTCGTCCACGGAGGATGCGACGACGTCGACGCTCAACCCTGTCGCTTGCGCGTTGGCACGTGCCAGGGCGGCGGTGGGTCGGTCGCGTTCCACGCACACCACCGGGGCGGCGCCGCGGCTGGCCGCCTCGAGGGCGACCGCGCCGGTCCCCCCGTAGAGGTCCAGGAAGGAGAACCCTCCCAGCATGCTGTCGGCGGGCTCACCCACGGTGCCAGCCCAGGCCGCGATCAGGTTGAACGCCGCCTCCCGCACGAGGTCCGAAGTCGGTCGGGTGCGGGAATGCCCCGGGGTGCCCAACCGGTGACCGCCGGCTCGCCCGGCGATGATCCGGCTCACGGTGGCAGGTTAGCCGGGACAGGGGTAGAAAGAACCCATGACCTTGCCTGAAGACCCCATTCAGCTGCTGGACCCGGACGCCTGCTGGCAGTTCCTGGCCGAACAGCCGGTCGGACGCCTCGCCGTCGTCATCGGCGGCGAGCCTTACCTGTTCCCCGTCAACCACCTCGTCGACGAAGGCGGTCTGTTGTTCCGAACCGGCGAGGGGTCGAAGCTGCTGGCGGTGACCCTCGGTGGCAAGGTCTCCTACGAAGTGGACGCGTGGAGCGGGCTGGAGGGCACCAGCGTGGTCGTCCGTGGCACGGCGCACGAACTCGAGGGGGAGGCCCGGGCGCGCGCGGAGACGCTCGGCCTGCGGCCCTGGGTGCCGACCCCCAAGGTTCACCTCGTCCGCATCGAGGTGGAGACCATCTCGGGCCGCCGATTCCGGTTCGGCCCCGAGCCTGAGCCGGCGCAGCCAGGCGACTGAGAATTGGCGTCAGGAACGCTCGATCCAGTCGCCGCCGGACAGCAGATTCGTCTGCGTGACCGCGTCGGCGAACCCGGGCGTCGCGCACGCAGGGTCGCGGCGGACAGCTTCTTCAGCGATCTCGCGCGCCGCACCGATGAGGTCGGCGTGGTCGAGCACGCGCAGCAGCCGTAGCGTCGATCGGCCCCCCGACTGCTCGCTGCCCAGCACGTCCCCCTCGCGGCGCTGAGCGAGGTCGAGCTCGGCGAGCAGAAACCCGTCGCGGGTTCCCGCGATCGCCGCCAGCCGCTCCCACGCGGGTGCCTCGGGCGGCGCCGAACTCACCAGCAAACACACCCCCGGGAGGACGCCGCGTCCGATCCTGCCGCGCAACTGATGCAGTTGGCTGATGCCGAAGCGGTCGGCGTCCCAGATCACCATCATCGAGGCGTTAGGGACGTCGACTCCCACCTCGACGATCGTCGTGGCCACGAGGACGTCGACCTCCCCCGCCACGAACCGCGCCATCACGGTCTCCTTCTCCTCTGTCGGGAGCTGGCCGTGGAGCACAGCCAGTCGCACCCCGGCCAGAGGCCCCGAACGCAGCTGGTCGGCGAGCTGGAGCACGCCCGTCCCGTCGCCGGACTCCTTCCGCTGACCGATGCGAGGTGCGACGACGAACACTTGGCGCCCCTGCGCCACTTCTTCGCGCACGCGCTCCCAGGCGCGCTCCACCCAGGCCGGACGCCGACCCGCGTCGACCACGGTCGTGGTCACCTCGGAGCGCCCCCCGGGGAGCTCGCTCAGGGTCGAGACCTCGAGATCGCCGAAGACGGTCATGGCCACCGACCGCGGGATCGGCGTGGCCGTGAGCACGAGCACGTGCGGGCGGGCGCGGGCGCGGTCGGTGAGGACCGACCGCTGTTCTACCCCGAAGCGGTGCTGCTCGTCGATGACGACCAGCCCGAGGTCGGCGAACTGAACGTGGTCGGCGAGCAGGGCGTGCGTGCCGACGACGATGCCCGCCTCGCCGGAGGCGATGCCGAGCAGGGCCTCGCGCTTCACGGGTGCCGGCGTCGAGCCGGTCAGGCACACCACGGCCGTCGCCTCGTCGGGGGCACCCAGCACCTGCCCGGCGCCCAGGTCGCCGAGCAGCCCGGCGATCGTCTGGTAGTGCTGCTGAGCGAGCACCTCGGTGGGCGCCAGCAGGACGGCCTGACCGCCGGCGTCCACCACGGCGAGCATCGCCCGCAGGGCCACGATCGTCTTGCCCGAGCCGACCTCACCCTGCAGGAGGCGCTGCATCGGCCGGGTGCGCGCCAGGTCGGCGAAGATCTCGTCCGAAACCGCGCGCTGCCCGTCGGTAAGGGTGAACGGGAGGCGGTCGTCGAACGCATCGAGCAGGCCGCCCGCCTTCCGCGCCCGCGGCCCCGCGGCGTGTCGGGCGTTCTCGGCGCGGCGGTAGGCCATGGTGAGCTGGGTCGCGAGCGCCTCGTCGAAGTAGAGCCGACGGTTGCCGGTGTCGATGTCGGCCCGCGAGAGTGGGCGGTGCACGTGCGCGAACGCGTCGTTGAGCCCGCACACGCCCCCCTGTAGGCGCACCCAGGCCGGCCACGGGTCATCGGTGTCGGACAGCGTCTGCAGGGCGAGCCGGACGCACTCCGCGATCTGCCACGTCTTCAGCCGCGCCGTAGCCGGGTACAACCCCACCAGCCCCGAGCGTGAGAGGTCGGCGATGCGCTCCTTCTCTTCGGAGTTGCCCACAACCCGGCCCGTCTCGTCCAGCATCACGAACGCCGGATGCGTCATCTGGGGCCGGTTGTTGAAGCTGCCCACCTTGCCCACGAAGATGCCGCGGACGCCCTTGCCGAGCTCGCGTTCCCACCACTGGACGATCCTCGACCGCCCGAAGAATGTGGCCTTGAGTTGACCATGGCCGTCGGTGAGCTGCACCTCGAGCCGACTGTTGGGTTCGCGCTGACCGGGTCGTGCTCCGCCCCGGCCCGGGAACACCTCGAGGGCCGCAACCCTGGCCATCACGGCGACGTGCTCGCCCTCTTCGAGGGTTGCCAGGTCCGTCAGCTCGGTGCCGGCCAGGTAGTGGCGGGGAAGGTGGCGAAGCAGGTCGCCCACGGTGCGCACCCGGAGGGCGGCGAACGCGTCCGCCGCCTTCGCGCCCACCACGGTCTCGACACCGGCGTGCAGCTCGCGGAACGCCTGCGTGCGCCATGGCGTCATCTCGTCCACGGCCCGCATCCTAACCAAGACCCCCGACAAGCCGGTGGGAGGCGTCCGGGCGTGCAAAAGGACCCGCCGCAGCGGGTCCTTCCACGACGGCCCGAGGGCCGAGGATCAGCGAGAGACCTTACCGGCCTTGATGCACGACGTGCACACATTCATCCGCTTGGTGCCTCCGTTGACGAGGGCCCGGACGGACTGGATGTTCGGGTTCCAGCGACGATTGGTCTTCTTCTTTGACCAGGGCACGTTGTGGCCGAAGGTCGGCTTCTTGGCGCAAACGTCGCACACGGCGGCCATGGCACAGTCTCCTTTGTTGTCAGCCCCCGCGACGAAGACGCGTCGGAGCCGTTGCTCGAAATGGAACCTGCCCATCCTAACCGATCGGCTGGCGGCGGCAAAACGCGTGAGCGGTCCAGCTTGGGTGGCTGGCCGGGAGCGCGATGGGTCAGGTCGCGATCACCACCGGCACGATCATGGGTCGCGCGCGGTAGCGCTTGCTGACCCAACGGCCGATCTGGCGGCGCATCACCTGCTGGAGCTGGTGGGTGTCTTCGGCCCCGTCATCGAGCGCGCTGCGCAGGGCGCGGTCGACCTCGGCGGTGATCTCGTCGAACAACCCCTCGCCTTCGACGAAGCCGCGCGCTTGGATGATCGGGCCTTCGACCAGCGCCCCGGAGTGCAGGTTGACCACGGCGATCGCGGAGATGAATCCCTCTTCACCCAACACCTTGCGGTCGCCGAGTTGAGCGTCGCTGACGGCGTCCACGGTGGCCCCGTCAACGAAGATGTAGCCGCACTCGAGGCGTCCGACCACGCGGGCCTTGCCGCGTGCCAGGTCGACCACCGCGCCGTCCTCGACGACCACGGTGTTCGCCCGGGGCACCCCCGTGGCGATGGCGAGCTCGGCGTTGGCGACCAGGTGGCGGACCTCGCCGTGCACCGGCATCACGTTGCGGGGTTGCACCAGGTTGTAGCAGTAGAGCAGCTCACCCGAGGACGCGTGCCCGGATACGTGCACCAGGGCGTTGCCCTTGTGCACGACCTTGACGCCGTTCTTGGTCAGGCCGTTGATCACCCGGTAGACCGAGTTCTCGTTCCCCGGGATCAGGGAGCTGGCCAGCAGCACCGTGTCCCCCGCGCCGGCGCGGATGACGGGGTGCTCGTGGCTGGCAATGCGGCTTAGGGCGCTCAGCGGCTCGCCCTGGGAGCCTGTGGAGATGATGACGACCTCGTGGTCGGCGTAGCGCTCGATGTCGGCCAGGTCGATCAGGGTGTTGCCCGGGATGTTGAGGTAGCCCAGCTGTGCGGCGATCGTCATATTGCGGACCATCGACCGGCCCACGTAGACCACCTTGCGGCCGTGGCGGACGGCCTCGTCCATCACCTGCTGGACCCGGTGCACGTGCGAGGCGAAGCAAGCGACGATCAGCTTGCCCGTCGCGTGCGCAAAGACGCGCTCCATCGCGGGGGCGATGTCGGCCTCGTGCGTGGTGAAGCCCGGCGTTTCGGCATTGGTGGAGTCGACCATGAACAGGTCGAGGCCCTCTTCGCCCGCCCGCGCGAAGCCGCGCAGGTCGGTGAGGCGACCGTCGAGGGGCAGTTGGTCCATCTTGAAGTCCCCGGTGTGCAGCACCGTGCCGGCGCTGGTCCGGATGTGCACGGCCAGCGCGTCGGGGATCGAGTGGTTGACCGCCATGAAGGCGAGGTCGAAGCCGCCGACGCTGGTGCGGGTACCCTCAGCCACCTCACGCAAGTCGTGGCTCCGGATCCGGTGCTCTTTGAGCTTCTCGCGCACCAGAGCCAAGGTCAGGCGGCTGCCGAGCACCGGGATGTCGGGGCGGCGGCGCAGCAGGTAGGGCACCGCGCCGATGTGGTCTTCGTGACCGTGGGTCAACACCAGGCAGACGATGTCGTCGAGGCGATCGTTGACCAGGTGCAGTCCGGGGAGGATGAGATCGACCCCAGGGTGGTTCTCGTCGGGGAACAGCACCCCGCAGTCGACCATCATGAGCTGGCCGTTCAGCTCGAAGGTGGTGCTGTTGCGCCCCACATCCCCCAGTCCGCCCAGGGGGACGATCCGCAGGGTGTCGGGGGCGAGCGGGGGTGGGACTTTGAGGGCTTCGCGCACGACGGCCACTCTAGCCAGCGCTTCGCGGACGCCTCACACCCCCTCGCCGGGCTGGCTCGAACACTCCCGGGTTTCTCCCCGGGGCAGGGTCGCTGCGTCGTACCATGAGCCATCCGATCCGGACCTTGAAGGAGCACGACGATGGCTGACCAGACCAACCCGCTCGTCATCACCATGTGGGAGACCTACGGCTCGAACATGGAAGCGGTAGCGAACGAGCTGGCCGCCCAGTTGAAGCTGCCGATCCACAAGCAGGCGTACTCGTCGGAGGCGATCGAGGAGGCGATGGCCGAGCGCGAGAAGGAAGGCACCCTCGGACGCCTGCTGCGCAACTTCGCGCCGACCGCCTTCTCCGGTGAGGGCTGGGTCTCGTCCACCGCCAGCTTCCTCGAGGGCAACTACGCCGAGATGGCCGAACGCAACACACCCGTGGTCGAGGCGTCCGCTGCCCAGGGCGGCATCATCATGGGCCGCAACGGGCAGTTCATCCTCAAGAACCGACCGAACACGCTGCACGTGAAGCTGGACGGCCCCGTCGAGGATCGCGTCAAGAACGCCGAGGCCGGGGGGCTCAGCCACGCCAGCGCCGCGCACCGCCAAGTGATCGAGGACGAGTTCCGCTCGCAGCTGTCGATGAAGACCTACCACTTCGACCCTCGAGACCCTGAGCACTACGACCTCATCGTCAACTCGGCGAAGCTGCCGGTGAAGGCGGCCGCGGCCATCATCAGGGCGGCGGCGGAGGCCGTCAGGGCCTGATCAAGGGCGTCTACGATGGGGCGGTGACCGACGCACCGCGCACCGCCGACGCCTGCCGCCTTGCGCTGGCCATCGAGGCCGACCGACTGGCGACCATCCAGCGGCGGAGCTGGCAGCAGCTGTTCCCCTCCGAGGTGGCCGACCACGTGCTCGCCCACGTCGACCTGGACAGTATGGCCCAGTCCTGGGCTGCCGCGATCGCTCGCCCCCCGCTGGCCCGTTTCCGCGTCCTGGTCGCCCTGGCCGAGTCCCGGCCGGTGGGGTTCGCCGCGATCGGCCCCTCCGACGACGAGGACGCTCACCCGGGCCAGGATGCCCTCGTGGGCGAGTTCATCATCGATCCCCCGCACCAGCGGCGGGGGCACGGGTCGCGCCTGCTGCACGCGGTCGCCGACACCCTGCGCGCCGACGGGTTCACTCGCGCCACGTGGTGGGTCCGCTCCACGGACGACCCGCTGCGACGGTTCCTGGAGTCGTCGGGCTGGGGTCCTGACGGGGGCCACCGGACGGTCGGCACCGAGGACGAGGCCGCCTCGGTGAAGATGCTCAGGATGCACACGACCCTGGTCTGAACAGCCGGGTCACAGCGGACGCCGGGGCGGCGGGCAG
>JBKHWW010000134.1:0-25880 GCA_046566345.1 Actinomycetes bacterium
GAGGGCCACGTCCCCGGCGCGATCTTCGCCCCAATGAGCCGGATCCACCAGTCCTGCCCCAGGTGCCCCGCGGGACGCGCGTCTTTGTTATCTGCCGATCGGGCAACCGGAGCGAGACCGTGGCTGAGCTCCTCAGTGTCCATGGGTTCGACGTGACTTCGGTCGACGGAGGCACGTTGGCCTGGATCAGAGCCGGTCATCCCGTTGTGACCGGCCGGACCCCCGACGGCGCCTGCAGGTTCTGCGACAAATCGGGCGCTCGATTGTGTCGGGGCCCAAAGGGCATCGCTGCGACAAGGGGTTTAAGAAACCCCCCTCGCGCCGAGCGCCCGATTTGTCGCAGAACCGTACCGTCTGGCGGCCCAGGTCGGGGGAGGAAGTGCGGGCGCTCACGCCAGCGACAGAAAGAGCTTCTCGAGCTTTGCGACCTCTGCGCCGCTGCGGGCGGACGACGGGTCGGTCAGGCACTGCTGCAGGTTCGAGGCGATCAATGCGAAACCCGCCCGGTCCAGCGCCTTGGACACGGCTGACAGCTGAGTGACCACAGCCTCGCAGCTGCGGCCCTCCTCGAGCATTCGGACAACGCCTGCCAGCTGACCCTCGGCGCGGCGCAGCCGGTTCAGCACGGCGGCGGTCGCCGCGGGGTCGATGCGGGGATTCGCCTCGGACGGAATCGCAGCGGGCGGGTCGGTGTGGTCAGTCAAGGGCCCTCCGCGGGAGGTCGGTCGGGTCAGGCGGGGCATGACGGCCCCGTCCCGGTCAGGCGCTGCCACATCCCGAGCGTCACCACACCCAGGGCGAGGATCGCCGAGCTGAGCACGTGGGGGGCGCCGGTGACGAGGCTGACGCCGACGATCACAGAGCCGACCGACACGACCGCGCAGGGGTAGCAGCCCACGTTCGGGCGCCAGCCCTGCTCAGGCACGTACGTCGCGAACACGGCCCCGGCGATCAGGGAAAACGCCGCGACCGCGACGAGCCAGCTGGCGGGGGCCCCGTGCCCCGCCGCCGCGTTGAGCGACGCGAACAGAGCTGGCGCCACCGCGGCCATGGTGATGAGTCTTCGGCGCGCCCCCAACGCGTCGCGCACAAGCCCCATCGGCCCAGCCGGCCGTGGCGTGGGAAGAGCGACCACCTCGATGGGCCTCACCGGCTTCCCTGCGGGAAGGGACTGTTCGAGGGCCAGGGTCAAGGGTGCCGAGAACGCGCGGGTGGCGTTCTCCGCCCGCGATAACAGAATGCCGTCGAGCGCGTCGATGCCGCCCTCGATGTATGCCCGCCAGTCGGGGGAGGCCGACACTCCCGGTGCTGCTGCGACGCGCGGCCCAATTCGAGCGGATCTTCTCGATGGCACGGTGAGCGGCCTCGTCGCGGAGCTCCCCGCGCAGCAGCGCACGCCGGGCGTCGGCAAGACCGGCGGCCGCACCCTCGTGGTACTTGGCCGCTGGCTGTGGGGACCCGCTTCGGGACAGCGCGCACAGCGACGAGTGATTGGCCGCTTCGGTGAGCCGGGCGTGCGCTGCCTGTTCTTCCGCCCGCACGCGGTCGGCCAGCATGGCGGGGTCAAGATCGGTCTGTGTCATGGCAGCCCCTTCGGTAGTCCTTGCCAGCATACCCCCAGGGGTATAGACAGGCCAGCGCGTCAGCGCCAGCCGCCGGCGGCACAGGTGAACGCAGGAAGGGCGCCTCCTGTTGCACGGTCGCACACCCCCCGGGGTATAGCGCTAACAGAGAAGGGAAGACCCATCGCCATGGCCGTGACCGGCCGCAGGCTCGTGCTCATCGACGACAACTTCGATTCCTCCGCGGCAGCCGCGGGGCTGACCATCGTCACGGGCTAGTGTGACTTCCCTGATGACTCATCGATCGCTCCTCGCCCCGCTGCCGGGCCAGCGACGCCGCGACGCGGTGTCCTTGGCCGGGATGGCAACCGTCGTGCTCGTGCTCAACGTCCTGGGGTGGGGAGTGCTGAACCTGGTCGTGGTGCCGCAAGGGTTGTCCGTGGGCAACGCGGGCGTCTTCGGGCTCGGCCTGGGCGTCACCGCCTTCCTGCTCGGTGTGCGGCACGCATTCGACGCCGACCACATCGCAGCGGTCGACAACGCCACCCGCAAGCTGGTCGGTGAGGGGCGGCATGCGTTGAGCGCCGGCTTCTGGTTCTCGCTGGGCCACTCCAGCGTCGTGTTCGGCCTGTCGCTGATCCTCGCCGTCGGGTGGGGCGCGGTCGTGGGTCACGTGGTGAACCCCGAGTCGGACCTGCAGCAAGCGCTCGGCACGTTCGGCGCGGTGGTCGCCGGGGCCTTCCTCGTCCTGATCGGGCTCACCAACCTAGCGGCGCTGTCGGGCATCATTGGGGTGCTCCGCGGGATGCGGTCGGGCGCCCTCGACGAGGCCGCATTGGAACGTCACCTGCACAACCGAGGCGTGATCGCCCGCGTTCTGGCGCGGTTCACGCGGCGGGTTCGGCACCCCCGGCACCTGTACCCGATCGGGCTCCTGATGGGTTTGGGGCTCGACACCGCGACCCAGGTCGCGCTCCTGGTCCTGGCCGGAGGGACCGCTGCCCTCGCGCTTCCCTGGTACGCGATCCTGGTGCTGCCCGTCCTGTTCGCGGCGGGTATGACGCTGTTCGACGCGCTCGACGGAGTCCTCATGACCAGGATGTATCAGTGGGCCATCGACGCCCCCCGCCGGCGCGTCTACTACAACTTGGCCGTGACCGTCGTCTCGGTGCTGGCGGCGCTGGGCATCGGTGGCGCGGTGCTCCTGCAGGTCCTCGCCGAGCGGGAGGCGCTGTCGGTCCCGCTCGCGTGGGCGATGGAGGTGAACCTCGATTCCGTTGGCTTCGCGCTCGTGGGCCTCTTCGTGCTGATGTGGCTCGTCAGCGTCGCGGCCGGACGCCTCGGGCGCGAGCGCTCCGACCGTGCAGATGGGGCGCCCGAGATCCTCTGAGCTGGGCGCGCGACCAGGCGCGGCCCCCGGTCAGCAGTTCGGGGTCGTTCAGCGCAGCTTGCCGCGGTTGAGCTTGACCGTGCCCACGTCGCCGGCGTCGACGCAGCCGGACTGGTCGCACGCGAAGACGGCGACCAGGTAATCCGCTTTGCCCCCGGCGAACAACCCGTTGGTGGGCGTGACGTACGCCTCCCAAGGGCGGACGCTTCCATCACAGGCGACGTCGACAACGGCGAAGGTGCCCGTGATCTTGGTGCGGCCAACCGTCTGGGAGAGGGAGCCCCCCAGTTGGGCGAAGACTGTGCTCGTGCAGGCGTACGTTCCGGTGATGCGGGCGCTACCGTCCCGCAATGCGATGCCCGTCGGGTCGACAGCCAACGAGGCCGCGGGTGCCGCTGCATCAAGGGGCTGCGCCCAAGCCCCCAGGCTCGTACCCGGCAGCAGGACGAGGGCGGCCATCAGGATGATCACAGTGCGCAGAGTGCGTCTCATTGGCGCGGGCTCCTTAGGGGTCGGCGTCCCGATGGACGCTGCGTTCAGACTAGCGGTCGGCTGTGCGTCTGGCCTTGTGACCCCATCCCAAGCCACGGCGACCGGTGCTAGGTTGCCCACGTCGACATCTGTGCCATCGAAGGAGCAGTACCGTGTGCCCTCCCCTCGCCCGTACCGTGATGGCGGTCGTCCTCGGTGCCGCACTCCTGGGAGTCGGCGGCGCCTCGTCGGCCCAGGCAGCTCCGCCGGACGCCGCGGGCGTCCGCACCTACATCGTGCGCTTCGCAACCGGCGTGGACGCCCGCGCCGAGGCAGCCGCCGCCCGGGGCCGCGGCGTTGGCGTCGGTCGAGTCCTCGAGAAGGCGGTGTCCGGCATGGTCGCGCAACTGAATGAGGCCCAACGCGCCGCACTGGTCCGCAGCCCACGGGTGGTCGCGGTCGAGGCCGACCAGAGGGTGTCGACATCGGCCACCCAAACGGACGCCACCTGGGGCTTGGACCGGGTCGATCAGGCAGGCCTCCCTCTCGACGGCAGCTACACCACCGGTGCCACCGGCGAAGGCGTCGAGGTGTACGTCGTCGACACGGGCGTCTTCGCCGGTCACACCGACTTCGGGGGCAGGGTCGCCGCGGGGGTCGACGTGATCGAGGACGACGGCGACCCCGCCGACTGCGACGGCCACGGCACGCACGTGGCAGGCACCGTGGCGGGCGCAACCTGGGGCGTGGCCAAGAAGGCAACCATCGTGCCCGTGCGCGTGTTCGACTGCACCGGGTCCGGCTGGGTCAGCGACGTCATCGTCGGCCTCGACTTCGTTGTCGCCGACCACGAAGGGCGTCCGGCCGTGGCCAACATGAGCCTGGGCGGCGTGGCGTCCGCCGCCTTGGACGCCGCCGTGCAGGGTGTGCTCGCCGATGGCGTCACCGTGGTCGCCTCCGCCGGCAATGATGCCGGTAACGCGTGCGCACAGTCGCCGGCCCGGGTGCCTGCGGCCCTCACTGTCGCCGCATCGACATCGGGGGACCGCCCGGTCTGGTTCAGCAACCAGGGTGGGTGCGTGGACCTCTTTGCACCGGGCGGTTCCATCGAGTCCGCCGCGCTGGCCACCGAGAGCGCCACGAGCACGATGTCGGGGACCTCGATGGCGGCGCCTCACGTGGCCGGGGCTGCTGCACTGATCCTCCAGGGCAGGCCAAGCCTGAGCCCGGCGCAGGTGTCCAGCGCGCTGGTCAAGGGCGGGACCAAGAACGTGCTCTCGGGCGTCAAGCGGGGGACGCCCAACCTGCTCCTGCGCGTGGCTCCCTAACCCCGACGGGGTCTCTCGGCGTCTCTTCACGCAGGCTTCACACACGGACCGGTCGTCGCTTCATGCGCGCTCCGTAACGTCGGGTTCACCACGACGATCAAGGAGAAGATCATGAACGGCACACCGTTCCGCATCGCAGCCGGCGCGACCGTCGTCGCGTTGGCCCTCAGCGGCCTGGGCCTGGCGTACGCGCAAGCCGCGCCGGTCCCGTCCGCTCCCACCCTCGACGCCGCCACGGCGAAGACGCTGAGCTTCATGCGTGAAGAGGAACGGCTCGCCCGCGACCTCTACACCGCCTTGGAAGGCAAGCACGGCGACGGCGTCCGGCCCTTCGCACACATCAAGCTCAGCGAGCAGCAGCACTTCGAGGCGGTCGGGACGCTCCTGAGCCGGTTCGGCATCGAGGATCCCTCCGTCGGGCTTGCCGCAGGTGACTACCGCTACGACGACTTGGACGAGATGTACAAGACGCTGCTCGGCCAGGGCGAAGCATCGCTGGCCGCGGCGTACCAGGCGGGCGTCACGTTTGAGACCAACGACATCGCCGGCCTGAAGAAGGCGATCGAGGAATCCCCGGAGGCTTCGGTCGACGACGTGCTGACCAACCTGCTGACGGCATCGGAGCGCCATCTCGCCGCCTTCGAGCGGGCGGCGTCCGGAGACATGCCGGCCGGCCCGGGCGGGGGCAACGGCCCCAGGGGTCCGATGGGCAGCCAGGGTTCGCAGGGCAACGGCCCTGGGCGTTGGCAGGACGTTCAGCCTGACGGCACGGCGTCCGGGCCCGGCCGGCGCATGCACCGTCAGGGTGCCGGGGCCGGCGGCATGAACCGCACCGGCGAACGGCCGGCGGACTGCCCGCTCGCGTGATCCAAACCGACGGCGGGCGCCGGTCCTAAGCTGGGCCGGGACAGGAGGTCCCCGTGGCGCATCGGGTGCTCATCGTCGACGACGAGCCGCAGATTCGCACCGTGCTGCGCGCCTACCTCGAGGCCGACGGATTCGAGGTGGCCGAGGTTGGGACAGGAGCCGATGCCCTTCGTGAGGTGAGCCGTCCCGGGGCGAAGTCGGTCGAGTTGGTCCTGCTCGATATCGGTCTCCCCGACCTGGGTGGCCTGGACGTTCTCCGGAAGGTCCGGGCCACCTCGGACGTGTTCGTGATCCTGGTCACCGCGCGCTCCGAAGAGGTCGACAAGCTGATCGGGCTGAGCGTCGGCGCCGACGACTACATCACCAAGCCGTTCAGCCCGCGCGAGGTGGTCGCGCGGGTCCGGACCGTCCTGCGCCGCAGCGGCCGGTCGGACGCCGGCGCTGACGAATC
The DNA here is from genome assembly GCA_046566345.1 of Actinomycetes bacterium. Lineage (GTDB taxonomy): Bacteria > Actinomycetota > Actinomycetes > Propionibacteriales > Propionibacteriaceae > Propioniciclava. The sequence continues at coordinate 6,070 of JBKHWW010000134.1, forward strand.
CGCGGGGCGGCTCGCGTTCGACGGGCTCGTGATCGACCGGGCGACGCGCGAGATCACGACCGAGTCAGGCCCGGTCACCCTTTCGGCCCTCGAATTCGACCTGCTGCTCGCGCTGGCGTCCGCGCCGGGGCGGGTCTTCTCACGCGCCCAACTGCTCGAGGACGTGTGGGGGTACGAGTTTTACGGCGACGAGCGGGTGGTGGATGTGCACATCCGCGGCATGCGCGCAGCCCTGGGCGACGACGCAGCGAACCCGCGCATCATCGGGACCGTGCGCGGCGTGGGCTACAAGTTCCTGAAGAGGCCGACGCCGTGAACCGGCTGTCTGTGCGCCTGGTCCTGTCGCACCTGCTCGTCGCGGTGATCGGAGCGCTCACCACGTTCGTCGTCGTCCGGCAGCTGGCCCCCGCGCTGTTCGACGAGACGCTGCGCCGGGCCCAGGCGGGCGGGGCCGGGCGTGGTCCCGGTGGGATGGGGCCAGGGGGAGGCATGGGCGGGGTGAACGCCGGCCTGCGCGAGCAGTTCGCGACGTCGGTCGACCAGGCCCTTCTCGCGGGCGCGCTGGTGGGAGCGGTGTTCGCGGCGGTCTTCGGCACCGTCGCCGCCGTGCGGCTGATCCGTCCGCTGGGACGCCTCCGCCGGGCGACGCGCCGGATCGCGGATGGCCGCTACGACACCGAGGTGCCCGTCCCACGCGAGGCCGAGCTCGCCGACCTGGCCACCGACGTGAACAGCCTGGGCCGGGCGCTGGCCGACACCGAATCCCGGCGCGTGCGCCTGTTGGGGGAGGTCGCCCACGAGATGCGCACCCCGCTCACGGTGATCGACGGCTACGTCGAGGGCATGATCGACGGGGTTCTGCCGACCGACACCGACTCCCTCGGCCACGTCGCCGACGAGAGCAGGCGACTCCGGCGGCTGGCCGACGACCTGTCCGCCCTCTCGCGGGCCGAGGAGGGCCGCCTGCAGCTGGTGCGGGCCCGCGTCGACCTCAGGGACGCCGTCTCGGCGGCGGCGGAACGCCTTCTGCCACAGGCGCAAGACGCCGCGCTGACGCTGGACGTGGAGTGCGGCAGCCGCCCGCTCACCGCCGACGCGGACGCCGACCGGATCGCCCAAGTGGTGACGAACCTTGTCGGCAACGCGATCAGGGCCACCAGCGCGGGCGGCTCGGTGACGGTTCGCTGTGGCTCCGACGGGTCTTGGGCGACGATCGACGTCGCCGACACCGGGGAGGGACTGGCCGAGGCCGACCTCGAGCGAGTCTTCGAGCGCTTCTACCGCGTCTCCGGTCGCCCGTCGACGCCGGCCGACTCGGGCACCGGGATCGGGCTGACGATCGCGCGTCGCATCGTCCGGGCCCACGGCGGTGAGCTGAGCGCTGCCAGTCCCGGACCGGGGCTGGGCGCCACGTTCACCGCGCGCCTCCCCCTCACTCCCGGCCCCGGGTGACGTGGGGCAGGGTGACCACGAGGACGCTCGTGCCCTGGACGGGCTGGGCCAGCGCGGCCGCGAGGTCGTCGACGTCGAGCCGCTCCGCGCGGACGCCGAGGCCGCGGGCGGCGGCGACGGCGTCCACCGCCTGGGGCGTCGCGAAGAACCGGTCGAAGGTGGCTGCGTCGCTCCGGGCGTGCTCGAGGGTGGCGAAGATGCCGCCGCCGTGGTCGTCCAGCACGACGACCTGAAGGTCGGCGTCCGCCTCGAGATCGCCCCGGACCAACCCGCCGAGGTCGTGGACGAAGGACAGGTCGCCCAGCACCAGGCGCACGGGCTCGCCAAGCCCGGCGGCCAGGCCGCGGGCGGTCGAGACGAGGCCGTCGATCCCGGCCAGCCCGCGGTTGGCGAACACCCGCGCGGCGCGCTCTCGGCCCGGCACAGCCGTGTCGAACGCCCGCACCGCGTTCGACGATCCGAGAAGCAGGGCGTCCTCGGTGTCCCAGAGCGCGAGCGCCGCCCGCTGGAGGGGAGACCGCATGGCGCGTGCCTCAGCCTCGGCGGCGGCGTCCGCGGCGAGCCACCGTTCCCGCCACGCCAGGTCGGACGCCTCGGGAGCGCTCGCTTCAATCGCCGCGACCACAGCCGTGGCGGTGCCGGCGACGTCGGTCCAGCGGGCAGTGGGGGTAACGACGACGATGTCGGCATCACGACGCGCCAGCAGCGCAGAGACGGGTCGTGACAGGGTCGGGCGGCCGAACACGACGACCCGTTCGGCCTCCTCGCCGAGGCCGTCGGCGAGGAGGTCCAGGTGATGCACTAATGCATCAGGTAGACGTGCCCCGGAACTAGGTTCCGCCAGCAGCGGCCAGCCGGCGGCGCGCGCCAGCCGTACTACCGCCGGGCCGGCCCCGTCGCCCGCGACGGCGAGAGTCCGGCGTCCGGCGGGGAGGACCACGGGCGTGGGAGAGGCCGCTCGGGCGATGGCGACCGGGTGCGGGACGGTGCCCGGGCGCCAGTCGGCGTCGGGGGTCAGCGGCTCGGCGAGGCCGACGTTGAGCTGGACGGGGCCGGGATCGCGGGTAAGCGTGCCCAGCGCCGCGGCGATGAGGCGGGCGACCTGGCCGCGCACGGAGGCGGGATTGGCCCGGGCCGGCATGTCCACGGCGGTGCGGGCGGCGGTCCCGAAGAGGCCGGGCTGCCACGTGGTCTGTATGGCTCCGGTCCCGCGCCACTCGTGGGGGCGGTCGGTGGAGACCACGACGAGCGGCAGCCCCGAGTGGGACGCCTCCAGCACGACCGGGTGCAGGTTGGCGACCGCGGTCCCGGATGTGGTCACCACCGCCACCGGACGGGGGCCGCCCCGGTGGGTGGCGGCCTTGAGCAAGCCGACGGCGAAGAAGCCCGCGGTGCGCTCGTCCACGCGGACGTGCGCGCGTAGCCAGCCAGCGGCCTCGGCGGCCGCCACGGCGTAGGTGACAGGCGCCGACCGCGAACCGGGAGAGACCACCACGTCCGTCACCCCCGCCGCCACCAGTTGCGTGACGATCTCGCGGCCCATCTCGGTGGAACTCACTGCAGCACCTCCGCGAGGTCGATCCGGGCGAGGGCGGCGACGCGCTCGAGGCGGGCGCGCCAGGCGGCGTCCACGTCGGACGCCGCGGGGTGCAGCGCGTCGGGGGTGACCCGGCGCACGGGCAGGGCGCCGGCGTCCGGCAGGAGGGGGGAGGTGGTGACGTCGGTGACGAACAGGCGCACCGTGGCCAGCCCGGCCGCGCGCGGCTGGCCCGGCAGGGCGGCCGCGAGCGCGACACCGGCGGCGATCCCCACGGAGCTCTCCAAGGCCGACGACACCACTACGGGGAGTCCCACCTGGGCGGCCAGGGTCAAGCAGGCGCGGACGCCGCCCAGTGGCTGCACCTTGACGACGATGACGTCCGCGGCGTCCGCCGCGACCACCGCCAGTGGATCCGCAGCCCGGCGGATCGACTCGTCCGCGGCGATCGGCACCGACACGGCGCGACGGACGGCCGCGAGTTCGGCCACGCTCGCGCAGGGCTGCTCGGCGTACTCCAGGCCTCCTGCCGCGCGGTCCAGGGCGGGCAGGGCTCGCGCGGCGTCCTCGACGGACCACGCACCGTTGGCGTCGACCCGGATCGAGCCGGCGCCCAGGGCGTCCCGCACCGCGGCCACGCGGTCCAGATCGTCGGCCAGGGACTGCCCAGGTTGGGCCACCTTGACCTTGACCGTGGCGCAACCCGAGTCGGCCACGATCGCGTAGGCGCGCTCGGGGCTGACCGCGGGCACGGTGGCGTTCACCGCGACGCTGGAGCGAACGGCGTCCGGGAACGGGAGCGTGGCCGCCTCGACAGCCGCGCGCAGCCACGGCACGGACTCGGCGTCGTCGTAGTCCCAAAAGGGGGAGAACTCGCCCCACCCGGCCGGGCCGCGCAGCAGGACGCCGTCGCGCCTGTCGAGGTTGCGGAACCGATCCCGAAGCCCCGTGGAGTAGACGGCGATCACGGGCGCGCCACGGGAGAGAGGGCCTCGTACATCGGCAGGAACTTCTGCGCGGTTTCGGCCAGCTCGGCGCTCGGTTCGGACCCGGCCACCACCCCGCCGCCGGCGAAGAGCCTGATCGCGGTGCCGTCGGGAGATACCTGGCCGCACCGCAACGCCAGCACCAACTCGCCGTCGCCCGAGGCGTCCACCCAGCCGACCGGGCCGGCGTACCGGCCGCGGTCGAAACCCTCGAGCTCGGCGATGACGCGGAAGGCGACATCGGTCGGGGTGCCGCACACGGCCGCGCTCGGGTGCACGATGCCGGCGACCTCGAGCGCCGACAGGGGGGAGCGGAGGGTGCCGGCGATATCGGTGGCCAGGTGCATGATCCTCGGGAGCCGGACCACATGCGGGTCGAGGGCGGTCACATCGGCGACCGTGGCCAGCCGGTCGGCCACCGACCGGGCGGCGTAGATGTGCTCGGCGTTGTCCTTGGCCGAGGCGGCCAGCCGCGCCTCGGTAAGGTCGTCGGTTTCGGTGTTCCCCGTGACGGGCGCCGAGCCGGCCAGCGACTGCGAGCGGACGTGGTCTCCGGCCACGGCGACGAGCATCTCGGGCGAGGACCCCACCAGTCCGTCGACGTGGAACGTCCAGCTCTGCGGGTTGGCCTCCTGCAGCCGCGCGAGCACCGCACCCAGATCGAGGGGGTCCGGGGCGGACGCCTCGAGGTCCCGCGCCAGCACCACCTTCTCGACCTCGCCCGCCTCGATGCGCCGGACGGCCGCCGCCACCGCCCGCCGGAACGCCTCGCGGGTGAGGTAGCCGGGCCGCAGGTCCAACTCCTCGAACTCGCAAGGGTCGGTGGGGCGGGGCAGCGGGCCGTCCGCGTGCAGCACTCCGCCGGACCACCGCCCGAGCACCTCGGGCACGACCAGCACGGAGGGTGCGGTCGAGTCGTCGGCGAAGGCGACCGTGACGAAGGCCACCGCGGTGTCGGCCCGACCCGCGGCGAAGGCGCGGAACGCGGCGTCCAGTTCGGCGAACCGGTGCGGTCCGGACGCCGTCGCGCGGAACCGCTCGCCCCAGCCCAGGAGGGCGGTCAGGTCGGCGTCCGCCCCGGTCGCCCAGACGAGTGGGACGCCTCGGCGCACCGAGGTGGCGAACGGCTCGACCAACGACGTGGTCGCCGACGGGTCAGCAGTCACAAGGGCTCATGGTACCCGGGAGGCCAGCGGGGGGTTGGCTAGATTGGGCCCATGAGCAACCCGTTCGACCCGACCCGCTGGCGTCCCGTGGAGGGCTTCGCGTTCACCGACATCACCTACCATCGCGCGGTCGACTCGGCGGGAAACGACCTGGGCTGCGTCCGCGTCGCGTTCGACCGGCCGGAGGTGCGCAACGCCTTTCGGCCGCACACCGTCGACGAGCTGTACCGGTCCCTCGACCATGCGCGGATGACCTCCGATGTCGGCACCGTGCTCATCACCGGCAATGGACCCTCGCCGAAGGACGGTGGGTGGGCGTTCTGCTCGGGCGGCGACCAGCGGATCCGCGGCAAGGACGGCTACCGCTACGAGACCGAGGACGCCGACGCGCGCGCCGACGCCGCCCAGCGCCGCGAGCAGATCGACCCCGCGCGGGCCGGACGCCTGCACATCCTCGAGGTGCAGCGGCTCATTCGCACGATGCCTAAGGTGGTCATCGGGGTGGTCAGCGGCTGGGCCGCCGGCGGGGGACACTCACTGAACGTGGTGTGCGACCTATCGATCGCCTCGCGCCAGCACGCACGTTTCATGCAGACCGACGCGAACGTGGGCTCGTTCGACGCCGGCTACGGCTCCGGGCTGCTGGCCCGTCAGGCTGGCGACAAGAGGGCGCGCGAGATCTTCTTCCTGGCGCGCGAGTACTCCGCCGAGGACGCCGAGCGCTGGGGCGTGGTGAACGAGGTCGCCGACCACGACGAGATCGAGAACCTGGCCCTGGAGTACGCGCGGATCATCGCCACCAAGTCACCACAAGCGATCCGCATGCTCAAGTTCGCCTTCAACCTCGCCGACGACGGGCTGGCGGGGCAGCAGGTGTTCGCCGGCGAGGCGACCCGACTGGCCTACATGACCGAAGAGGCCCAGGAGGGCCGGGACGCGTTCGTCGAGAAGCGGGACCCCGATTGGTCGGCCTACCCCTACTTCTTCTGAGATGGTCACATGGGCGCGCGGCGGCACCGATCCGGACGCCGTCGGTGCGCTGTACGCGCGGCTGAACGAGCTGCTTGCCGGCTCGGCGACGCCGGACGCCGGGCCGATGCTGCTCGCGCAGACCGTGGAGGAGTTCGGGTCGTCCCGGTCCCGGATCACCCAACCCCTGGACGATGTTGATGTCGTGATCAGGACCTCCGGGTCTACCGACGGGCTCGGCCACCTGGTCGGGCTGTCTCTGGGCGCGCTGACGGCGTCCGCACGCGCCACACTCGCACGCCTGGGCGGACCGGGCCAGTGGGTGACGTCGCTCCCGGTGCACGCCGTGGCGGGTCTGCAGGTGGTCCTCCGCAGCGCGCTTGCGGGGATCGCCCCGGTGGTGTACGCGTCCCCCGGTGGGTTCGACGCACCCGCCTTCGCCGCTTGCGTGGCGCGGCTCGCACCGGGTGAGCGGCACTATTTGTCGCTCGTGCCTACCCAGCTGCACCGGGCCATGGACCGGGCGCCCGAGCTCCTCGCGGGTTTCGACGCGATCCTCGTCGGCGGCGCCGCTCTCGCGCCCGGCCTCGCGACGCGGGCGCTGGACGCCGGCGTCCGGGTGGTGGCGAGCTACGGGTCGACGGAGACTTCGGGCGGGTGCGTGTACGACGGCGTCCCGCTGGACGGCGTGGAGGTGCGCCTGCGCGAGGGCCGGATCGAGATCGGGGGCCTGACCCTGGCCACCCGCTACCTCGACACCGAGGCGCAACCGTTCGTGGTCGACCACGGCCGGCGGTGGCTGGCCACCCATGACCTCGGGGAGTGGGTCGAGGGCAGGTTGGTCGTCCGCGGACGGGCTGACGACGTGATCATCTCGGGAGGAGTCAACGTCAACCCTCTCGACGTTGAGGCGGCGCTGGCCGCCCTCGCGGGTCAGTGGGTCGTCGTCGGCGTCCCGGATGCTGAGTGGGGTGAGCGGGTGGTGGCGCTGGGCACCGGCCCGGCCACCCTCGCCGACGTGCGTTCGGCGACGGGGCACCTAGGTCCGGCTGGACGCCCGGTCGCAGTCGTCCGCGTCGAGTCGCTGCCGGTTCGCCACACGGGCAAGGTGGATCGGCGAGCGGCAGCGGCCCTGGCGCGACGGACGCTGCAAACGTGACCTGTTGCACCCCCGAAGTGCGGCGCCGCGAACAGAGCGGACTACCGTGGAACCACATCGTCAGGGAGGCTCGCCATCAGCACCACACTCGAACCGGTCCGGCAGCGCAAGAGGTCGCTGTTCGCAGGTACGGTCGGCAACCTCGTCGAGTGGTTCGACTGGTCGGTGTACGGGTTCTTCGTGCCGTACTTCGCCCTCTCCTTCTTCCCGGAGGCTGATCCCGTCGCCCGAACCTTGGCCGCGTTTGGAGTGTTCGCCGTCGGGTTCTTCTTCCGGCCCCTCGGCGGGGCGATTCTGGGGTCGTACGCCGACCGCCACGGGCGTCGCGCTGGCATGACCCTGACCATCCTCATGATGGCGGGCGCGAGCGCGATGATCGCACTGCTGCCGACGCACGCCCAGATCGGCGTCGCCGCTCCGGTGCTCCTGGTAGTGGCTCGCTGCGTGCAGGGCTTCTCGGCCGGGGGCGAGTTCGGCACGTCGTCGGCCTTCCTCGTCGAGAACGCGCCGCGCGGCCGGCGCGCCTGGGCCGGATCCTGGCAGCAGGTCTCGGTCGGCGCGGGCACTCTGATGGCGTCGCTGCTCGCCGCCGTGATGTTCGGGTCCTTCGATGACGCGTTCCTGACCACGTGGGGGTGGCGGATCGCCTTCGGCATCGGCGCCGTGCTGGGTCTGCTCGGACTGTGGCTGCGCACCGCCGTGCCCGACACAGAGTCGTTCGAGCGTGTGCGCGACAGCGGCAAGGTCGCGAGGCGACCGCTCACCGATGTGCTCCGCCGTCATCCGGGAGCTGCGCTCCGGGTGGTAGGGGTCGTGGCCGCCGGTACGGCCCTGGTGCAGTTCTGGTTCGTGTCGCTCCCCTCGATCCTGAACCTGCACAGCGGCGTCGCACTGAGAGACGCCCAACTCGCCGCCATGCTCGGGCTGGGCACGTTCACCGTGCTGCAACCCGTGTCTGGATGGCTGTCCGACCGGTTCGGGCGCCGCCCCCTGCTTCTCTTCTTCGCCGCGGGGTCGGCTGTGACGTTCGTGCCCCTGGTAAATAGCATCGGCACGACCATGTCGAGTGTGCTGGTGGCCGTCACGGTGGCCGCGGTCCTGCTCGCCGCCTATGCCGGATCACTGGCAGCGGTCATGGCCGAGCAGTTCCCGCCCGAGGTCAGGACCGCCGGCATTTCCCTGCCGTACGGCATCGCAGTGGCCGTTTTCGGTGGCCTCGCGCCCGTCCTGGCCACCGCCACCATCGGCATGGGCGCGTTCTGGATCTTTCAGGCCGCCATCGTCGCCCTGTGCGTTGTCTCGGGCTTGGTCTACGCCACGATGCGCGAGACCCGCGACTCCGACATGCAGTGAGTCTGCGCTCTTCGGGAGTCCTGCTCGGCGAGTCGTTCGTCGAGGCATGGGTGCGAAGCGGCACCACCGCGGTCGTGGCGCCCCCGTCTCCATCCAGACCGGGCCGAAGGGCCTGCCCTTGCGTGACTTTCGCCATCCTCGATCCTGCGCCTCACCAGAAGAGTGCTGTCGGACTGGACTTTCCGCGCGCGTGTGGAAATCGAGCAGGGCGAAAGTCACATTCCATCCCGGGCAGGAGGAGGACCGGCTCACCGAGGGTCGACCGTCGTCGACAGCGACCGCCGTGGGGATCACCCGGCAGACGAGGCGCTCGTCAGCCGGGTATGAGTGAGGAGTGGTCGAGCCGCGCTCAGCGGCCGGGCTCGAACCGGCGAAGACGGGTCGAGTTAGAGACGACGAAGACGCTGGACAGGCTCATCGCGAAGCCCGCGACCAGCGGGTTCAGCAGCCCCAGCGCGGCAAGGGGGATCGCGGCCACGTTGTAGCCAAAGGCCCAGACCAGGTTGCCCTTGATGGTGCGCAGGGTGCGGCGGGCCAGCGAGATGGCGTCGGCGATCACGCCCAGATCACGCCGGACCAAGATGATGTCTGCCGACTTCATCGCCACGTCCGTGCCCGAGACCACGGCGAGGCCGAGGTTGGCCGACGCCAGCGCGGCGGCGTCGTTGATGCCGTCGCCGACCATGGCCACGCGCCGCCCTTCCGACTGCAGCCGCAAGATCACCGCCGACTTGTCCGTGGGCAGCACCTCGGCGATTACCTCGTCGACGCCCACGCGAGCACCGACCGCCTCGCCCGCCTCACGCCGGTCGCCGGTGAGCAGGACCGTACGCAGCCCCATGGCCCGCAGCCGGGCGACCGCGGCCGGGGCGGAGTCTTTGATCGTGTCGGAGACCTCGATCCAGCCGACGAGCTCACCGCCGACGGCGACGAGCACGGCGTTCGCCCCGGACGCCGACGCGGCGGCAACGGCCTCCGCGGCCTCGGGGGGCACCGGGACGCCGGAGTCGGCGAGCAGCTCCTGGTTGCCCACCAGCACGGGCCGGCCCTCTACGGTGCCCACGGCTCCCCGCCCAGGGACGGCGCGCACGTCGATCGCGCGCGCCACCGGGACACCGGCCGACGCCGCGCGAGCGACGATGGCCCGGGCGAGTGGGTGCTCGGACTGCTCCTCGATGGACGCCGCCGCCGCGAGCACCGCCTCGGTGAGCCGGCCGGCGTGGCCAGTGATGGTCTCCACCACCATCGTGCCGGTGGTCAGCGTGCCGGTCTTGTCGAGCACGACCGTGTCGATCACTCCCGACGCCTCGAGCGCCTCGGGGCCCTTGATCAGGATGCCGAGTTGCCCGCCTCGGCCCACCCCGACCATCAGCGCCGTCGGGGTGGCGAGACCGAGCGCGCACGGGCAGGCGATGATCAGCACGCTCAGCGCCGCGCTGAACGCCGCGCGAGGCCCCCCGCCCACCAGCAGCCACACCACGAGCGTGACCGCTGCGAGCACCAGCACGGCCGGCACGAACCAGGAAACGACCCTGTCGACCATCGTCTGGACCGACGCCTTGCGGGCCTGGGCCTGCTCGGCCGTGGCGGCCATCTGAGCGAGTTGTGTGTGGGCGCCTACTCGATCGGCCTGAACGATGAGGGCGCCGGTGGTGTTGATCGTGCCGCCGAGCACCGTGTCGCCCTCGGTCACTTCGCGCGGGATCGACTCCCCGGTCATCATCGACGTGTCGATCGCCGAGCTGCCCATGACCACGTGCCCGTCGGTGGCCACCCGCTCGCCCGGCCGGACGCCGAAGCGGTCACCGACCCGAAGCTCGCCGATCGGGATCACCGACTCCACCCCGCCGCGAATCACCCGCACGGTGGTGGGGGCCAGGCGGCCGAGCGCGGACAGGACACCGCGCGCCGAACGCTTCGACCGCGCCTCCATGTAGCGCCCACCCAGCAGGAAGGTCGTCACCGCAGCCGCCACCTCGAGGTAGAGCGAGTCCGCCCCGGCAGGGGCGATGCCGTAGCCGACCCAGAACCCCTCGGCGTCCTCCGCGCCGATGAGGGTGGAGACCAGCGACCAGGTGAACGCGGCGAGGATGCCCAGCGAGACGAGGGTGTCCATGCTGGTCGCACCGTGTCGCAGGTTGCGCCAGGCAGCCTTGTGGAACGGCCACGCGCACCAGAACACCACCGGCAGCGACGCGACCAGCAGCACCCACTGCCACCCCGGGAACCGCATCTGCGGGGCCAGGGCGAGCACGATGGCCACGTCGCCGAGCGGGACAGTGAGCAGCGCGGCGACGATGAGTCGGTTTCGCAGCATCGTCACGCGGTTGGTGTAGCCCTCGGACTCCTCGCCTTCGGTCACGGGCGAGGCACCGTATCCCGCGGACTCCACGACGCCCACGGCGTCCGCGGCGCGCTCGGCCGGCAGGCCCAGAACAACAGCCCGCTCGGTGGCGTAGTTCACCGTGGCTCGGACGCCCTGCATCTTGTTCAGCTTCTTCTCGATGCGCGACGCGCAGGCCGCACACGTCATCCCCGAGATGTCCAGCTCGACGCGCTGGTCGAGCCCGCTGGTGACCTCGGTGGGATTGACGGTCACAGCGGCCTCTTCAGCGTCGTCTCTCGGGCCGCGCGCTCGTCGCGGCGGGTCATCTCGGCGAGCATGGCGTTGTAGGCGTCGAGCGAGTCGTCGGCGCCGGCGTCCACGCGCTCATCGAGGTCGGCGGCCTCGCGCGAGTCGGCCCTAAACCACTGGGCCGCCAGCGCCGCGATCACCAGGAACAGGGGAATCTCACCGAGGAACCACGCCGCCTGACCGGCTATATTCTGGTCGGCCATCAGGTCGGGGAGCCAGGGCACGGCGATCGTCTCGTAGAACTCGGCGCCCAGCAGCGTCCGACTCGAGAGGATGCCGACGGCGAATACCGCGTGGAAGGGCATGATCGAGATCACCAGCGCCAGTTTCAATAGGTGCGGCAGCTGTCGGGTGGTGCGGTCGGCGCCGATGATGAGCGTGAAGAAGAGGTAGCCGGTCAGCATGAAGAACAGCAGCATCAGCTGGTGCGCCCAGTGGTACTTCATCAGCCACGAAAAGGCAGGGGTGTAGTAGACGACGAACAGGCTGCCCACGTAGGCGATCCACGCCACGGGGGGGCTGGTGAGCACCTGCCAGCCGCGGTGATCCTCGAGCGCGCCGATGGCCTCGCCGAGCGACACCGACCCCGGCCCGGCGACGGACGCCGCGCGCGCGAGCAGGAACGGGGCGCCCAGCACCGCCAGTGCGGGAACCATCATGTTCACCGTCATGTGCACCACCATGTGCCAGGAGTACTGAACGGTCGAGTACTCCCACAGGCCGGAAACAGCCAGGAACAGCGTCAGCAGCCACGCAGCGCACCACGCGACGGTGCGTCCGAGCGGCCACCGGTGGCCGTTGCGGCGCGCCCGCACCACGCCGACGAGGTACGCGCCCAGAGCGCACACGACGATGCCCACCCACAACAGATTCGGGCGCCCCAGCGAGACCAGCCTCTCGATGGTCGGCGGCACCACCACCTCGTAGCCCAGGTAGTTGACCATGATGGACTGCGGCTCCAGGAACCGCGGCGGCGGCACGTGGTTCTCAGCGGTGAGGCACGCCACGTAGGCGACAGCGAGGAGGACGTCGCGGCCGATCGACGCGCCCGGCCGGACGCCAGCGACCTGGCGGGCGACCCAACTCAGCCCGAACAGCCCCAGGATCACGAACAGGGCGATTGTCCACCAACCGTACGGAGTGCATGTCAATGGCTGACCGGCCATCTGCTGCCAGGCGACGACGCCGTGGCCGGCCATCGCTACGGCCAACAGGGGCAGGGCGGCTCGTTGGTACCGCCGGCCGGACGCCTCGGTGCCGGCCACCCAGGCGCCCACCGCGCCGGTGATGAGCGCGGCTGCGGCGATCGTGAGGGCGACCGCGGCGTCCGTCACCCAGTCGTGGGACAGGCCCACCGTCACGTTGCCGGTGACCGACACGAAGGTGAGGGCCAGGACGCCCGTCACGAGGCTGGCCAGAGAACTCGCCCAGTGCCGCGACAGGTAGGCGGCCAGCACGACCGCGAGGGCGACGCCCGCCGAGAAGAGCCAGGCCAGTGCCGACGGCGAGGCCCACAGAAACGTGAGCCACGAAGAGGGGGTCAACGTCGTGTGGATCGGAACGCCGTTGACGTAGGCCGGGTTGGCGAACGTGTTCAGCACCGAGGCGGCCAACCAGACCTGGCCGAAGCGGCCGACCCACGGGAGGAGGCGGCGCCCGGCGTCGGTGAGGGTGTGGTCGTCGTTCTTGGGCAAGAACGCCACGATCGCCGCCAAGACGCCCAGCGCCCCCAGTGCGGCAAGCCGGGCCGTGAGGTCGCCCAGCAGCGAGACCAGGCCGGTGACGTCGTCGGCCTGAATGCGAGCCGGCAGCGGCGGACGGACGGCCAGGTCGAGGCCGACCAGCCAGACAGTGACGTAGGCGGCCACCACGACCCCCGCCAAGGCAACGAGCAGGCCGGTGCCCGCACGGGCGACGACTGCCTGTGGCGGGGACGTACTGCTCACGGACTACCTCGATCATCGGGCGCCAGCAGCGCTGGCGCGGCTCCTGTTGAGTCTAGTGCCCGTCGCAGGCGCCGATCCGGAGCGACCATGGCGCCAGGATGCGCCTCTGGCTAGGCTGGCGCCGAAGTCACCAACGGGGGGAGCGCCACCATGCAGATGGGACTGATCGGGCTCGGCAAGATGGGCGGCAACATGCGGGAGCGCCTGCGTCGCGCCGGGCACACCGTGGTGGGGTACGACACCAACCCCGAGCTCTCTGACGCCAAGGACCAGGCCGACCTGGTCGCGCAGCTCACGGACTCGCCGCGGGTGGTATGGGTGATGGTGCCGGCCGGCAAGGTGACCGACGCCGTCATCGGTGAGCTCGCGGGGCTCCTGTCCGAGGGCGACGTCGTCATCGACGGTGGCAACAGCAAGTGGACCGCCGACCAGCGCCACGCCGAAGAGCTCGCCGCTCGGGGCATCCGGTTCCTGGACTGTGGCGTCTCGGGCGGGGTGTGGGGCCTCGACAACGGGTACGCCCTCATGTGCGGCGGCCCCAAGGACGCCGTCGAGGTGGCGCTGCCCATCTTCGAGGCACTCAAGCCCGTCGGCGAGTTCGGGTACGTGCACGCGGGGGCGCACGGCGCCGGACACTTCGCGAAGATGGTGCACAACGGCATCGAGTACGGGCTGATGCAGGCCTATGCCGAGGGGTGGGAGCTGCTCGAGCGCGCCGACATCGTCACCGACGTGCCGGCCGTCTTCGAGAGCTGGCGCGAGGGGACCGTGATCCGCTCGTGGCTGCTCGACCTGATGACGCACGCCATGGACGCCGACCCCCACCTGGACCGGATCGAGGGGTACGCCGCAGACTCCGGCGAGGGCCGCTGGACCGTAAACGCGGCCGTCGACCTCGGCGTCCCGGTGCCGACGATCTCGGCGGCGCTCTTCGCTCGCTTCGTCTCCCAGCAGGAAGACAGCCCCACCATGAAGATGGTCGCCGCCATGCGCAACCAGTTCGGTGGCCATGCGGTCAAGGCAGACGACGGGGCCGACGGCGTCCCGCCCCAGGCCACGATGGCTCCCACCGACCGCCCACAGCAGGGCTGACCGGCAGGGCCCGGACGTCGTGCCTGGAGGCTCAGGCACGGTGCTGAAGGATGCCGATGGCTTGCATCAGGGCGAACACGGTCACGGGGCCCACGAAGACGAAGCCGTGCTTCTTGAGGGCCTGGGCGCAGGCGATCGACTCGGGCGAGGAACTCGCGCCGGCGTAGGCGGTGGGGTCGTCGGGCTGAAACGACCAGACGAACTCGGCGAGGTCAGCGCCGGCGTCCGTCATGGCGGAGGTGGCGCGCGCGTTGGTGATGGCCGCCTCGATCTTGCGGCGGTTACGGATGATGCCCGGGTCGGCGAGCAGCCGCTCGACGTCGTGCTCGGTGTAGCGGGCCACAACACCCGGGTCGAAGCCGTCGAAGGCCGTGCGGAAGGCAGGGCGCTTGCGCAAGACGATCTCCCAGCTGAGCCCTGACTGAAACCCTTCCAGCGTGATCCGCTCGTAGACCCCGGGGGTGTCGCGCACGGGGAAGCCCCACTCGGTGTCGTAGTAGTCGCGGATCACATCGTTGGCATCGGCCCACACAGGACGGTTCATGCCCTTACATTAGGCAGCCGGTGTCACCGCTTGTCAGCGGCTTTCGGGGGTCACCCCAGGCGCGCGCCGCTCTGGACGCGCCGAGGACGCATCGAGGCGTGCGCCTCCTCGCTGCGGGCGGCGTCCGGTGCCATGATGAGCCCAGGCTCACAGTCAGGAGGCTCGGTCATGAAGGCCGTGTCGTTGCTCCAGGTCATCTACTCCTTCTTCCTCGGACTCGTCGTGCTGGGGCTTGTCGCCATCGGCATCAACACGTTCCTGCCGTCGCCCCGCTGGGAGGACTACGGGTCGATGGACAGAGGCGACGACGGCGGCCTCGCGTTCCAGGCGGCACAGAACCAGTGGTCGTTGACCGCCAGCATCGTGTTGCTCGTCTGCGCCACGATCATCCTGGCCGTCTCGCTCATCCGGCCCGGCAGCATGGCTGTCATTTCCAACGGGCTGCTGCTGGGCGGCATCTTCACCATGATCTACGCGGTGGGCTTGTCGCTATCGGGGGAGTCCTCGGTCACCCGCTTCCTGGTTGCGCTGGCAGCGCTGCTCATCACCGTAGGCGTCGGCTACCTGACCTTCGTGCGTAGGAAGGCGACGGCGGCGTCTGGTGCGGGCGCAGGGACGGGCACGGCGGCAGAGCTCGCCGAGCGCGTGGACGCGCTCGAACGGCGTTTGGACGCGCTGGGCCGGGCCTTGCGCGACGACGGCTGAGCGTGCCGGAGCTCACGCGGCGCCTGCGGCTTCACGACGCCGTCGTCATCGGCGTCGGGTCCATGGTCGGTGCCGGGGTCTTCGCGGTGTGGGCGCCGGCAGCGGCCGCCGCCGGCGAGGGATTGTTCGCGGGGCTGGCGCTCGCTGCTCTGGTGGCGTGGTGCAACGCGACGAGTTCGGCCCAGTTGGCGGCTGCCTACCCCACCTCGGGCGGCACCTACATCTACGGGCGCGAGCAGCTGGGCCCGTGGTGGGGCTACCTCGCCGGGTGGGGTTTCGTGGTCGGCAAGACCGCCTCGGCCGCGGCGATGGCGCTGACGTTCGCCGCGTACGTGGTCCCGCCCGGGGTGTGGCAGCGCCCGCTGGCGGCGGCCGCCGTGGTCGCGCTCGCGGCCGTCAACTATCGGGGTGTGACGCGGACGGCCCGCTTGACGAGACTCATCGTCGCGTTCGTGTTGGCGGTGCTCGCCGCCGTCGTCGTCGCCACGTGGTCGGGCTGGACGCCGACGTCGTGGCTCGGCTCGGCGCCCGCGATCCCGGTCGGGATCGGGCCCGTCGCGGCGTCGACCTACGGCGTGCTTCAGGCGGGCGGGTTGCTGTTCTTCGCGTTCGCGGGTTACGCCCGGATCGCTACGTTGGGGGAAGAGGTGGTCGACCCCCGCCGGACCATCCCCCTGGCGATCATGCTGGCGTTGGGCTGCGCCGTCGTTGTCTACGCGCTGGTCGGCGCTGGGGTGGTGGGCCTGTTGGGAGTTGAGGCGCTGGCGTCCAGTTCCGCCCCGTTGTTGGACGCCGTCGCCGCGAGCCCGGCGCCGTGGTTGGGGCCTGTGGTCCGCGTCGGGGGCGCTGTCGCCGCCCTGGGTGCGCTGCTGGCGTTGATCGCGGGCATCGGGCGGACGGCGCTGGCCATGGCCCGCCACGGGGACCTGCCGAAGCGGCTGGCGTCCGTGCACCCGAAGTTCAAGGTGCCGCACGTGGCCGAAGTGGTCCTCGCGGCCGTGGTCAGTGGCCTGGTGCTGGCGGCCGACCTGCGCGGCGTAATTGGATTCTCCAGCTTCGGCGTCCTGCTCTACTACTTTGTGGCCAACCTCGCCGCGTTCACCCAACGAACCGACCGCCTCTACCCTCGCGCCGTGCAGGTGGTCGGGATGTCCCTGTGTCTGCTGCTGGTGGTGACGTTGCCCTGGCAGTCCGTCGTGGTCGGCGTCGCGGTGTTCGCGGTCGGGGTAGGGGCACGGCTGCTTCGGATGCGCGAGGCGT
The DNA here is from genome assembly GCA_046566345.1 of Actinomycetes bacterium. GTDB lineage: Bacteria > Actinomycetota > Actinomycetes > Propionibacteriales > Propionibacteriaceae > Propioniciclava. The sequence continues at coordinate 22,874 of JBKHWW010000134.1, forward strand.
CCGCCTGAGCAGCCGCTGCAACCGGTGCCTCAGACGTCGGCGTCTCGTGCCGCAAGTTCGCGCATGATCGCGCCGTAGCGGGCGTCGCCGAGCGGGTAGGCCAGGAAGATGAGTCCACCGACGAGGGCGAGCGCCCCCGGCACCACGCCGACCAAGGCGCGAATGGTCCAAAGGGCGGCGTCCGATTGCGTCAGCGTCGACGCGGTGAAGCCGCCGAGTGCCAGCGCGTAGCCGGCGAGCCCGGCAGCGAGCGCCTGAGAGATCTTGCGCGAGAACGAGTACACCGCGAAGACCGCGCCGTCGGATCGAACGCTGGAGCTCCATTCGCCGTAGTCTGCGACGTCGGAGGCGAAGGCGAAGGCGAACGACATGGCCAGCCCCTGGAATAGGCCGAGCACGGCGAAGGCAGCCGTGACCAGGGGAACCAGCGGCGGCAAGAAAGTGACGAGGCTGCCGAAGGCGGCCACTCCGGCGGCGCCGATCAGGAAGGTGCCCTTCTTGCCAACGGCGGCGACCAACCGGGGGACAACGGCGAACGAGGCGACGGACGCCGCGGCCGTCGCTCCGACGAGCCACACCATGCTGGCCGAGTCCCCCAGAACGTAGGTGGCGTAGTACGACTGGACGGTCATCGTCGCGAATGTCCCGGTCAGGAAGACCAGATGCGAGGCACACAGAACCATGAGCGGGCGGTTGCGGCCCAGGACTCCGATCGAAGCGCGAATGCTCACGGCCGAGGACGCCCGCACCGCGGCCTCCGGGCTTGCCCGCACGCAGATCGCGTACATCGCCACTCCGAGCGGGACGCTCAAGGCGGTGAGCAGGGTGAGGAGGGCCTGGAGTTCGGCCGGACGGTCGGCGAGCCGGGTGATCTGTGGGGCGACGAGTCCGGTTACCAGCAGCATCATCAGGAGCGGGCCCGCGCCACGCCACACCCCCAGGCGCGCACGCTCGACCGGGTGCTGGGTCATGGCGGTCGCCAGGGCGCCGTACGGGATGGTCACCATCGAGTACAGGAAGCCGCTGGCGGCGTACGTGGCGTACGCCCACACGTACTGCGCCAGGGAACTCCCGCCGAAGTCCGGCACGGTGAAGACTGCGACGTTCACCAGCAGCAACGGCAGCGACCCGAAGAGGATCCACGGATGGAACTTCCCCCAGCGCGACGAAGTCGCGGAGTCGACCAGGCGGCCGGCGATGAGGTCGGCGAAGGCCATCCACACCCGGATCACCAGCATCATGGTCGCAACCGCGGCGGGGTCGAGCCCGACGACGTTGGTGTAGTAGATCAGCAGGAAGAACGACTGGAGGGAGAAGACGAGGTTGTTGGCAACGTCCCCCAGCGCGTAGCCGGCGTAGTTGCGCAGTGTGAGTGCGCGCATGTCAGGTGCGGCCGCCCCTCAGATGTCATAGGTGAGCGCCAGGGTGTCCAGACCATGGCGCTGGCGCGGGGCGGTGTCGCGCTCGCGCACGTCGTCGGGCACCGCCTGGGAGTCGTCGTGCTTGCCCACAGCGACGACGGACACCGGCACCAGCTCGGGCGCGAGGCCGAAGGACGCACGGATTTGGTGGACTTCGAACCCGCCCATCTGCCGGACGTGCAGGTCCCGCGCCAGCGCTTCGACCGTGAGGTGCGCCACTGCCTGGCCAAGGTCGTACTCGGCCCAGCGGAGCCGCTTGCCATCGCGCTCAGTTTCTGCGACCGCCACGATGAGGGCGCTGGCGCGCTGAGCCCAGGTCTGGTTGAACCCCATGAGTGCGGCGTTGATCTTCTCGAAGGAAGGGGTCCGGCGCCGGGCGACGATGAACTTGCTCGGTTGGCTGTTCGCCGCCGACGGCGCCCACCGCGCGGCCTCGCCGAGTGCTGTCAGGTCTTCTTCGCTGATGACGTAGTCGGCGTCGAACCCGCGCGGACTCCAGCGGTGGGCCAACTGCTCGACCAGCGGCACGGAGGTCTCGTTGCGGGGCGGCTGGGTCACGAGTCGGCCTTTCGTGTCTGAGGCAGGGTGACGAGGGCCTGGAGTTCGCCGACCGGGACGACGCGACTCGCGGACATCGTTGTGGGCAGTGTCCCGGACAGACCGGCCGCGGTCCAGGCCACCGACCAGTGGGCGGTGGCGGTGACGGTGTGGCTGCCCGATCGCGGTGCCTGCTGGTAGGTGTGGCCACACACGGGCGAGGGCGCCCCCGGGTCGACCTGGCCGCGCACATAGGGTTGCGTACGCGCGCACGTCACGCTCGTTCCGTCGCCCATCGTGAACACCGTGCCGGTCAGTCGCGCGTCCAGGGAGACCGCAATGCCATAGGCGCTGTTGCTGGTGGCGAGAGTCGCGGGGCCCTCCGTCCACAGCCAGATCGGGTGGCCCACGACGGCCATGTTCCATTCGTTCCAACTCGGGTCGGGCCCGATGTACGGGTTGGCCTGGGGCAGTTGCAGCGTTGCCACCACCTGCCGGACCACCGCCTCGACCGCCTGCCGCGGCAACGGGGCTGCTGCCGCGGGTGCACCGGACGCCGGCGGAACGTACGCGCACCACGACTCCGGTGGCGCTGTGAGCCCGCTGCACTCCGGGAGCATGGATGTCGTGATCTTCCACAGCTCTTCGGGCGTGGGTCCCCGTTCGGCGGTGGCGGGCGCCCGCAATTGCCCGGCCCGCCCGCTACCAGTCTCCGCCTTCCTTGCGGGGGAGCCGGCCGACGCTGTGCTCCCGACCACCGAGAAGTATCCATCACCCCGGCCGTAGACGGCACCATCTGCCAGCGCACTCGTCGGAGCAAAGGTCGAAGCTAAGACGAAGACCGCACTGAACCAGGTAAGGCGGCTCAACACCGCTCGACCTCTTTGTACTCGGAGTAGACGATCTTCAGCGACCCCGGCGAACCATCGAAATAAGACCGCACCTGCCCGACGCGGCTCTGCCCGACGTACTTGTCGTTCAAGTAAAGCCTTGTCGCGGACCCGTCGGTGCAGCTTTCCAGTGCCACGATCGAGCCGAACTTGGAGACG
>JBKHWW010000135.1:0-11724 GCA_046566345.1 Actinomycetes bacterium
CCCTGGTGGGCCGAATGCTGCGCTTCTTCCCGCCGCTGGTGACCGGCACGATCATCCTGGTGATCGGCGTCTCCCTGATGAGGATCGGCATCAACTGGGTGTTCGGCAACCCGGTCGGCCCGACCGCGCCGCGCGTGGTTGACCCCGAGCACGCGGCGTGGCTGGCCCGCCTCGAGGAACTGGCCGCAGAGCCGGGCAGCACGATCCCGCCACTGCCGGACGGGCTCGCAGCGGCACCGTCCCTGGACAATCCCGCGTACGCGCGCCTGGACAACCTGGCGATCTCGGCGGCCGTCCTGGTCTTCATCGTGCTGATCGCCCGGTTCGGCAAGGGGTTCTGGGCGAATATCTCGATCCTGCTCGGCATCGTCATCGGTAGCCTCATCGCCCTCGCCGCGGGCAAAGTGTCGTTCGCGGGCGTGGCGGATGCGGAATGGTTCGCGTTGGTAACCCCCCTCCACTTCGGAACGCCGCTGTTCGACCCGGTGATGATCGTGAGCCTGTCGCTGGTGATGGTGGTGGTCTTGATCGAGTCCACCGGGATGTTCCTGGCGCTCAGCTCACTGACCGGGCGCGCCGTCACCCGTCCGATGTTGACCGCAGGCCTGCGCACCGATGGCCTGGGCACCCTCATCGGCGGACTCTTCAACACGTTCCCCTACACGTCGTTCAGCCAGAACGTGGGTTTGGTTGGGGTGACCGGCGTCCGCAGCCGGTTCGTGTGCGTGGCGGGGGGCGTCATCCTCATCCTGCTGGGGCTGGTGCCCAAGATGGGGGCGTTGGCGGAGGCGCTCCCGACGTCGGTGCTCGGGGGGGCGGGCATCGCCATGTTCGGCATGGTTGCCGCGACCGGCATCCGTATCCTGTCCGGTGTCGACTTCGCAGCCTACCGCAACAGTGCACTCGTCGTAGCGATCTCGCTCGGCGTCGGCATGATCCCCCTGGTCGCCCCCGACTTCGATCAGTGGATGCCGCGACAGCTGCACCCACTTGTTGAGTCGGGCATCCTGCTGGCCACGGTCTCGGCCGTGCTCCTGAACGCGTTGTTCCACGGCGCGAAGCCCGACGAGGACGCCGTGCGCGAGGCCGCGGCGTCCGTCGAGCACTGAATCAGTCCTCGATCACGTCGAGACCCTGCTCGCGGAGTTTCGCGAGGTGGTCCAGCATCGCCCTAAGCGTCGCCGGGTCATGGCCCTCCCAGCTCTCCAGTTCGGCGACGACGCGCAACGGGTGCCGAGTCCGGTATGACCTGGTGGGGTTCCCGGGGAATCGCTTGTTGGTCACGTTCGGGTCGTCCTCGAACGGGCCCGTGGGTTCGACACGGTAGATGTGCCCGCGTGTCTCGCTGCCGGTGAGGGCGGAGGCCAACTCCGCCCCCCAGGCGGCGGTCTCCACGAGCGCGCTGAAGTAGAGGTGGTTGAGCGCGCGACCTTCGGCGAAATGGGAGCCATAGCCGGGGACGAGCTGGGCGCCGACGTCAAGCGAAGACTTCGTGCCGTGGTAGAAGGGACCCTCGATGCTGGAGCTGTTGTCCCAGGTGACAGCCGCGTGGGTGGTGGGGTTCTCGCTCATGGATGTCTCCTTGGTCGTTACGAACGGTTCGGCGTCACCAACCCTGACTGCCCGAGCCACCCTTGAACGGGCCGACCACCGACGCCGTGATCCATCCGCCGTAAAAGCCACCCGGTTGCGGTGTCACGCGCTCGCCGCCTACGAGGCAGGCGTCCATGGCGCCCGCGTAGAGCGCCACGTGCCCTGCCAGCGGCGCGTAGGCCGGGGCCGGGTTCGGGTAGTACCAGGCCGCCGCTGACGCCGTGCGGCCCCCGCCCCGCACGTCGAGGTAGCGCGCCTGCCCTTTCCACTCGCAGAAGGACGACCCGGCCCCAGGCTTCAGCGCCCCTGGTGCGAAACTCGCCCGCGGCAGGTAGTAGGTCGGCGGGTGGCTGGTCTCCAGTACCTGCCAGGCCTCGGAGGTCTGGCAGATCACCTCGCCGCCGAGCACGACCTCGATCGGTAGCCTGCAGCGGCGCAGGGCGGGGGGACGGGGGTAGTCCCACACCGATTCCTGCCCCGGACCGACCGGTTCCGGCGTCGGACGACTGACCATGCCGGCCGTCACTGCACAGCGACGTCGACGCGCCGGTTGAGGGCGTTATCGTCGCTGACGGGGGCGTTTGCCGCGTTGCCCTGCACCAGGACGGCCTCAGCGGGCACGCCGGCCGCGATGAGAGCGTCCCCGACTGCCTGGGCGCGCCTGCGGGCGAGGTCTTCGTTGCCCGGCTCCGCGCCGCGGGCGTCCGTCTGGCCCACGACCGTCAGCTGGGTGCCCGGGCAGGCCGCCACGACCTCGGCGATGCCGGCCACGCTCGCGAGCGCAGCCTGGCTCAGCTCGGCCGACCCCGTCTCGAACGACAGCGCGGGCGGTTTGGCAAGCTCACGCACCTTCGCCCCCTTGACGTCGCAGAGCGGGACCACCGCCACGTCGTTCCGCACGGTGGCGTCGGGAAAGGCGGCCGCGAGGGCGTCTCCTGCGGCCTGCTTCTCCTCCTCGCTGGTCACGGTGCCGCCGATGACGGCGTCCTCTCCGTTGACGTTGACGCTGACGGCTTCGACCTTCACCAGCGCGGACGCCAGCGCCGTCAGCGCGTCCGGAGACGGAAGGGCGGCCCCGGGAGCCGTCCCCAGGCGATCGACCAACTGAACACCAGCGCCCAGACCCTCCGCCACCGCGGCGGCGGCCCGGCCCTTGGACTCCTCGTCGGACGCCGTACCCGCCAAGGTGAACGTGCCGTCTGCCAGGGACAGCGAGAAGCTGGTCGGGGTCGCAGCAGGCGCGCTGGAGGTCGTGGGTCCGCCCGGGGTCGTTGATGTCGCAGGCGTGGCTGTACACGCGCTCAGGGAAAGCCCCAGCAACACGGCTGCGACGACAGCGGCGGCTGCTCTGGGGGCACGAGGGGAGGATGATCGCTGCGAGGTGTCCACCCGTCGACTCTACGGGCACATCTCAAGAAAGTGCCGGAGAAGGGACTTGAACCCTCACGCCCGAAGGCACAGGAACCTAAATCCTGCGTGTCTGCCAATTCCACCACTCCGGCGGGAGCCCGATCAGTGTACTGGCGCAAGGTCGGCGTCCGATCACCGGCCCGGGGCCGCCTCGCGGGTGTTTCATGGTGGTGGGGGCATCGGCGTCCCCACCAGCGCCAGGAGGTGCGCCATGAGACTGAAAGACAAGGTCGTCATCGTCACCGGAGCCGGGTCGGGGATGGGCCTGGCCATGGTGACGCGGTTCGCGCAAGAGGGGGCGGTGCTCATCGCCGCCGACTGGAACGGGGCGCGGTTGGACGCCGCCGTGGCTGCGGTCTCCGCGGACGGCGGCTCGATCGTGGGGGTGAGAGGGGACATTTCCGACCGGGCTACGGCCGAAGGGCTTGTCGACCGGGCCCTGGCCGATCACGGACGCCTCGACGTTCTGGTGAACAACGCGGGGATCATGGACCACATGGCCGGGGTGGGCGAGGTCACCGACGAGATCTGGGAGAAGGTGCTGGCGGTCAACCTCCAGGGCCCCATGTACACGATGCGCAGGGCGGTCCCGGCCATGGTCGCCGCTGGCGGGGGATCCATCGTGAACGTCTCATCGATCGCGGCGATCAGCGGCGGAGCTGCCGGCGCGGCCTACACCACGTCCAAGCACGGGCTGCTGGGCCTCACCCTCAACACCGCCTGGATGTACGCGACCAAGGGCGTGCGCTGCAACGCGATCTGTCCCGGAGCCACCGTGACCAACATCGGCGAGACCATGCCCCAGGAGAAGCTGGACCCCTCCGGGGCGGCGCGCGCAGGTCTCTTCGCCGGACTGATCCCCCTCTACCTGTCCGCCGACGACATCGCGAGTCTGGCCCTGTTCCTCGCCTCGGACGAGGCCATCCACATCAACGGCGCGGTGATCACCGCCGACGGGGGCTGGAAGGCCGTCTAGGCCGCCTCATTGCCAGGGCTCGGTCACCGCGGGCGGCTCGGCGTCGACCAGGTGCAGCGCGGCGTCCCCTTCGGTGAAGGTGCGGACCGGTCCGGGGCCGGACGTGGCCGTCTCGAAGCGGACCGTCACGCGCCCCCGACCGGCGCCCCATACCCAGCCGCGCCCCAGCTCCTCGTGTTCCACGTCGGCGCCGGGAACGAACGCCGGCTGCCCCCGTGGGCGTCCGGACGCCGCCAGCTCCGGTTCGCTGGCGGGCGCGCTCGAGGTCTCGACGACCGCGCCCGCGGCGTCCGGTTCGAAGAGTTCCTCCTGGGCGGCCTCGGTGAACCCGGAAACCCCCACGCCGAGGAGGCGGAAGCCGGTGTCCACGTCGAGGCCGTCCAACAGCGAGCGCGCGATGCGCGCCAAGACCTCCGGGCGGTCGGTGGCCCCGTGCAGGGTCAGCGAGCGTGAGGTGGTCGTGAAATCGGGGCGCTTGGCCTTGATCGTGACCGTGCGCGCGAACAGACCGTGCCCGCTGAGGCGCGCGGCGACGATGCGCGCGTCCCGCTCGATGACCGCCTCCAGCTCGGAGCGGTCGGCGATGTCGGTGGCGAAAGTGTCCTCGACCGAGATCGACTTGGCCTCCCGCTCGGCGACCACCGGCCGGTCGTCGCGGGCGAAGGCGAGCGCGTACACCCACTCCCCCGACGCCCTGCCCAGTTCCCGGACGACCTCGGCGTGGCTGAGGGCGCGGATGTCCGCGACGGTCCGGACGCCGAGGCGCGCCAGCCGCTCCATGGTGGCCGGCCCGACCCCCGGGATGACGCGGGCGGGGAGGTCGGCGATCATGTCCTGTTCGGTGCCAGGCTCCACCACCCGGACGCCGTCCGGCTTGGCAAGCTCGCTGGCGACCTTGGCCATGAACTTGCTCGTGGCAATGCCGACGGACGCCGTCAGTCCCCCGGTCCTGGTTCGGACGTCGGCCCTGAGCCGCTTTGCCAGGTCAGCCAGCCCCCCGGGGGAGAAGTCGTCGGCCGCGCTTGCGGCGAGGTCGACGAACGCCTCGTCGAGACTGAGCGGCTCCACCAGGGGCGAGAGCTCGCCCAGGGCGGCCATCACGATCGCCGAGCTGGTTCGGTAGGCCGCGAACCTCCCCCCGAGGAAGGCCGCGTGCGGGCACAACCTCCGGGCCTCGTGGGTCGGCATCGCCGAGTGAACGCCGAAGGCCCGTGCCTCGTAGGAGGCCGTGGACACGACGCCGCGGGCGCCTAGCCCGCCGACGACGACGGGCTTCCCGCGCAGGGAGGGCTTGTCACGCTGTTCGACCGCCGCAAAGAACGCGTCCAGGTCCAAGTGGAGGATGCTGGCCGTCGACCTCACGACGTCTTCGGCGGCGTCCGGCGGCGGTAGCCGACGAAGTCGAACTCGCCGCGGGGCTCGCGCCGGAACTCCTCCCACTCGGCTGGGTCGACCGGGGGCAGGACGACGGATCCCTCGGCGTCCGCGTGTACCTCGGTGAGGTCGAGCTCGGTGACAACAGGCCACGCCTGGTTGTAGACCGACCCGCCGCCGGCGATGAAGACCGTGTCGTCCAGCGAGCGAGCCAGCTCCAGGGCCTCGGTGAAAGACGCCACGGCGAAGCCGACCGCCTTGCCGTCGTCGGGCAGGACGATCGCCTCGGGCCGACGCGTGATGACGATCGTGGTGCGGCCAGGGAGCCACCGCCCGATGGCCTCGTGCGAGGTGCGTCCCATCACCAGCGGATGGCCCAAGGTGACCTCTCGGAACCGGGCCCAGTCCTCGGCGAACTCGAACGGTTGCCGCTGGCCGTCGCCCAGCACCCCGTTGCGGGCGACGATCGCGATGGCGATGATCGGCATCGAGCTCCCTCCCTCAGACCGCGATCGGGGCCTTGATCCCCGGGTGCGGATCGTATCCGACGACCTCGATGTCGGCCAGCTCGAACTTGTCGATTGCGTCCACCCCCGCGTTGAGCCGCAGGGACGGCAGCGGCCGCGGCTCCCGGGTCAGTTGCAGGCGCGCCTGGTCGAGATGGTTCAGGTAGAGGTGGGCGTCCCCGAACGTGTGCACGAAGTCGCCGACGCCCAACCCGGTCACCTGCGCCACCATGTGCGTCAGCAGGGCGTACGAGGCGATGTTGAACGGCACGCCCAGGAACACGTCGGCGCTGCGCTGGTACATCTGGCACGACAGGCGACCCTCGGCGACGTAGAACTGGAACATCATGTGGCACGGCGGGAGGGCCATCTCGTCGACCTGAGCCGGGTTCCAGGCCACCACCACGTGCCTGCGGCTGTCCGGCTTGGTCCGGATCTGCTCGACCACGCGGGCGAGCTGATCGATGTGACCGCCGTCGGGGGCGGGCCAGGACCGCCACTGCGCCCCGTACACCGGCCCGAGGTCGCCGTTCTCGTCGGCCCACTCGTCCCAGATCGTGATGCCGTTGCGGTGAAGCCAGCCGATGTTGGTGTCCCCCCGCAGGAACCACAAGAGTTCGCCAAAGATCGAGCGCGTGTGCAGCCGCTTGGTGGTCAGCAGGGGGAATCCCTCGGCGAGGTCGAACCTGAGCTGGTGCCCGAAGACGCTCAGCGTTCCGGTGCCCGTGCGGTCGGACTTCGCGACTCCCGACTCGAGGATGCGGCGCACCAGGGCCAGGTACTGGTCGTCGGCGTGGTTGCTCACGACTCCCCCATCGCGAGTCGCCGGATGTGGTCCACCATCGACCGGACAGCCTTGCCGCGATGGCTGATGGCGTCCTTTTCGGCAGGCGTTAGCTGTGCGTTGGTCACCGACTGCCCCTGCGCGACGAAGATTGGGTCGTACCCGAAGCCGTTGCTCCCGCGCTCCTCGTGCGCGATGCGCCCTTCCAGGGTCTCGCGGAGAACGTGTTCCCGGCCGTCGGGCAGCGCGAGGGCCATCGCGCACACGAAGCGAGCGGCGCGGTGGGCGTCCGGCACGTCGTCGATCTGGGCCAGCAGCAGCCGACGGTTCGCCTCGTCGGACGCCTTCGCCCCCGCCCAGCGGGCGGTACGGACCCCCGGCATCCTGTTCAGCACGTCGACCTCCAGGCCGGAATCGTCCGCCAGCGCCGGCAAACCCGTGGCGGACGCCGCGGCCCTGGCCTTGATCAGGGCGTTGCCCTCGAACGTGGCCTCGGTCTCGGCGGGCTCGGGGTAGCTGGGAAAGTGGTCGAGGCCGAACACGGCGACATCGAGCCCGGACGCCGCGACGATGCGCCGCAGCTCGGTGAGCTTCTTGGCGTTGTGAGTGGCCAGGACGACCTCGCGCATGGCCGCCACCCTACCGCCGGCGCGCGGACGCGCTGGCTAGACGGCGGCCGGATGGATCCGTGCACGGAGAGGCAGGGGGGTTCCGGCGACGCGTCGCGGGAGGACGTGACTTTCTCCATCCTCGATTTCACCGCTCGCTCCTACGGATCAGTCCCACTGGGGTTCGTGAGGCTCCCCGAAAATCGAGCATGGCAAAAGTCACGTGGCGGCCATCGCACGCCAGGATGCCGCGCCTCACGCCAGGGGCGGCATCACGACCAAAGAGGAGGCGGAAGACCCCGCGGCTGATCCCGAAGGCTGTGCGGTCGGCAGTCCGGCTTCAGGACGCCAGCGCCTCCGCTTGCAGGCGCACCAGGTCAGCGCAGCCCCTCTGAGCAAGGTCGAGAAGCTGGTCGAGGAGTTCGCGGTCGAAGGGCTCGCCCTCGGCGGTCCCCTGCACCTCGATGAGCCGACCGTCGCCGGTGCACACCACGTTCATGTCCACCTCGGCGGCGGAGTCCTCCTCGTACGGCAGGTCCAGCACCGGCACGCCGTCGACCACGCCGACGCTGATTGCGGCCACGGAACCCTTCAGCGGCTCCCCCCGCAGGGCCCCCCGACGACGCAGCCAGTCCACGGCGTCCGCCAGGGCGACGTAGGCCCCCGTAATGGAAGCCGTGCGGGTGCCGCCGTCCGCCTGCAAGACGTCGCAGTCGATGACGATGGTGTTCTCGCCCAGAGCCTCGTAGTCGATCACGGCGCGCAGCGCGCGGCCGATCAGACGCGAGATCTCGTGCGTGCGCCCGCCGACCCGGCCCCTACGCGACTCCCGATCAGACCGCGTGTGCGTCGAGCGCGGCAGCATCTCGTACTCGGCGGTTACCCAGCCCTTGCCCTGCCCCTTCAGCCACCGGGGGACTCCCTCGGTCACCGAGGCGGCCACCAGCACCCGGGTGGCGCCGAACTCGACCAGAACCGACCCCTCGGCGTGGTCGAGCCAGCCGCGGGTCATCTTGACGTCGCGGAGCTGGTCGGGAGCGCGGCCGTCGGCGCGGGTCATCGTCACGCCGGACAGCCTAGCCCCCGGCTCCCCCTACCCGACGACGAGCACGTGCAGCGACCGCGGGCCGTGGACGCCCTCGACGCGGCTCAACTCGATGTCGCTGGTGGCACTCGGGCCCGAGACCCACGTCAGCGGACGCCCCGCCTCGACGGCCTCGCGCAGCCGCACGACGGCCTCCGGCACGTCGGTGACCACCTGATCGGCCCTTACGACGCACACGTGGCGGTCCGGCACCAGCGTGAGCGCGCGGCGTCCTTGGTCGTCGTGGTGATCGAGCACGAACGTGCCCGTCTCGGCGATGCCGACCGCGGCGGCGGTCAGCACGGCGTCGGTCCTGTTCAACTGGTCATTGGTCAGCGGCGGGTCGTCAGAAAGCACCTCGAACGAGCCCTCCACGGCTGCCCGCCAGGCGGCATCGATGCCCGACGGCAGGACGACGCTATGGGCGCCGGCGTCCGTCAGGTGCCGCGCGATGGCGTCGGGCAGCTCTTCTGGGGTGACGCGCTCGACGACGGCCCGGTAGTCCTCGACCCGTTCCACGAACAGGTCGAGGACGTTTGCCACATCGGTGGGCCGGCCGTACTGCCACGCGACCGGCACGTCGAGCGCCGGGTCCTCCTCCGTCACGTCGCGGAGCGCGAGTCGGATCCGAGACAGGATCTCGTCACGGGCGGTTGTCATCGATCGCCTTTCTCGGTTCGTTGCCATTGCGTGCGGAAGGACGCCTTGGGTGGCAGGGGGACGTCGCGCGCCCTCAGCCACCGGTTCACCCCAGGGACCGGCCAGTTGCCGATCCGCTTGAGCACGGGCGAGGCGACCGTCGCGAACACGTTTGCGGCGCGTTGGACCAGGCCGAGGCGCCGAGAGTCCGCCATCAGCCAGGAGCCGCCCTGCATGAGGATCGGTTCCAAATGGGGCGTCCTTCCGGCTTCGGCCTTCTTGGCCTCGACCACCAGGTGCCGCTCGTGGACGAGGATGTCGGTGATGGGGATCTTCACCGGGCAGACGTCGTTGCACGCCCCGCACAGGGTCGAGGCGAACGGCAGCGACTTGTCCACCGCGGACTCGGTGCCGCGCAGCTGCGGATTGAGGATCCCGCCGATCGGTCCGGGGTAGACCGATCCGTAGGCGTGGCCGCCCACCTTCTCGAAGACCGGGCAGACGTTGAGGCACGCGGAGCAGCGGATGCACCTCAGCGCGGCGCGGCCGTGTGGGTCAGCCAGGGCGCGGGTACGGCCGTTGTCGAACAGGACCACGTGCACGTCCTGCGGCCCGTCCCCGGCGGTCGGACCGGTCCAGATGGTCGTGTAAGGGTTCATCCGCTCGGCTGTCGAGCTGCGGGGCAGGAGCTGGAGGAACACCTCGAGGTCGTCGAAGGTGGGCAGCACCTTCTCGATGCCCACCACCGAGATCAGCGTCTCGGGCAGCGTCAGGCACATCCGCCCGTTGCCCTCCGACTCCACCACGACCAGGGACCCTGTGTCGGCTATCGCGAAGTTCGCCCCCGAAATCGCCACCCGAGCGCGGAGGAACCGGTCGCGCAGGTGCCCGCGCGCGGCGTTGGCCAGGTTGGCCGGCTGGTCGTCGAGGCCCTCCGGAGGCGGGGTGCCGTACCGTCCCATCTCCTCGAGGAAGATCTCGCGGACCTCGGTGCGGTTGCGGTGAATGGCCGGCACCAGGATGTGGCTAGGGCGGTCGTGCCCGAGCTGCACGATGAGCTCTGCGAGGTCGGTCTCCCAGGCGGCGATGCCCTCTTCTTCGAGCGCCTCGTTCATGTCGATCTCTTGGGTGGCCATCGACTTGACCTTGACCGCCTCGGTGGCGCCGGTGGCCTTGACGAGCCCGACGATGATGCGGTTGGCCTCCTCGGCGTCCCGCGCCCAGTGGACGGTGGCACCCGCCTTGGTGAGGTTGTCCTCGAGCTGGACCAGGTAGGTGTCCAGGTGGCGTCCGACGCGCGTCTTGATCGCCTCGCCCGCCGAGCGCAGGTCCTGCCAGTGGTCGAGCTCGGCCACCACGCGGCCCCGCTTCGCGCGGATGGTGTGCGTCGCGTGGTGCAAGTTGCGGAGTTGGGTGGTCTTGCCGAGCTCCCGCTTCGCGGCGATCGGGAACGGCGGGCTGTCGATGAGCGCGCCCTCGGGCGGCGCCGGCGTCAGCCGCTCGCGGGGGGTGGTGGGCATGCCCAGCTGGGTGGTGCTCATGAGCGCCTCCTCGGGGTCGCGACGGACGAGGCCACCGGGGCCTCCTTCGTGCTCGCCAGAACCTCGGCGAGGTGGATCGGGCGGACGTGGTCGCCGCGGCGTCCGAGGACCCCGCCGATGTTGAGCAGGCACGCGTTGTCACCCGCGACCACGTACTCGGCTCCCGTGGAGACGGCGTGGTCGGCCTTGTCGGTGGCCATGGCGATCGACACGTCGGAGTTCTTCACCGAGAAGGTGCCTCCGAAGCCACAGCACTGTTCGGCGTCCGGCAGCTCGATCACCTCGATCCCGCCCACCGCGCGGAGCAGCGTCAGCGGCCGGTCGCCGACGCGGGTGACCCGCAGGGAGTGGCATGTCGGGTGGTAGGTCACCTTGTGCGGGAACCAGGCCCCCACGTCGGTGACCCCGAGCACGTCCACCAGGAACTCGGTCAGGTCGAGCACACGCGGGTGCAGTTCGTCCACGGCCCGCTCCAGCCCGCGATCGCCGGCGTGGCGGGCCAGCATGCCGTGCTGCTCCCGGACCGCGCCGATGCACGACCCAGACGGGCCGACCACATACTCGGCGTCCGCGAACGCGGACACGAACGCGCGCACCGTCGGGACGGCCTCGTCGAAGTAGCCGGTGTTGGTGAACATCTGCCCGCAGCAGGTCTGGCCCTTGGGGAAGACCACCCTGCAGCCCAGCCGCTCCAGGAGGGTGCGCGTGGCCTGGGGCGTGCCCGGGAACATGGTGTCGTTGACGCAGGTCGCGAACAGCGCGACGGTCGGCGTGGTCATGAGACTCCTTACGGAAGCATCCAGCTCAGGACGGGGGTCGACTGGAGGCCGACCAGGAGGCACAGCACCAGGAGCAGGCCTAGGCTCCAGCGGATCGCCGTACGGAAGATGTCGGACTCCTTGCCCACCAACCCGACAGCGGTGGCCGCGATCGCGAGGTTCTGCGGGCTGATCATCTTGCCGACGACACCGCCGGAGGTGTTGGCCGCGACCAGCAGCGTGGGATCGATGCCGGCGTTGGTGCCTGCCGTCTGCTGCAGTGTGGCGAACAGGGCGTTGGCGGAGGTGTCGGACCCGGTGACCGCCGTGCCGATCCAGCCCAGCGTGGGGCTGAGGAACGCGAAGATGGGCCCGACCGAGGCGATCCAGGTGCCGATCGTGATCGTCTGGCCCGACAGGTTCATGACGTAGGCCAGCGCGAGCACCGTGG
>JBKHWW010000136.1:0-8443 GCA_046566345.1 Actinomycetes bacterium
GAGATCAACTACAAGTTCGACACCCTGCTGCGCTCGGCCGACAGCCTGATGCTGTTCAAGTACATCATCAAGAACACCGCCTGGGCCTACGGCAAGACGGCGACGTTCATGCCCAAGCCGCTGTTCGGTGACAACGGCTCGGGCATGCACGTCCACCAGTCGGTCTGGAAGGACGGCGTCCCGCTGTTTGCCGACGAGGCCGGCTACGCGGGGCTGTCGGAGATGGCCCGCCACTACATCGGCGGCATCCTGCACCATGCCCCGTCGCTAGTGGCCTTCACCAACCCCACGGCCAACTCCTACCACCGGCTCGTGCCCGGCTTCGAGGCGCCGGTGAACCTGGTCTACAGCCAGCGCAACCGCTCGGCCTGCATCCGGATTCCGCTGACCGGGCCCTCCCCGAAGGCCAAGCGGATGGAGTTCCGCTGCCCCGACCCGTCGGCCAACCCCTACCTCGCCTTCGCGGCCATGCTGCTGGCGGGTCTGGACGGCGTCCAGAACAAGATCGAGCCGCCCGCACCGATCGACAAGGATCTCTACGAGCTGCCCCCCGAGGAGCACGCCGAAATCGCGCAGGTGCCCGCCTCCCTCGGCGACGCGCTCGCCGCGCTCGAGGCCGACCACGACTACCTGCTCGCGGGTGACGTGTTCACCGAGGATCTGATCCAGACCTGGATCGATCTCAAGCGCGAAGACATCGACGCGCTGCGCCTGCGCCCGCACCCCCACGAGTTCGAGATGTACTTCGACCTCTGAGCGATCACCGCGCACGGACGCCCCGGCCCTGAGGGCCGGGGGCGTCCGTGTTCAGATCAGAGGTTGCGACCCAGGGCGTCCACACCTGGATGGCTGCCCGGCTCGGGGCCAGTGGCGATCGGGCGGTCGGTGGCGGCGTACTGGGACCAGGACCCGGGGTAGAGCCGGGCGCGGCCGAGGCCGGCGTGCTCCAGGGCGATGAGGTCGTGGCAGGCGGTCACGCCCGAGCCGCAGTAGACGACCACGTCGAGGGCGTCGGTGATGCCGTGCTCGGCGAAGCGCCGGGCCAGCTCGTCGGGAGCGAGGAACGAGCCGTCCGGGGCGAGGTTGCCCGCGTAGGGGAGGTTGACCGCACCGGGGATGTGGCCCGCGCGGGCGTCCAGCCGCTCGTCGTCGCCGCGGTAGCGTTCGGCGGCGCGGGCGTCCAGGACCAGCGGCCCGGTGGCGGCGTCGTCGATGGTCGCCAGCGCTGCTGGGTCCCACGGGCGAGGGGTGAAGGTGGCCGCCGGGGCGTGCACGGCCCCCGCCTCGAGCTCACCCGGCCAGGCGGCAAGCCCGCCGTCGAGCACGGCGGCGTCCACGTCGCAGATCCGGAGCAGCCACACCAGCCGGGACGCCGAGGCACCGCCCGCGTCGTCATAGGCTACGACGACCGAATCGTCGCCGATGCCGGCAGCCCTCATGCCCGCCGCGAAGGTCTCCGGCTCCGGAAGCGGGTGCCGTCCCCCCTCGTGGGACGCCGGCGCCGCGAGGACCGCGTCCAGGTCGACGAAGGAGGCCCCAGGCAGGTGTCCGGCACACCAGGCGTCGCGGCCGGACCGACCGTCGAGGTACCAGCGGACGTCGACGATGCGGGCCTCCGGGTGGGCCGCGAGCCACTGCACGTCCACGACAGGGGGAATCATCGGCTGCTCAGCTCCTCGATGCCGTCGAGGGTGGAGACGGCGGGTTCGTCCTGCAGGGTCGGGTCGGCGGCCAGGTAAGCCTTCGTCTCGCGCGCGATCAGGCCCGAACAGATGAGCAGGCCGATGAGGTTCGGCAGGGCCATCAGGCCGTTGGCGACGTCGGAGAACGTCCAGACCGTCGAGAGTTCCATCGTAGCCCCCACGAACACCACGGCGCTGAAGAGGAGGCGGTAAGGCAGCAGGCCCCGGACGCCGAACAGCCGCTCCACGTTCCGCTCGCCGTAGTAGGCCCAGCCGAGCACCGTTGAGTAGGCGAAGAAGACGAGTGCGATCGCGACGATGACCCCACCCCAGGATCCGGGCAGGCCGGTGCTGAAGCCCTCCGAGGTCAGCGCTGCCCCGGTGCTTCCCCCCTGCCAGACGCCGGTGGTGAGGATCACCAGACCGGTCATCGAGACGACGATGATCGTGTCGATGAAGGTTTGCGTCATAGAGACCAGGCCCTGGCGGACCGGGTGCTTGGTCTTGGCCGCCGCGGCCACGATGGCCGCCGAGCCCATGCCCGACTCGTTGCTGAAGATCCCACGGGCGATCCCGAACTGGATCGCCTGCGCCATCGCCGAGCCGGCGAAGCCGCCGACCGCGGCCGTGCCGGTGAAGGCGTCGGTGAAGACCAGGCCGAGGGCCGGCGCGATGCCCTGCCAGTTCAGGGCGAGCACCACCACGCCCGCGGCGACGTAGAAGACGATCATCAGCGGGACCATGCCCGAGGTCACCTTGCTGATGGTCTTGATCCCGCCGAGCAGCACGAGTGCGGTGAACACGGCGAGCACGATCCCGACGATAACGGGCTCGACGCCGAACGTCGTCTTCATGGCGGCGGCGACGGAGTTCGACTGGGTCATATTGCCGATGCCGAAGGACGCGATCACGGCGGCGATCGCGAAGAACAGCGACAGAACCGTGCCCACAGGGCCGGGGATGGCCCGCTTGAGGTAGTATTGCGGCCCCCCGGACACCTCGCCGTTGGCGTCGGTGGTCCGGAAGCGGACGCCCATGAACGCTTCGGAGTACTTGGCCGCCATGCCGAACACGGCGGAGACCCACATCCAGAACAGCGCCCCGGGCCCGCCGAGGTGGATGGCGGTCGCCACCCCCGCGATGTTGCCGACGCCCACCGTCGCGGCCAGGGCCGTGGCCAGCGCCTGGTAGTGCGAGACGTCGCCCTCCTCCTCGGAACCATCCGAGCGCCGGACGAGGGCGAGCTGCAGCGCGGCACCGAGCCTGGTGAACTGCACACCGCCGAGCCGGAACGTCAGCCAGACGCCGGTGCCCAGCAGCAGGGGAACCAGGACGAAAGGCCCCCAAACGATGGCGCTGATGGTGGTGAGAACGTCGTCCAACATGGAACCTCGCGAAGGGGGGTCTAGGAACAGGGCGTCCCCATCAGACCACCAGCCCCCGCCGGTGACCGCGCCTGCCCAGCCGCTGGGACGCCGCGGGTGAGGCGTCCGGGCTCAGATCGGCAGGCGCCGGAAGATCGGGCCGGGGACGTGCTTGAGCACGAGCATCACCGCCTGGAACGCCGGCGGGACCCAGATCAGCTCCTTGCCGACACGGGCGGCGTCCACCACCTGCCGGGCGAGCTGTTCCCGGTCGACGGTGAGCGGCGCCTCCTTCACGTGCGCGGACATCCGCGTGCGGACCTGGCCCGGCCTGACGACGAGCACCCTGACCCCGGACGGCTCCAGCGCGATGCCGAGGTTCCGGTAGAACGCGTCCAGGCCTGCCTTCGTCGACCCGTAAACGAAGTTCGAGCGCCGCACCTTCTCGCCGGCCACCGTGCTCATCGCGATGATCTGGCCGAACCCCTGGGCCTTCATGCGCTGCCCGAGCAGGACGCCGACGCTCACGGCACCGGTGTAGTTGACCTCCGCGACGCGCACGGCGCTGGCCTGATCCTGCCAGAGCTGTTCCGCCTCCCCCAAGAGCCCGAACGCGACGATCGCCACATCGATGTCCCCGCCAGCGCCCGCCCGCTCGATCACCCCGGGGTGCGTGTCGAAGGAGGTGGCGTCGAAATCGAGGACCGTCACGTCGCGGGCGCCCTGCCCCGTCAGGGACGCAACGGTCGCCTCGGCGCGGTCGTCGCCGGGCTGAACGCCGAGGACCACCCGCGCGGGCGCATGGGACAGGTACTCCGCGACGATGGCGAGGCCGATCTCGGAGGTGCCGCCGAGCAGCAGAATCGTCTGGGGGCTGCCGGTCGCGTCGATCATCGCCGCCCTCGCTGCTGGGCTCCAAGGTCGCTGCACTCGCGCGGGTTCATTCAGATCAACTCCAGTCGTCGGGCCATGTCGGAGGCGAACACGCCGGTGGGGTCGATGGAGCGCCGCACGGCGATCCAGTCTTCGATCTCGGGGTACATGGCGTGGAAGGTGGCGGCGCTCGTCCGGGAGTCCTTCGAGGTGTACAGCCGGCCACCGAACTCCAGGACGCGGGCGTCCAGGCCGGTGAGGAAGTCCGACAGGCCGGCGGTGATCGGGAAATCGACGCAGACGTTCCACCCCTTCATGGGGTACGACAAGGGGGCCCGGTTCCCCTCCCCGAACAGCTTGAAGACGTTGAGGAACGAGACGTGGCCGCTGGCCTGAATGGCCTTGATGAGGCTCTTGAACTCCTCGACCGCTGCCGACGGCACCACGAACTGGTACTGCAGCAGCCCGTGCGAGCCGTAGGCGCGGTTCCACTCCCCCACCATGTCCAGCGGGTGGTAGAAAGCCGTGAGGCTCTGGATCTTGTTGACGTAGTCGCTCGACTTGGCATACCACAGCGTGCTGAACAGGCCGAACGTCAGCCTGTTGGCCAACCCATTGGGGAACACGTCGGGCAACGTCACGAAGGTCTTGCCGCTGAACTCCAGCGGACGCTCGGCCAGCTTGGGTGCGTACTCGCGCAACTCGTCCAGCGTCGCGAGCGACCCCCGGCTGATCAACGCCCTGCCCAGCTTCGGCGGCGGGGTGATCGCGTCGAACCAGGCGCTGGAGTAGTCGTAGAGCTCTTCGGAGCCGTCGGAGTGCGCCTCGATGGTCTCGTCGAGGCCGTCGGTGTTGATCCCGTCGGCGAGGAACCAGGCCGTCTCGGTCGGGGTCATCTCCAGGGTGGCCCTCAGCACGATCCCGGTGAGCCCAATTCCGCCGATCGTGGCCCAAAACAGCGTCGCGTCCGGGTCGTCGGGGCTGCCGTCCGGGGTCAGCGTGAGGACCCGCCCGTCGGCCACCAGCAGGTCCAGGGAGGCCACGTGGTCGCCGAAGCTGCCGGCGGAGTGGTGGTTCTTCCCGTGGACGTCGTTGCCGATCGCACCGCCGACGGTCACCTGCCTGGTCCCGGTCATCACCGGCACCCAGAGCCCGTGCGGCAGCGCCGCCCGCAGCAGCGCGTCCAAGCTGACGCCCGCCTCGACGGTGACGCGGGACGCCGCCGCGTCGATGTGGAGGACCCGGTCCAGCGCGGTCATGTCGACCACCAGTCCCCCGCCGTTCTGGGCGACGTCGCCGTAGCTGCGCCCCAGGCCTCGTGCCAGGATCCCCCGGCCGCGCCCGTCTGCTCGCTCGTCGGCCGCCTGCGCGACCGCGCGCGCGATGGTGTCCACGTCCCGGGTCCGGAGCACCTCGGCGGTGCTGGCCGCTGCACGACCCCACCCGGTGAGCGAGGCGGTGGTCGTCGGGAGCGAACGCTGGGTCACGTCTGAAGCCTAGCCCTCGCGATCCCCCCGCGCCGGGTGCTCAACCCAGCCCCCAGAAGACGCGTTCCATCACCTCGCGGGCGTGCCGGGCGGCGCGCGTCCACCCGTCGATGAACAGGGACGCCTCACCGCGGGCGTACCCGAGCATCTCGGCCACCGAGGAGCGCTCCCGCCCGTCGGTAGGGATCGTGTTGGAGGGACGCGCGCGCAGCAGCATCGTGGCGTTGCGGATGCGACTGGCCATGGTCCAGGCCTCGCGGAGCGCGTCGGCGTCCGCCGGGTCCAGGACGCCCGCCTCCACTTCGGCCGCGAGCGCGGCCAGCGTGCCCGGCGTCCTCAGGCTCGGGAGCCGGTCCGCGTGGCGGAGCTGCAGCAATTGGACGCACCACTCGACGTCGGCGAGCCCACCCGGCCCGAGCTTGACGTGCCGGCGTGGGTCGATGCCGCGGGGCATCCGCTCGGCCTCCATCCGCGCCTTGAGCCTGCGGATCTCGTGGACCTGCCGGGCTGAGATCCCGCCGGCGGGGTAGCGGACGCCGTCGATCACGGCGCACAGCTCGCCGGCCAGCGCCCGGTCCCCGGCGCCGTACCCGGCTCGGACCAGAGCCTGGGACTCCCAGGTGGAGGCCCACTTCTCGTAGTAGGCGCGGTAGCTGGCCAGGCTGCGGACGATGGGACCGTCCTTGCCCTCCGGGCGCAGATCCAGGTCGACCTCCACGGCCGGATCGGCGCCAGGCTGCCGCAGAAGCTCGCGGAGCTTGCTGACGATCTTGATGCCCTTGGCGATCGCCTCGGGGTCGTCGGATCCGGCGACCACGACCATGGCGTCGGCGTCCGAGCTGTAGGACAGCTCGCGCCCGCCCCAGCGCCCCAGCGCGATCATCGCCAGCGTCGGGGGGTCGTCCACGGCGCGGGCGGCGACCGCCAGGGCGGCGTCAATCGTCGCCGACATCACGTCGCTGAGCCCCTCGCCGACGGCCGTGACGTCCAGCTTGCCCAACAGATCGGCGAACGCGATCCGGAGCAGTTCCTTGCGCCGCACCGCGCGGATCGCCTCGACCGCGGTCCGGGCGTCGTCGTGGCGCCCGGCGACTGCCTCCATCTCGCGCTCGATGTCGGCGTGCGTGCGCGTGGTCTCGGCGCCCGGGGACAGCAGCTGGACGGTCTGGGGCGCTCGCAGCAGGAGGTCGACGGCGTAGCGGCTGGAGGCGAGCACACGGGCCAGGTTCTCGGCCATGGCGCCCTCGTCGCGCAGGGCACGCAGGTACCACGACGAGCTCCCCAGGGCCTCGGACACCTGCCGGAAAGCGAGCAAGCCGTGGTCGGGGTTGGGGCCCTCGGCGAACCAGCCGAGCATCGCGGGCAGCAGCTGCCGCTGGATCTCGGCCTGCCGCGTCACGCCCGTGGACAGGGCCTCGATGTGCCGGAGGGCTGCCCGGGTGTCGTTGAAGCCGAGGGCGCGCAGACGGGTCTCCGCGGCGTCCGACGTGAGCCGGACGTGCTCGCTCGGGATCCGCGCGACAGCCTCCAGCAGCGGCGAGTAGAAGATGCGCTGGTGCAGGCGCAGGACTCGTCGGGTCGACGCCCGCCACATCGACGTGAGGTGCTCGGCGTCGCCGAAACCGGTGCTCCGGGCGAGCCGCCGCAGGCTGAGGTCGTCAGTGGGAAGCAGGTGGGTCCGGCGCAGGTGGAAGAGCTGGACGCGGTGCTCGAGGACGCGCTGCAGGCGGTAGGCCTCTTCGAGTCCCTTGCCGTCGGCGCGGCCCACGTAGCCGCACGAGACCAGGGCCTCCAGCGCCTCGAACGTCCCACGCAGCCGCAGCCGCTCGTCGGCCCGGCCGTGCACCAGTTGCAGCAACTGGACGCTGAACTCGGTGTCGCGCAGGCCGCCGGCGCCAAGCTTGATCTGTTGTTCGGCCTCGCGCGCCGGGATCAGCGAGATGACCCGTTTGCGCATCGCTTGGGTCTCCCCCACGAACTGCGGGTCATCGGCCACCGCCCACACGTGCGGCGCCACGAGCTCGACGAACTCGCCACCCAGCGTCCTGTCCCCGGCCATCGGGCGAGCCTTGAGGAGCGCCTGAAACTCCCAGTTCTTGGCCCATCGCGTGTAGTAGGTCCGCATGCCAGCCAACGACCGCACCAGCTGACCTGCCTTCCCTTCCGGGCGCAGATTGGCGTCCACCTGCCAGATCGTGCCGGCGGCGGTGTGGGCCGAGCAGATGCGGGCCAGGGAGGCGGCGAGCTTGGTTCCCACCGCGACGGCCTCGCCGGAGGAGCAGACGGGTTCGCCGTCCTCGCCGAGCGCCGGCTCGGCGACGTAGAGGACGTCGACGTCGGAGAGGTAGTTCAACTCCCGGGCACCGCACTTGCCCATGGCCAGCACCGCGAGTCGGACGCCCTCGTGGCCGGCCACCTCGGCTCGCGCCAGCGCCAGGGCGGACTCGACCACCGCGTCTGCCAGGTCCGCCAGCTCGCAGGCGACGCCCGAGACCGCCTCGATCGGGTCCGGGGCGGCGAGGTCGCGGGCCGCGATCCGCAGCAGGGCACGCCGATAGGAGAGCCGGAGGGCGTCCGAGGCGCCCCTGCTCGCGACGGGCGTGCCGGCGTCCGGGTCGGCGCCGACGCTGGCCAGGAGCTCGGCGCGCAGCGCGGCGGCGTCGCGGGGCTCGGGTTCGTCGTCCAGCTCGGCGAGAGCGTCCGGGTGGACCCCGACGTGCTGATTGAGGGCCACCGAGGCGCCCAGCACGAGCGCGGTGCGGTGCACGCGGCCGGCATCAGCCAGGACGTGACGGAAAGCGTTGGGGTGGTCGGACGCCATCCGCGCGAACCCGCTCATGGCGAGGTCGGGGTCAGCGCTGGCCAGAATCTCGTCGACGAGCCGCTCCACGTCGCCGTCGGCCCCGAACACCTCGAACCAGGGCTCGATCACCCCGGCGGCGTGGTGGGCGTCCCCGAACCCGCGTCGGGCCAGGCGTCCGGCCAGGGTCGACATCCGGTCCATAAGGGGATGGTAGCCCGAGGCGGTGCGGGAGCC
>JBKHWW010000137.1:0-6850 GCA_046566345.1 Actinomycetes bacterium
GCGGCCGGCGTGCCCCAGTTGTCGAGGTGGTCGGCCTCGATGTTGGTCACCACCACGATGGGCGCCGGGTACTGCAGGAATGAGCCGTCGGACTCGTCAGCCTCGACGACGAAGGCGTCCCCGCTGCCCAGCGCGGCGCTCTCCCCCGTGGCTGCCAACGGCGAGCCGATCACGTAGCCGGGGTCCTCGCCGACGCCGACCAGCATGCTGGCCACCATGCCGCTCGTCGTCGTCTTGCCGTGCGTGCCGGTGACCGCGACACCGCGGCGCCCGAGCATCAGGGCGGCCAGGGCCGCGGACCGGTGCCAGACCCTCAGCCCGCGCCGACGGGCCTCGGCCAGTTCGACGTTGTCCTCCTTGATCGCCGACGACACCACGACGGTGCGGGCGTCCCCGAGTTGGTCGGCGGCGTGGCCCACGTGGGTCCGGACGCCGGCGTCCGCCAGGTGACGTAGCGCGGCGGAGTCGTCGCGGTCGCTGCCCGAGACCCGGACGCCCAGGGCGGCGTAGGCGGCGGCGATGCCGCTCATCCCGGCGCCGCCGATGGCGATGAAGTGGACAGGGCCGACCCCCGCTGCCGGGACGACGTCGACAGGCGTAATCAGGGGCATGTCAGGACCCCGCCGCGGCGTCGAGCACGATTCGGGCCAGGTCTGCCGCGGCGTCGCGCGGCACCAGCCCTCCCAACGCCTTGGACATGCGGGCCAGACGGTCGGGGTCGGTCAGCAGGGGCAGCGTCTCCTTGAGCAGCCGCGGGCCGTCCAACTCGGCGTTGGGCACCAGGACGCCGGCGCCCGCCTCGACGAGGAAGTCGGCGTTGCGCGCCTGTTCGCCGTTGCCGTGGGGCAGGGGCACGAAGATCACCGGCAGACCGACGGTGGCGGTCTCCACCACCGTGCCCGCCCCGGACCGGCCCACCATCAGGTCGGCGGCGGCGTACGCCTGTTCCATGGCGTCGACGTAACCGACCGGCACGTAGGTAGCGCCGGTGGCCGGGTCGCTGACCGCTGAGTGCGCGTCAGTGAGGTTCCGCGGCCCGAGCACGTGCAAGACGTCGACGCCGGCGGCCAGCAGCGCGTCGCGCGCGGCGAGGGTGGCGTCGTTGATCGCGACCGCCCCCTGCGAGCCTCCGGAGACCAACAACAGCGGCCGCCCGTCGTCGAAGCCCAAGGCGCGGCGGGCCTCGGAGCGGCCGGAAGCGCGGTCGAGCTCGGAAATCGCGGCACGCACCGGCAGGCCGACGTAGCACGCCGAGGGCAGAGGCGTCGCCGGGAACGAGACAGCGACGACCTTCGCGAACCGCGCCGCGATCTTGTTGGCCAATCCGGGCACGGCGTTCTGCTCGTGGATCACGACCGGCACGCGGCGGACCAAGGCCGCCAGGTAGACGGGCAGACTCACGTACCCGCCGAACCCCACGACGGCGTCGGCACCCACCTCGTCCACGATCGCGATCGACTGCCGCACGGCGCCGGCGAGGCGTCCGGGCACAGCGAGCAGTTCGGGGGTGAGCTTGCGCGGCAGCGGGACCGGCGGGATCATCCGCAACTCCAGCCCCGCGGCCGGAATCACGCGGCTCTCAAGCCCCTTCGGCGTGCCGACGCAGGTGAGCCGGACGCCGCCCGGGGCTGACGTCGCGGCCGCTCGCAGGCGTTCGGCCGTGGCGATGAGGGGCGATGTGTGGCCGGCGGTTCCCCCGCCGGCCAGGACGATCGAGACCATGGGACTCCTTGTCAGGACGGGCGGCCGGGAAGGACCGCCGAGCGGCGACGGCGCGGGCGCCTGGACCGGGCCCGGCGGGCCAGCCACGCTTGCGCGTCGGGCTCCTCGCGGGCGCACGCAACGAGGATGCCGAGCGCGATCGCGTTGGCCAACAGCGCCGAGCCACCGTAGGACACGAACGGGAGCGGCACCCCGATGACGGGGAGTAGACGCAGCACGACCATGACGTTGACCAGGGCCTGCAGCATCAGCCAGGAGGTGACGCCGGCCGCGATGAGCCGGCCGAAGAAAGTGGAGCTGCGCAGGGCGATCCGGACGCCGCCCCACCCGAGGACGATGAACAGGCAGAGAACGGCCAACGTGCCGACGAGGCCGAGTTCCTCGCCGATGATGGCGAGCACGTAGTCGGTGTGCGCCTCGGACAGCTTGCCCCACTTCTGCCTGCTGGCGCCCAGGCCCACCCCGAACCAGCCGCCGGTCGCGAGCCCGTACAGCGCCTGGAGCGGCTGGTGGTTGATGCCGGTGGGGTCTGCTGCCGGGTCGAGGAACCCGAAGATGCGTGCCAAGCGGTGCGGGTTCGTCGCGACCAGGACGCCGACTCCGCCGGCCACCATCGCGGCCAGCGCGCCCAGCACCCGCAAGGGGGCGCCGACGCACCAGAGGACGGCCAGCACGAGCGCTCCCAGAACGAGGGCGGTGCCGAGGTCGCGCTGGAGGACCACCAGCGCGATCAGCACCAGGGAGAACGGCAGGAACGGGACGAGCAGGTGCTTGGGCCGGTCGAGCAGAGCGCGCTTGTTCGCCAGGACGCAGGCACCCCACACGACGATCGCCAGCTTGGCGAACTCCGCCGGCTGCAGGCGGATCATCGATCCGGGGCCGCCGAAGTTGAGCCAGTTCTTGTTACCACCGACGCCGTAGCCCAACGGGGTGAACGTCAGCACCAGCAGCAGCCCGGCGAGGATGTACACAGCCCAGCCCAGGGCGCGCAGCTTCTCGGTGGGCAGCCGAGACGCGACCCAGCCCGCCGCCAAGGCCACCACCATGAAGACGACGTGCCGCTGCAGGAAGTAGAAGGCGTTGCCGAACTGGGTGTAGCTGAAGACCGTGGAGGCCGACCACACCATGATCACGCCGAGGCTCATGAGGAGCAGCGCCGGGACCGTGACGAGCACGACATCGGCCATCGGGTGGGCCAGCCATTGAGAGGCGGTCGTGGCCAGCGAGCCCTGAGAGGCCAGCCCAGGCTTGCCGCTCGACGCTCGGGGAGGCCTGCTCGGCGTCAGGATCGCCACCGTCGTCCTCCTGTCGTCACTGCTGGTCGTCGTCCAACCCGGCCACCGCGGCCACGAAGTCGAGCCCGCGCGCGTCGTACCCGGACCACATGTCCTTGCTGGCGCAGCCCGGCGCCAGCAGCACGGTGTCGCCCGGCCGCGCGAGGTCGGCGGCGGCGCGCACGGCCTCGATCATGGCCCCAGTCTCTCGGGAGTCGATCACGATCACCGGGACCTCGGGCGCGTGTCGGGCCAGCGCGTCCGCGATCACCGCCCTGTCCACCCCGAGGAGCACCGCCCCGCGCAGCTTGCTCCCATAGGCCTGGACGAGGTCGTCGAACGTGGTGCCCTTGGCTTGACCGCCCGCGATCCAGACGATCGAGTCGAACGCCCGCATCGAGGACGCCGCGGCGTGCGGGTTGGTCGCCTTGGAGTCGTCGACCCAGGTGACGCCGCCGCGCTCGGCGACCGTCTGGATGCGGTGGTCGCCCAGTTCGAGGGCGCGCAGCCCCTGAGCCACGGCTTGCGCCGGGACGCCGAAGCTGCGGGCCAGCGCGGCTGCGGCCAACGCGTTCTCGACGTTGTGCGGGGCCAGCGGGCGGACGTCGGCCAGCTCGGCCAACGGCAGCGCCGAGTCCCGGCGCTGCTCGATGAACGCGCGGTCCACCAGCAGGTCGTCGACCACGCCCAGCATCGACGGTGCCGGGATGCCCAGCTGAAAGCCGATCGCTCGGGCCCCCTCGGTCACGTCGGCGTCCTCGACCATCTTCTCGGTGGCGGGGTCAGCGACGTTGTACACGCACGCGTGGGTCACCCGGCGGTAGATCTTGGCCTTGTCCGCGGCGTACGCGGCGTACGGGTCTGCTTCGTGGGCGTACCACTCCAGGTGGTCGGGCTGGACGTTGAGCACGGCCGCGGAGTGGAGCGTGAGGGAGTCGGACCAGTGCAGCTGGAAGCTGGAGAGCTCGACGGCGAAGACGTCGTAGTCGACCTCGTCGAGCAGCGCCTCGATGATCGGGCGCCCCACGTTGCCCACCGCCGCGGTCCGCAGGCCGCCCGCCCGCAACATCGACTCCAGCATCGTCGTGGTCGTGGTCTTGCCGTTGGTGCCGGTCACGCCGAGCCACGGGACGACCCGGTCGGGCTGCATCATGCGCCAGGCCAGCTCCACCTCGCCCCAGATGGGGACGCCGCCCGCGGCGGCCTGCGCGAGCAGGGGGGCGGTCGGGCGCCACCCGGGGGAGGTCACGACCAGGTCCGCCTCGGCGGGCAGCTCTGCGGTGGCCCCCGCGCCGAGGCGGACCTCGACGCCGAGGCGTCCGAGCAGGTCGGCTTTGTCTTGGTTGGCCTCGCTCCCCGACTCGTCCAGCACGATGATGCGGCCCGCGCCCAGCGCCATCAGGCCGTCGGCCGCGGCGAATCCCGACGTGCCGAGGCCGGCCACGACGACGGTGGCCTCGCCCCACGGGGAGAGCCGGTCGGCTCCCGCGATCCACTCCTTCACTGGTTGACCACCCATTCGGCGTAGAAGAT
The DNA here is from genome assembly GCA_046566345.1 of Actinomycetes bacterium. Taxonomy (GTDB): domain Bacteria; phylum Actinomycetota; class Actinomycetes; order Propionibacteriales; family Propionibacteriaceae; genus Propioniciclava. The sequence goes on from JBKHWW010000137.1 coordinate 4,530, forward strand.
GCCCAGGCCCATGGCGACGAAGATGCCGCAGATGATCCAGAACCGGATCACCACCGTTTGCTCGGCCCACCCCACCATCTCGAAGTGGTGGTGCAGGGGTGCCATCTTGAACAGGCGCTTCCCACCGCTGACCTTGAAGAACCCCACCTGCAGGATCACCGACAGGGTGATCAGCACGAACATGCCGCCCAAGATCACGACCAGCAGCTCCGTGCGGGTGAGGATGGCCAAACCGGCCACCGCGCCGCCGAGGGCCAGTGACCCCGAGTCGCCCATGAAGATCTTCGCCGGGGAGGCGTTCCACCACAGAAAGCCGAAGCAGGCGCCGGCCAGGGCCAGCGACACCGCCGCCAGGTCGAAGGGATCGCGCGCCTCGTAGCACAGCGGGCCGGCGGTGGACAGGTTGGCGCACCATTGGTTGGACTGCCAGATGTTCACCAGCGCATAAGCCGTGAACACCATCGTCGTCAGGCCGGTGGCGAGCCCGTCGAGCCCGTCGGAGAGGTTCACGCCGTTGGACAGCGCCGCGATGATGAAGACGATCCACAGCATCGCCGCCCAGAGCGGCAGACTGATCCACTGGATGTCACGCAGGAAGGACACGTACTGGCTGGCGGGTGTGACGCCGCGCGCGTCGGGGAATTGGAAGGCGGCGAACGCGAACGCTATCGCGATCAGCGTCTGGAGGACCAGCTTGGCCCGGCTGTTGAGGCCCAGGCTGCGAGCGCGGGAGATCTTAATCCAGTCGTCGAGGAACCCGACGAACCCCAGTCCGGCGAACAGGCTCAGCAGCAACAGGCCCGACGCGGTGGGTGGGCGCCAGAAGATCAGGTGCGCCAGCAGGTAGGACAGCAGCACCGAGCCGATGATGGCGATGCCGCCCATCGTCGGGGTGCCGGCCTTCTTGAGGTGCTCCTTGGGACCGTCGTCCCGGACGTATTGGCCGTAGCCCTTGCGCACCAGCACGTGGATCGCCAGCCGCGTCCCCACGAGGGTGCCGATCAGGCCGAGCGCGCCTGCCAGCAGGATCATTCTCACGGCCGGACTCCTTCGTCGTCTGCGGCGGCCAGCGCCTCGGCCACGGTCTCGAGCGCGAGGCCGCGCGACGCCTTGACGAGCACCACGTCGGCCGAACCGAGCGTGGCCCGGAGGTGGCGGGTGAGCGTGTCCTTGTCCTCAAAGTAGCGGGCCCGGCCGCCGGCAGCTGCCACTCCCGCGGCAACGTCCCCCGCGAACGCGCCGACGGCGTCCACTTCGTCGATCCCCAGGGTCGCCGCGAGCCGCCCGAGCTCGTGGTGCTCGGTGCGGGAGGACTCACCGAGCTCGAGCATGTCGCCCAGGACGGCGACCAGGCGTCCCTCCGGACGCCGCAGGCCGCGGAGCGCCGCCAGGGCAGCCCGCATCGAGTCAGGGTTGGCGTTGTAGGCGTCGTTGAGCACCGCGAGCCCGTCGGGGCGGGTGGTCAGCTCCATCCGCCAGCGCGACAGCGGACGGGCGCGCGTGAGCGCTGCTGCGATGTCGTCCAGGCCGAGGCCCGCGGCGAGCGCCACGGCCGCCGCAGCGAGCGCATTGGACACCTGGTGCTCACCCAGGACGCCGAGCGCGACCTGCGCGCTGCCGTACGCCGCGCCGGCGGCGTTCAGGGTGAAGGAGAAGCGCTGCAGGTCGTCGGGTGTGATCTCGGCCGCCCAGACGCGCAGGGCGGCTCCGTTGGCCCCGGGGTCGCCGACGGCGGAGAACGTCGCCACCCTGGCCCGGGTGCGTTGCGCCATCGCCAGCACGCGTGGGTCGTCGGCGTTGAGGACGGCCCAGCCCGTCTCGCCGAGGGCCTCGACGAGCTCGCCTTTGGCCTCGGCGATGCCCTCGACCGATCCGAACTCCCCCACGTGGGCGTGGCCGACGTTGAGGACCGCGCCGATGTCGGGCGGGGTGACGCGGGCGAGGGCGGCGATGTGCCCCACGCCGCGCGCGCCCATCTCGGAGACGAGGAACCGGGTGCGGTCGTCGACCCTGCACGCAGTCAACGGGGCGCCGATCTCGTTGTTGAAGGAGCCTGGCGGCGCAACGGTGGGCCCCGCCCCGGCCAGCACCTGTGCGAGCAGATCCTTGGTCGAGGTCTTGCCCGACGACCCGGTGACGCCGACCACGACCAGGCCGCTGCGGCGTGCCCGGGTGACGACGTGGTGCGCGAGCGAGGACAACCCGGCGACCGTGTCCGCGACGACCACCTGGGGCAGGTCGGCGTCCACCTCGCGCTCGACGAGCGCCGCGCCGGCCCCGGCGGCCCGGGCCCCCGCGAGGTAGTAGGGGCCGGCGACCAG
>JBKHWW010000138.1:0-16793 GCA_046566345.1 Actinomycetes bacterium
AGGGTCGTGGCGGTGTAGAAGATCGTGGTCATGGTGCGTGCCTCTCTGGGCGGCGAACGAAGTCGGCGGGAGGAGGGGTCCAGGTTCATCCCCCGTTGAGGAACCAGGCGAGCGCGGCACCCTGGACGGCTATCTCGCCGACGAGCACGACTCGCTGGAATGGCTCTTCGCCCAGGACCAGGACCCGGACGGGCCGATGAACTACGACTCCTTCATCGCCGATATCGGCGCCCTGGCCATGGGGGCGACGACGTACGAGTGGGTCCGCCGACATATGGCGGGCTCCGGTGAGCCTTGGGCCTACGCCATGCCGACGTGGGTCTTCACCCACCGCGTCCTGCCCGCACTCCCCGGCGCCGACATCACGTTCACTGCCGACCCTGTCCCGGAGGTGCACGCCGCCATGACGCGAGCCGCTGAGGGCAAAGACCTGTGGGTGGTCGGCGGCGGCGACCTCGCCGGGCAGTTTGCCGACGCCGGCCTCCTCGACCGCGTGGTCGTGTCCATCGCCCCGGTGACGCTCGGCGCCGGCCGCCCGTTGCTGCCGCGCCGACTCAACCTCCGCCTCGCCGACGTGGCGCGGAACAGATCCTTCGTGTGCGCCGCCTACGACGTGGTGGGCCCGCTGCAGAGCTGAGGCGACCGCCGCTCGCGAAGGACGCCAGAGCACGGCGCAGACACGCTACAACCATGCAACCACGTGCCTGGGCTTGCTTTTTTAGTCGCAATGACTTAAATTAGAGGTGTGCTCAAGAAGGGCACAAGGAGAAACAAGAAGGAGGTGCACACCATGGGTTTCATCGAGAACCTGATCGAGGGGCTTGAGATGCTCGATCGCGCCGAGCACGGCCCCATCAACTGACCGCCGCGTCAGCCTTCCCATCCATCCAGCATCCGACACCGAAGGAGAACAACATGATCCTCAACGACATCGTGAGCAAGTGGAACGAGTCCGCCGAACTCATGGTCCAGGCCCACCAGCTCTGACCTGACGGCACCGGCCGCGAACGCGGCCAGCAAACCGAGCCCTCACCACACAGCGGTGGTGAGGGCTTCTTCATGCGTCAGGAGAAAACGCCGAGCCTGCCGAACTTCTCGGCGAGCAGGTAATACACCGTGGCGCGGCTCTTCGTGCGGTCACCCTTCATGCGCGCGGCGACCTCCTTGATCGCGGCATCCAGCGTGGCGTCGTCGTCGGAGAGACCCAACTTGCCCTTGAGGAACTTCTCGCGGACCGTGGCCACTTCGGTCGCGTCGCTGGTGGCGACGTAGGCGGAGTCCGAACGGCTCAGCACGAGGCGATAGGTGGACAGCAGCTTCGCGACGACGGCATCGTCGGCGTCCGGGGCGTACTTCTTGATGTCGGCGGCCCAATTCTCGGCCATGACCACTCCTTCGGGTTCTTGTCGCAGCGACACGCGCGCCACAACGCCACGCTACGGGACGACCGCGCGCGCCGGGTCGGAATGGGCGCAGTGGGGGGATTGTCGGGAGCTCGTGCCAGGCTGGAATCATGACACGCCCCTCCTGGTCGGACGAACCACCACCCGACCCCGAAGACCTCGGTGCCGAGCACGGGGAGACGTTCTGGGACGCCGCACCCGTGCGAGGGCCCCAGCCCGTGGCGACGCCGCGCACTCAGGCGACACTCGACGTTCGCGACGCGGCGACCGCGATCCTCCGAGAACTGACCGGGGCCGCAGACGCCGCCTTCCACCCCGGCCAATACGAGGCCATCGAGGCCCTGGTCGCCGACCACCGCCGGGCGCTGGTCGTGCAGCGCACCGGGTGGGGCAAGTCGGCGGTGTACTTCATCGCCGCCCTCCTGCAGCGCCGCGCCGGTGCTGGGCCCGCCCTGATCGTGTCGCCCCTCCTCGCCCTGATGCGCGACCAGGTCGCCGCGGCCGATCGGGCCGGGGTCCGGGCTGCGGCGATCAACTCCTCCAACGTGACCGAATGGCGGGCGGTCGAGGCGCAACTGGACGCGGACGCTGTCGACGTCCTGTTCGTCTCCCCAGAGCGCCTGGTGAATCCCCGCTTCCGGGCCGAACAGCTGCCCCGCCTCGTGGCGCGGTGCGGCCTGCTGGTCGTCGACGAGGCGCACTGCATCAGCGACTGGGGGCACGACTTCCGGCCCGACTACCAACGCATCCGCGACCTCATCGCCGAGCTGCCCGGCGACGTCCCGGTGCTGGCGACCACGGCGACGGCGAATGCCCGCGTCGTCGCCGATGTCGAGGAGCAGATGGCCGCGGGCGGCCACGAGGTCTTCACCTTGCGCGGCGCGCTCGCGCGAGACTCGCTCAGGTTGGGCGTCCTCGACGTAGGGACGCCGGCCCGCCGGCTGGCGTGGCTCGCCGAGCACCTGGCGTCGATGCCGGGCAGCGGCATCGTCTACTGCCTCACCGTGGCAGCGGCCGACGACACGGCCGCCCTTCTCACCCGCGCCGGCCACCTCGTCCTGCCTTACACCGGCCGCACGGACCCCGCCGAACGCCTGGCTGCCGAAGAGGCGCTCAAGGCCAATGAGGTGAAGGCACTGGTGGCGACCTCCGCCCTGGGCATGGGGTTCGACAAGCCCGACCTAGGCTTCGTGGTGCACCTGGGAGCCCCGAGTTCGCCGGTGGCCTACTACCAGCAGGTGGGTCGCGCGGGCCGCGCCACCCCCAGCGCTGACGTGCTGCTGCTCCCCGGCGTGGAGGACCGCGAGATCTGGCATTACTTCGCCACGAATGCCATGCCCACGCAGGCAAAGGCCGACGCCGTGCTCACCGCCCTCGCTGGCGCCCCAAAGCCGCTTTCCGTGGGTGCGCTGGAGGCGCGCGTCGACATCCGGCGCAGTCCGCTGGAGCTCTTGCTCAAGGTGCTGGCGGTCGATGGCGCCGTCGAAAGCGTCTCGGGCGGCTGGGTCGCCACGGGGGCGTCGTGGCGCTACGACGCCGAGCGCTACGACCGCATCGCCGCGGCACGGGTCCGCGAGCAAGAGGCCATGCTCGCCTACGAGCGGCTTCACGCCGGCGCCGAGGGCGGTCAGCAGACGTGCAGGATGGCGTTCCTGACCCGCGCGCTCGACGATCCCCACGCGGCACCCTGCGGTCGGTGTGACACGTGCGCGGGGCCGTGGTACCCGACGTCGGTTACGGTCCCCAACGTGTCCAAGGCCCAGGCGTCCCTCGACCGGGTCGGCATCCCACTCCCGGCCCGCGTGCTGTGGCCGACGGGCCTCGACTCGCTGCTCCCGAGCGGCTCGGTGCGCGGCGGGCCGCCCGACAGATCGCTCAAGGGCAAGCTGGCGCCCGACGAGCTCGTCGACGAAGGGCGGGCGGTCGCGCGCCTGTCCGATCTGGGGTGGGGCGGCCCGCTTCGCGCCCTGTTCGCCAGCGACCCCGATGGGCGGGCGCTCGACGCCGAGGTTCCGCCCGAGCTCGCGCGGGCGGTGCTCCGCGTGCTGGCAGGGTGGGGTTGGGCGCAGCGCCCGGTGGCGGTGGCGTGGGTGCCGAGCCTGGGGCGTCCGCGGCTTGTGCGGTCGCTGGCCACCGGCATCGCCGGAGCCGGGGCGCTTGAGCTGCTCGGCCCACTCGAGCTGTCCCCCCGAGCCGAGCCCCTGCGCGGGTCGACCAACAGCGCCTACCGCGTGCGCGACGTGTGGGGCAGGTTCGCCGTCGGCGACGTCATGGCCGTGCGTCTGGCGTCCTTGTCCGGGCCGGTCCTGCTGGTCGACGACTTCGTGGACTCCCGCTGGACGATGACGATCGCCGGACGCCTGCTACGCCGCGCGGGCGCCGACGCCGTTCTGCCGCTGGCGCTGGCGTCGGTGGGCTGAAGCCCGGGCGTGCGGCCCTCAGCGCTCGACGAGCACGCCGTCGACGTCCGCCCACAGGCGTCGCCCTGCCACGAAGGTGGCTCCCCCGAACGTGACCGGCGCGTCCACGTCGCCGGCGGCGTCCTTGGCCGACGTGCGCGGGTTGGTGCCCAACGCCTTGATCCCGAGGTCAAGGCCGGCAAGGGCGTCACTGTCGCGCACCGGCCCGTTGATGACGACCCCCTCCCAGCCGTTCCGGACCGCGGCCGCGGCGATCATGTCGCCCATGAGCGCCGAGCCCAAGGACCCGCCCCCGTCGACGACCAACACGCGGCCGCGCCCGTCAGTGCCGGTCAGCACCTGCTTGACCAGCCCGTTGTCGTTGAGGCACCGGATCGTGCTGACCACACCGGTGAACCGGGTCCTGGCGCCGAACGACCGCAGTTGGGTCTCACAGGAGGCCACCTGTTCGCCGCGCTCGTCGTAGACATCCGCTGTGCTCATCATGGCTGCAGGCTAGCCCGGCGCCGGCACCGACGCGCACTCCCCACCGGTGGCGGTCAGGGCACCCACGTCATCGGGTCGACGGGCCTGCCGTTGACGTACACCTGAAGGTGCAGGTGGCACCCGGTGGACAGGCCTGTCGTGCCGACGGTTCCGATCGCCTGGCCCAGCCGGACCCGCTGCCCTGCTCGCACCGCCATGGACTCCATGTGCGCGTAGCCGGTCATCACGGACTTACCGCCGATGATCCCGTGGTCGACGATGGTGTAGTTCCCGAACCCGCCTTGGGACCGGGCCTGCACGACGGTGCCCGACTGGGCTGCATAAAGCGGCGTGCCGCATCGCGCGCCGAAGTCGGTTCCGTTGTGGTTGCGCCAGTGCTTGAGGATCGGGTGGAACCGGCGACCGAACGACGAACCGGGCCGCGCCTTCACTGGTCGGATCAGCCCGCGGGGGCTCAACATCATCTGCGCCCCGGTTTCGGCGAGTGGGTAGGTCGCCGGGTTGGTCGAGACGATCCCCTGCGCGATGAGGCGGGCGATGTCCTCGCGCGGGACCCCGTTGGCCAGCTGCTGTGCGACCCGCGCGGCGATCTCGGCCTCGACCGCGGCTTCCTCGGCCAGCAGCGCCTCGTACTCGCGGTTGTCGGCGTCCAGGGCGGCTTGGGCCTCGGCTCGATCCTGCTCGTTGCGTGACGTGAGCGCCGCGACGTCTCGCTCCTCGGCGGACGCCTCCGCCTCGAGCGCGACCATGCGCGCGATGTTCCGCGCCGAGCGCTCCTTCTCGGCGGCCACCCTTGCTTCGGCGTCCGCTTGGGCCTGTTCAGCGGCAGCGAGTCGCTCCTCGAGCACCGTCAGCTCGGCCAGTCGGTGAGCCGTCGTGTGGAAGATGGTGGTGTCCCACTGCAGGCGCTGACCCATCTCGGACGCCGACCGTCCCCCCAGCACCACGCCGATGCCGACCAGGTCGGAGCGCCCCTGGTAGGCCTCGCGGGCGGCCTGGGCGATCTTGGCCTGCTGGGCCTCGACGTCGGCCCGGGCGCGGGCCGTTGCCCGCTTCGCGCGGTCGAGCAGGTCACGTTCGCGGACAAGCTGGGCGGCGATCTCCTCATCGAGGACCCGCGCAGCGGCGAGGGCTTTGCGCGACCGCTCCAGGGCGGCCCGCGCCGCCTCGAGTTGCTGCTGCGAGGCCTGCAGGGCCGCGGTGGCGGCGTCCAGGGCGGCGCTGCCCTGGTCCACCTCGTCGCGCGCCACGGAGATGCTGCGCTGCAGATCCTCGTGGCGGTCCGAGAGCGGACTCGCCGCGGCGACGGCGGCGGAGCCACACGCCAGGGCGACGCCCAGCGTGGCAGCCACGAGCGGGCGCAGGGTAGCGGCGAGGAGTGGGCGCCGGGCGCGAGCCGGACCCGGCCTCCCCGCGGCCGTGGCGCAGGCGGGGGAAGTCACCTGGTGCACGAAAGGGCCCCTATCAGGTCGGTTTCAGACCGACAGTAGGCGGCCAGCCCCCGCAGGGCCCGCACCCCGGCGCGCGTGTCCGGTAGCGCGGGTTTCGGAGCTGGTGCGTACCGGGCGGCGTGGCACGATGGCCGCATGTTGCTGGCTGAGGTGGCTGCGGCGTCCGCCCGGGTCGCCGCCACGCGGTCGCGCACCGCGAAGGTGGCCGTCCTCGCCGCCTTGCTCCGGCAGGCCGGCGACGAGGTCGAGATCGCGGCGTCCTGGCTCGGCGGCGCGCTGAGGCAGCGACGGACCGGCATCGGATGGCGGTCGCTCACCGCGCTGCCGGACGCCGCGGCGTCCGCCACCCTCACCCTCGCGGAGGTGGACGCCGAGCTCGAACGGATCGGGGAACTCAGCGGTCCCGGCTCGCAGACCGCCCGGAGGGATCGGCTGGCGGCCCTGTTCGGCCGAGCGACCGCCCCCGAGCAGGAGTACCTGGCCGCCCTCATCACCGGCGCCCTCCGGCAAGGGGCGCTGGACGGCCTGCTCGTGGACGCCGTGGCCGAGGCGTCCGGGCTGCCGTTGGCGACGGTGCGGCGCGCGGCCATGCTGGCCGGGTCCACCCCGGCGATCGCGCGCGCCGCCCTCGGCGAGGGCGACGCGGGCCTGGCGGCATTCACTCTCACGGTCTTCACGCCGGTGCTGCCGATGCTGGCGGCCTCCGCCGGGAGCGTGGCCGAGGCCCTCGCCAAGACGCCCGGCCGCGAGGTCGCGATCGAGGCCAAGCTCGACGGGATCCGCATCCAGGCCCACCGCCACGGGGACCGGGTCAGGCTCTACACCCGCTCGCTCGATGATGTCACCGAGCGGCTGCCCGAGGTCGTCGAGGCGGTGCGCCGCATCGACGCAGCCACGTTGGTCGTCGACGGGGAGGTCCTCACCATTGACGCTCATGGCCGCCCTCGACCCTTCCAGGAGACGGCCGCGCGGACGGCGTCCGTCGCCGGAGCCAAGGTGACGCCGTTCTTCTTCGACGCCCTGCTGCTGGACGCCGAGGAACTCCTCGATCGGCCGCTGGCCGAGCGGGCGGCCGCCCTGGCGGCGCGGGTTCCGGCCGCGCACCTCGTGCAGCGGGTCGTCACCGCAGACCCAGCGGCCGCGGAGTCCTTCGCCGCGCAGGTCCTCGCCCAGGGCCACGAGGGTGTCGTGGTCAAGGACCAGGACGCCCCTTACGACGCCGGACGCCGCGGCTCGGCCTGGATCAAGGTCAAGCCCGTGCACACCCTCGACCTGGTGGTGCTCGCCGTCGAGTGGGGGTCCGGACGCCGCCGCGGTTGGCTGTCGAACATTCACCTCGGCGCTCGGTCCGGCGACGGGTTCGTGATGTTGGGCAAGACGTTCAAGGGTATGACGGACGCGATGCTGGCCTGGCAGACCGAACGGTTCCTCGGGCTGGAGACCCACCGCGAGGGCCACACCGTGTATCTGCGGCCCGAGCAGGTCGTCGAGATCGCGTTCGACGGCTTGCAGCGCTCGACGCGCTACCCCGGCGGGCTGGCGCTCCGGTTCGCACGCGTACTGCGCTACCGAGACGACAAGGCAGCCGCGGACGCCGACACGATCGAGACCGTTCGTTCCTTCGCGTTGTGAGGCTGGCGCCGGCGTGCCCCCGGCGCTCCGCGTCAGAACGCCCCGATGTCGATCCGCTTCATGGCCATCAGCTTCGTGTAGGCGTCCGGTCGCTCCATCAGCGTGCCCAGGTTCGCCGGGATCACCTGCCAGCTCAGGCCGAACCTGTCCACGCACCAGCCGCACTGCTCGGCCTCGGGCACGGTGCTGAGCTCGTCCCAGTAGCGGTCGAGTTCGGCCTGGTCGGCCACCTCGATCATGAGCGACACCCCCGGGTTGAAGGTGAAGTCCTGCTCCACGCCCGAGTCCATCAGCGCGAACCACTGGCCGAGCAGTTCGACCTCGCCGAACATCACCGACCCCGGCGCCGCCGGTCCGTTCTGCTCGGGATAGCGGCTCACCTGGCCCACCCGCGAGCCGGGGAACAGTGCGGCGTAGTACTCGATGGCCTCGCCGGCGCGGTTCTGAGCCGGGCCACCGAAGAGCAGGCTGGGGATGACGAACGGCCGCGGCTCCCCCTCGGGGTCGGTGAGGATCAGTTGCCAGGTGACTCCGTAACGGTCCTGGACCCAGCCGTACCGCCGACTGAAGGGGTAGGCGTCCAGCGGCATCAGCACGCGACCGTCCTCGGCAAGGCCCGCCCACACGGCGTCCAGGCGCTCGCGAGCGGCCTCGTCACGGGAGGGGTCGAAGTTCAGCATGAAGGAGATCGACGGGTTCACGTCGAATTCGGGCCCAGCATTGATTCCGAGGAACCGGTAGCCACCGACCTCGAACTCGACGGTGAGCACGTCGCCGGCGAACTCTTGCTGGAAGTCGAGCAGACCCGCGGTCGGATAGTGAACGGTGTTGGTGACCCGGGTGTCGGGGAGCACGCGGGCGTAGAACTCGGCGGCCTCGGCCGCGTTGTGGTCGAACCACAGGTTGGGGACGATCCTCTGCATGGGCCTCACCTTTTCGCTCGGGGTGCCTATTCAGCTGGTCGAGATCGCTGACTCGACCGTCGGTCAGGTCGATCATCACGCCTCGGCCTTGCTTGCGTCGAGGGCTACTCGCGCCCGTGCCGGAAGCGCCGCTTGAGCCGCAGGTCGTCCGGCAGCGGTGGCGCCTGCAGGCGAGCGCTGCTGCCGCGGTAGCCCAGGACGCGCCCGAAGCGGTCCTCGGGCGCGTCGTTCCACTCGGCCCGAAGCCGGACGATGTCGTCGTGGCTTCGCCCGATGAAGTTCCACCACATCACGATGCCCTCATCGAACGGCGTCCCGCCCAACAACATCACGCGGGCGGGGGCGTCCGTCGGGTTGTGCAGCCGGAGGTGGTCCAGTCCGGCGTCCCGCACGCCGAGCACGGTGTGGTCGAGCCGGACGCCGTCGAACTCCACGTCGCCGGTGTCGACCAGGACGCCGTGCTCGAAGCCGGCGTCCACCTCGACCTCCCAGGTGACGCCGGGGTCGAGCACCACCTCGGCGCCCATCAAGGGCGTTTCGGTGTGGATGGGCGAGGACGCCGCCCCGAGCCGCCCCGCCAGCATCCGGGCCCGGACGCCCGGGTGGTCGTCGTAGACCGCGGGGGCGTCGTGTTGGAACTCGCGCGTCAGGTCGGCCTTGTCCTCGGGCAACACCACCCACAACTGGACGCCGTGCAGCGCCGCCCGCGACCGGGTGGACACCTCGGAGTGGGCGATGCCGTAGCCGGAGGTCATCAGGTTCACCTCACCGGGGCGGACCATCGAGTGGACGCCGCCCGAATCGCGGTGCTCGATCTCGCCGCTGAACAGCCAGCTCACGGTCTGCAGGCTGGTGTGCGGGTGCGGGGGGACATCCATGCACGCGCCCTCCTCTGGACCGTAGTGATCGATGAAGCACCAAGCCCCGACGAAGGACCTCCGCAAGTTCGGCAGGGTCCGGCGGACCCGCATAGCGTCCTCTCCGCCCAGGTGCACCTCCTTCGGCGGAAACGTGTCCACCTCGCTCGGCGGGTGCCCCGCGCCGTGCTTGCAGACGATCGGTGCGTCGGTCTCGGTGTTGCTCATGGGGCAAACCTACGCCGGCCCTCGACGGGCGCGTGCCTTGAGGGTGGTCGCATGTGAGACAGGGCTGGTCCGGGCGAAGGACGGCGACTCCGCGGGTCTGCAGTGACGTCGCGGGCGTCCGAGCACCCGCGACGTCACGCGAGCCCCGCGAAGTGGTCGATTGTGAGTCCCGCACCGGGAGAAGCGCTCCCTGTTGACGGTCGTCCCCAGTGGGCCGACGCCGCATCGTCGCGGGCCCGGCACATGGTGTGCTGGGGGCGTGGACCCGGAAATCATCACCCCTGCCGGCCTCTTGGCAGTAGGAATCGACCCCCAACAGATGCGTCGGATGATCCGCGCGGGCGACTTGATCCGCCTCCGGCGAGGCGCATACAGGCGCGGTGGTGAGCTGGGGCCCGAGGACACTCATCGGCTGCAGATTGTCGCGACTCTCCCTCGCCTCGATGGCCGGGCGGTGGTCAGTCACGCCAGCGCCGGCGTCCTGCACGGCCTGCCGGTGCCGAACGGTGCATTGAAGAGGGTGTCGGTGACGCGCGATCGCGTGGGAAAGGGGTCGATCGCCAGGGGACTGCGCGTGCGCGGATGCCCAATTGAGGAGGACGAAATCGTGGTGCTGAACGGCACGCCGGTGACATCGCTGGCCCGGACTGTCGCCGACCTCGGTCGCGAATTGGACTTCGACTGGGCCGTCGGAGCCGCAGACGCGGCCCTTCGACTCGGCTTGACCAAGGAGGCCCTGGGCGTCTCCATCGATCGCGGCGCGCGGCGTCCCGGGAACGCCCGCGCCCGCGCTATGGCGGCGTTCGCCGATGCCAGAGCCGAGTCCGTGGGAGAGTCCCGCAGCCGGGTCATCTTGGCTCGCGCGAGCGTACCGACTCCGGCCCTGCAGTACGAGGTCACGTGGCTCGGCGAATTCCTCGGCCGTTCGGACTTCGCCTGGCTGGACCACGGGGTGCTCGGCGAGTTCGACGGGGTGGGCAAGTACCTTCGTGACCTCCGGGGGGCGGCCGACGACCCCGCCGACGTGGTGGTCCGCGAGAAGAGGCGCGAGGACCGCCTGCGGGGGCCGGGATGGCTGGTCGTCCGCTGGGTTTGGGAGGAGTTGGACCACCCGAGCGTGCTGGTGCGCCGCGTGAGGGGCGCGCTGGCGTCCGGTCCGGGACGCCTGATCCCCTGAGCGCTGACTCCGCGGGTGGTGGGCGACTTCGCGGGCGTCCGAACGCCCGCGACGTCGCGCGCGCCCCGCGACGTCGAGTGCACGCGCTCGTGCCCTAGGCTGTCCGCATGGTGGAGCGCTTCGATGCCGTCGACGTCATCAGGACCAAGCGGGACGCCGGCGTCCTGACAGACGACCAGATCGCGTGGGTCGTGGACGCCTACACCCGGGGCGTGGTCGCCGACGAGCAGATGGCGGCGCTGGCGATGGCCATCTTCCTCAACGGGATGACCCGCGCCGAGATCGTCCGCTGGACACGCGCCATGATCGACTCCGGGGAGCGCCTCGACTTCACGGTCCTGGGTCCGACCGCGGACAAGCACTCCACCGGAGGCGTGGGCGACAAGATCACCCTGCCGCTGGTCCCGCTGGTGGCGGCGTTCGGCGTCCGGGTCCCGCAGCTGTCGGGGCGCGGGCTGGGCCACACGGGCGGCACGCTGGACAAGATGGAGTCGATCCCCGGCTGGCGGGCGAGCCTGGCCAACGACGAGATGATGACCATCCTGCGCGACGTGGGCGGCGTCATCTGCGCCGCGGGGTCGGGCCTGGCGCCCGCCGACAAGAAGCTGTACGCGCTGCGCGACACCACCGCGACGGTCGAGTGCATCCCGCTGATCGCGAGCTCCATCATGAGCAAGAAGATCGCCGAAGGCACGGGGGCTCTGGTGCTCGACGTCAAGACCGGCTCGGGCGCCTTCATGCGCGACGAGGCGCAGGCCCGCGAACTCGCCCGCACGATGGTCGACCTCGGCACGGACGCTGGACTCACCACCGTCGCGCTCCTCACCGACATGTCGACGCCGCTGGGGCTGACGGTCGGCAACGCCCTCGAGGTACGCGAGTCGGTCGAGGTGCTCGCTGGCGGCGGGCCGGCCGATGTGGTCGAGCTCACCCTCGCGCTGGCCCGCGAGATGCTCGCCGCCGCCGGGCAGCCGGACGCCGACGTCGCGGCCGCCCTCGCCGACGGACGCGCGATGGACGTCTGGCGTCGCATGGTGGCCGCCCAGGGCGGCGACCCGGACGCCGCCCTCCCGCAAGCCCAGCACACCGACGTGATCGCGTCGCCCGTGGATGGGGTGTTGACCTCGATGGACGCCCTCAGCGTCGCCGTAGCCGCATGGCGGCTGGGCGCCGGCCGGGCACGCAAGGAGGATCCGGTCGATTTCGCCGCCGGTGTCGAGTTGCACGTCAAGCCGGGCGACGACGTCCGCGTGGGTGAGCCCGTGCTGACCCTGCACACCTCCGACGAGGCCCGCTTCCCCCGCGCTCACGAGGCCCTGGCGGGTGCTCTGGCCTGGGGTCCGCCCGACGCGAGGGTGGAGCGGCGTCCGATCGTGCTGGACCGGATCGCCTGAGCCCTCGCCGCCGCCCCCGGGGCCGCGCTGAGGTACCTCACGCCCCCGGGTCGGGGCGGCCGCCGCAAAGATACGTCGGTTGCCCGATGGTGCCGCCCACCTCAGTGACAGACGCTGGTGTTCGAAGGGAGAACACCATGAACACCTTGCTGTACGACACCCCCCACGAGCTCACCAACGAGACCTTTGACCGGCTGGCGCTGGGGCGCCTGATCCGGCCTGTCCCGACCTGGCGCAATTCTTTGCAGATCGCCCTGGACGTGGTGGCTCGTCGCCATCGGGCGTGGTCCGAGCGGGTCTGGTAGGTCCAGGCTCACGGCCGACACCCCGGACCGACCACGCGATGAGCACCGCGACCATGCCGGTCACCCGCCTTCCCGCCGCGGAAGCACCCGGCGATAATCGGGACATGCGCCAACCCCGGACCGCGCTCGTCGGCCGCGACGAAGAGCTCGCCCGGCTGGTGGACGCCGTCGGCCTGGCGGGCCGTCGGGGCGGCCTGGTCGTGCTGTCCGGCGACGCGGGGATCGGTAAGACCCGCCTGCTCCACCACCTGACGCTGGCCGCGCACGAGGCGGGGTTCGCCGCCGTCGTGGGCCACTGCGTGGCGCAGGCCGGCTCCGCCCTCCCCTACCTGCCGTTCGTCGAGCTGGTGCAGGCGGTGGCGGCCAGCGCCCCGGACGCCGTCGCGGACGTGCTGGCGGACCATCCCGCCCTGGCCCAACTGCTCCCCGCGCGCGCCGGCGGCGTCCCCTTCGCGGGGCTGGGCGCGGCCGGCCCCGGCCTCCTCGCCGAGGCGGTCCACGCCTGCCTGACCCGAGCCGCCGGCGAGACGGGCCTGTTGGCCGTCGTCGAGGACGTGCACTGGGCCGACCACAGTTCCCGCGACCTGCTCACCCTCCTGTTCACCCGGGGGTTCGCCGCCCCGGTCGGCCTCGTCGCCAGTTACCGCTCCGACGACGTGCACCGCAAGCACCCGTTGCAGGAGACTCTGCCCGTCTGGGCACGCCTGCACGAGGTCACGCGCATCGACCTCGATGCGCTCCCCGAGGCACAGATGAGGCTGCTCGTCCGCGGGCTGTCCCCCGCCGACGAGGATGCCGTCGCCCGGATAGCCCACCGCGCGGGCGGCAACCCGTTTTTCGCCGAGGAGCTGGTTGCCAGCGGCCCGGGCAGTCTGGGCGACGACCTGGCCCGCGTGCTGCGGACCCGCTTCGAGCAGCTCGACGACGCCGCTCAGGGCGTCGTGCAGGCGGTGGCGATCGCGGGGCGTCCGGTCGGGCACGACCTGCTCGCCCTGGTCACCGGCCTCGACGAGGACGCGCTGGACCGCGCCCTTCGCCTGGCCGTGGACCACCACACGCTCGAGGTTTCGACGTCCGGCACCTACCGGTTCCGGCACGCGCTCGTCGCCGAGGCGATCGGGGAGGATCTGCTGCCCGGACGACGCCGCCGCCTGCACCAGGCGTACGCGGCCGTACTAGCCGGGCACCCCGAGTTGGCGCCGGCGTCCGAACTCGCCCTGCACGCCGCCCGGAGCGGGGACCTGCCCACCGCCATCGACGCCGGACGCCGCGCCGGCGATTCGGCGATGGCGATGGGCGGCCCACGCGAGGCGCTCCAGCAGTACGAGGCGGTGCTGGGCTGGATGGACGAGGCGCACCCCGACCGGGACGAGGTCACGCTGGCCGCCGCCCGGGCCGCCTCCGCGTCCGGGGACACGGCGCGGGCCGTCGGATTGGTCAGTGAACGCCTCGAGCGCCCCGAGCAGACCACCGCAAGCGACCGCGCCCGCCTGCTGGCCTCGTGGGTGATGCACGTGCGGCTGGTGGAGGAGGACCCCAAGACGCTGCCCGCGGCCGAGGAGGCGGTCGAGCTCACCGACGGCCTCCAGGACCGGGCGCGTCTGGAGGCGCTCACCGCGCAGGTTCAGGCACTCGTGGACGCCGGACGTCACCAGGAGGCCGCCCGGGCAGGGGCGCTCGCCGTCCCGCTGGCAGAGCAGCTCGACGCCCAGGACATCGGCGCCGAGCTGCGCACGATCCTCTCCGCCGTCGTCGCGTCCACGCTCGACGATGCCGAGCTCGAGGCTCGGCTGCGCAGCGTGATCGACGAGAACGCCTCGGGCGATGCGGCCCGGGTGCGGGCGGCACACTGGCTGGGCGTCCGGCACCTGCAGCGCGGCCACCTGCGGGCGGCGCTGTCCGCGTTCGACGAGGGCGCCGCGATCGCGGAGAGGGTCGGGCGTCCGTGGGGCCCGTTCGAGAGCTGGTGCCGGCTGCGCGCCGGCCTCACCTGCTACGAACTGGGGGACTTCCCCGGGGCGCTGCGGCGGTTGGCGATGCCCGGTCCGCCCTACCCGCAGCCGGCCTGGGGCGCGTTCCAGGCCGAAGAGCTGACCGTCCGAGCCGCCCAGCGTTTCGAGGTGCCGGACGCGCTGTGGGAGTCGGTCCGGCCCTATGTCCCCACCGACGCCGTGGTCGCCGCGCTCTCGGTGGCACCCCGGATGGAGCTGCTGGCCCGCCGCGGCGACGTGAACGGGGCGCTGGACGCCCTCGCCGCGACGGTGGCGGTGGTCGACCGCCAGTGGTCGAGCACCGAGCAACTGCTGTTCCGGCTGACCGCCCTCCTGCTCGGCATCCTGGCCGACGCCTGGCCCGCCGGCGACCGGACTCAGCGCTCCCGATGGGCCGAGGCCGCCCGGCACTACCTGGGCCGCGTGGCGCTGGTGCCCCTCGACGAGCGCCCGGGCGACGAGAGCGTAGCGTGGCTGGCGCGGCTGAGGGCCGAGGAACTCCTGCTCGGGTGGGCGTCCGGCTAGGTCATCGATGCCCAGGACCTCGTCGGGGCCTGGCGCGAGGCTGCGGCCGCGTTCGACCACTACGGGCACGCCTACGAGGCGGCTCGCAGCCGCGCCCGGCTGGCGCGGGTTCTGGCGAGCGCGGGGGACGCCGCGGGCGCGGCCGACCAGGCGGCGCTGGTGCGCTCGGCCGCCGAACACGTGGGCTCGGAGACGCTTACCCGCATGCTGGAGGGCCTCCAGGCAGCGGACGCCCCCGGTGCGGAGCTGACCCCCCGGGAGCACGAGATCCTCACGCTGCTGGCCCGTGGCATGAGCAACGGTCAGATCGGCCGGTCGCTGTTCATCGCCACGAAGACCGCGAGCGTGCATGTCTCGCACATCTTGGCCAAGCTGGGGGCGTCCACCCGGGGTGAAGCGGTCGACGTGGCCCGGCGCAAAGGCCTGCTGCCCTGACCGGTCGGACGCCGATCACGTCCGGCTGCGCGGAAGCGCCCTCGCCAGGCGCGTGACCCGCGCCAGGGCCGCCACGTACTGGTCGGCGAGTTGGTCCACGAGGTCCGCGACGGGCAGGACGGCGTCGATCCCGGCGACCCCCTGGCCCGCCGACCAGATGTCCCGCCACGCCTTGGCGTCGGCCTCGCTCGGGTGGGTGAGGTGGCCCAGATCGACGCCCTCGGGGGCGGCCGATCGGTCGGGGTCGAGCCCCGCAGCCACGAGGCTGGCGCGCAGGAAGTTGGCCGGGATCGTGCTCACCGACGGTGTGTAGACGATGTCACCGGGATTGGCCGAGACCAGCGTCCGCTTGTAGTCGTCGGAGGCCATCGACTCGGCGGTAGCGACGAACCGCGTCCCAAGATAGGCGAGATCCGCCCCCATCGCCTGCGCGGCCAGGATGTCGGACCCGCTGCTGATCGAGCCTGCCAACAGGAGGACCCCGTCGAAGAACTGCCGCACCTGGGCCACGAGCGCGAACGGGTTCACGGCCCCGGCGTGCCCGCCCGCTCCCGACGTCACCAGGACCAGGCCGTCGACCCCGGCGTCCGCCGCCTTGCGGGCGTGGCGCGCGTTGGTGACGTCGTGGAACACGATCCCCCCGTAGGAATGCACCGCGGCGACCACCTCGGACGCCGCCCCCAGCGAGGTGATCACCACCGGCACCCGGTGCCGCACGATCACCGCGAGGTCGTCGGCGACCCTCGCGTTGGACCCGTGCACGATCAGGTTGACGGCGAAGGGGGCGTCCTCGGGGCCGAGCGCGCTGTGGATCTCGCTCAGCCAGCCCTCCAGCCCCGCCGTGGAGCGCTGGTTGAGCGCCGGGAACGATCCCAGGACGCCGGCCCGGCAGCAGGCGATGACCAGCGCCGGCCCCGACACCAGGAACATCGGCGCGGCCACCACCGGCAGCCGGAGGCGTCCGGCCAGGGCGTCAGGGAGCGGCATGGGAGCAGTCTGGCACGGGGTCAGAACGGGAAGCGGAAGACCGCCACGAACACGGTCACCACCATGAGGAACAGGCTGGCCGTCGCGTGGCGGCGTTGAGGATCGTCTCGGCCGCCTCGTCGACCGTGTAGTCCTCCATGTTCAGGATGCGTCGTAGGAGGAGTGGTCGTTGGCATCCCTTTGGACCCCGCTAGGCTCGGCCCGACGATGGGTCGGCTGGATTCCTAAACTAGGACCGGATCGGGCCCCCGGCTGGGGTTTGCCTAGATTCCAGACAAGGGAGCGGCTCATGCAGATCACCGTCGTGGGAACTCACCCGTTCGAGCGCGCACCCGAACGCGCCACCATGCACGTGACCATCGACCTCGAAGGCCCCGATCGCGCCGCAACCAGTCTGGACGCCAAGAAGCTGCGCGACAGTGTCGGCAGCGAGCTGCAGGGGCTGCGCGACGAGCCGGGTTCCCCGTTGGAGTCGTTCAGCGTGGGCCCGCTGATGACACGGTCGTGGCGCCCCCCTCACGAGCGGGGCCACGTCCTGCCCCTCCAGTACGGTGCCAGCGCCCGGGTGCGGGCCACCTT
>JBKHWW010000139.1:0-4078 GCA_046566345.1 Actinomycetes bacterium
CGCTGGGAGGACTACACCGCCGCCAAGGAGGCGATGTTCGCGCGGACCGACACCGATCACGCCCCCTGGATCACCATCCGCTCCAACGTCAAGAAGCGGGCGCGCCTCAACGCGATGCGCGCCTTCCTCAACCAGTTCGACTACGAGGGGCGTGACGACTCGGTCGTCCACGACCCCGACCCCTTGATCGTCTCGCGGGGCCGCGACACCGTCGGCGACTGACACCGGGCGGGCGGCGCGTCGGCAGCCCGCGGTCAGAGGTCGGGCAACTGCTCGGCGTCCCCACCGGTCGAGCCGGTTGGGGTGGTCGGGCGGGCCCAGTACCACAGCCAGGCGGCACCGAGGACGCCGATGGCGCCGATGCTCAGGGCTGCCGCGGCCAGCGACGCCACGGCCGCGAGCACGCTGATGAGGAGAGGTCCGGCGGCGCTGCCCAACCCGGTGGTGAGGCGCCATCCGGCGAGGAAATGGTGCCGCCCCGCGGCGGGGGAGGCGTCCGAACCCAAGGTCATCACGACTCCCGCTCCGATGCCGTTGCCCAGGCCCAAACCGAGGGCGATGACTCCCAGGCCCACGGCGGTGCCGGTCAGCGGGAGCAGCCCGAAGCAGGCTCCCATCACGATCATCGACGGCACGGCGACGGCGCGGCGTCCGTGGCGGTCCATCAGCGAACCGCCCAGGTAGAACAGCGTCAGGTCGACCGCCGAGCTCGCGGCGAAGATCAGGCTCGTCTGGGCGGCGTCCAGCCCGATGGACGCCGCCCACAGCGGCAGGAGGGCGTCCCGGGAGGCGCGGACGAGCATGAGGGCGGCGGCGCCGAGACCGATGGTGAGGAACGTGCGCGCGTGCGCCCGCAGCACGGACGCCATCCCGGCGGGCTCGGCGTCCGGTTCGGTGTGATGCACGGGAAGGTCCGGCAGGAGCCAACTGACCGCGGCGGCCGCGAGCGCGGCCGCGATGGCGAACCAGTACGCCGCTCGAAGGTCGAACAAGGACACCACGGCGGCGCCAGCCAAGGGACCCAGGAAGCTACCGATGCGAAGCACGCCGCCGAGCGTGGACAGCGCCCGGGCCCGAAAGCGGTAGGGCACGTATTCGGTCATGAAGGACTGCCGCGCGATCATCAGGACCGCGCTGGTCAGACCCATCGCGAAGACGGCGACCCCGAGAACCCAGGTGGTCGGCGCGAGTGCGGCGAGCAGGATCGCTAGCGCGTCCGCCACCAATGCCCCGACCAGGGAGTGGCGCTCACCGAACCGCTGGGCGATGAGGCCGGCGGGCAGGGCGCCGACCAGGCTGCCCATACCCAGGAGGGCGACCATGAGCGCTGCCTCCGGCGTGCTCGCGCCCAGGTCGTATGCCGTGAGGGCGATGAGCGGGGTCACCGCGCCGATGCCCGCGAACGACAGGGTGGTCGGCAAGTACACCGACAGCGCCAGACGTCCCCATGCGCGACGGTCGAGCGTCTCGGCAGGGGACATGCTCACCGAACCTACACCCCCCGGATTACGCCCTTCGGAGCGGTCCGCTACCATGAGCGGGTTGCTGAAGTTTCAACCAATCCTCGGAGGAGCGATGGCGAAGAACCCCACGTCCAGCAGCCGTGCCGCCAAGGTCGCGGCGATGCAGGCGGAGCAGGCGCGCAAGGAGCGTCGTTGGCGGCTCGGCATTGCCCTCGCTGCCGCGGTCCCGGTGATCGCGTTGCTCGCCGCGTTTCTGATCCCGTTCGTGACCGGCGCGCGCGACACCGACCGGTCGGCGTCCGGTCCGATCGAGGGCGTCCAGACCTTCACGGGGCTGAGCGCCAACCACGTCACCAGCCCCGTCACGTACGCCCAGAACCCACCCGTCGGCGGGGACCACTCGGGCGTGTGGCAGAACTGCGGCATCTACACCTCGCCGATCACCCCGATCGAACCCGCGGTCCACTCTCTCGAACACGGGGCCGTCTGGATCACGTACGACCCGGCCCTTCCCACCGACCAGGTGGCCAGGCTGCAGTCCCTGGTGCGCGGCAAGCCGTATGGGCTCCTCAGCCCCATGCAAGACGTGCCCGCGCTGGTGGTGGCCAGCGCTTGGGGAGTCCAGCTCCAGGTCGAGAGCGCGTCCGATCCCCGCCTGCCCACATTCCTGAGCACCTACATGCAGGGCCCGCAGACGCCGGAGCCTGGGGCGTCGTGCTTTGGCGGACTCGGGACGCCCGACGCATGAGCACCCCGCGTTGGCTAGTCGCCGTCGCTGTCGTCGGCATCGCCGCACTCGCCGCGGCGTCCTTCCTGTTCGGACGCCTCAGCGTCGGCCCCACCCCTGCCGCACCCACCGCTGTCGACGTCGGATTCAGCCGCGACATGGCCGTCCATCACCAGCAGGCGGTCCTGATGTCGCAGCTCGTCCGCGACCGGGCCACCGACGAGGAACTCCGGGCGATCGCTCTCGACATGGTGCTCACCCAGACCAACCAGACGGGTCACCTTCAGGGGTGGCTGCGCCTGTGGGGAGAACCACTGGCTGTCGAAGGCCCGCCCATGACCTGGATGGCCGGCCACGAGGGGCACGGCGCAGACGAGCCGATGGCCGGACTCGCCTCGCAGGCGGACCTGAACGCTCTCGAGGCCTCCGCCGGCGTGGAGGCGGAGCGGCGCTACTTGACGCTGATGATCCCCCACCACGCGGGAGGCGTGGAGATGGCGCAGTACGCCGTCGAGCACGCCAGCGTCCCGGCCGTCCGAGATCTGGCTGGGTCCATGGTGTCCGCTCAGACGACCGAGATGGAGACGCTGAGGAAGCTTCTGGAGGTCCGGGGCGGGCCGCTGCGGTGAGTTGAGGCGGCTGCCCTCCGTAGAATGGGCGACGCGGCCCCCGTAGCTCAGGGGATAGAGCAGCAGCCTTCTAATCTGTCGTGCGCCAGTTCGAATCTGGCCGGGGGCGCCGTGTGTGCCAGGTTGTCATCGATCGGCTGCCTCCGTGGTGAGCAGCCCCCGCCTGACGAGGTCGGCCGCGTAGGCTCGCAGCTGCGCCTCCGCGTCTGGGCCCGGATCATCGAAGGCGGACAGCACGGCCGCCACCGCATCCTGCAGCGGCCGCCCGTTCGGCCCTACGGTTTCCCAGAGCAGGTCGCCCGGGGTGCCGAGCGTCACCACAGGCCCCAACGGCAGGGCCGCGCCGACGACCTCCCCGTCGTCGACGAAGCCGGCGCGCGGCGACCACCGGAGCACATCCCGATGCGGATCCACCGCGCTGCGCTCGATCACTGCCGGCCAGGCGTCGGCGTCCGCGGCCAGCCCGGTGATCGTGGCGAAGGACGCCGGGCGTGCGGCGTCCGGCCCCTCACCGGCGAGCACGCGCAGGTCGCCCCACAAGGGGTGACGAAGCCGAGGTCCGGCCGTCGACCAGCCCAGAGTCGCGAGTACGGGCACCAGGGCCTCACGGCCGGCCCCCGGCAGCCGCACGGTGACGGCCGTATCGGCCGGCGTCCCGAGGTGGACCGGCGCCAGGCCTAGCTCGCGAGCGACCACCTCCACGGCCGCGTGATGCAGCGGCACTCGCTGCTCCGGCCGCAGCCCGTCGGACGCGGCCGCCGCCTCCTGGCGTGGGCCGGGGCCCCACTTGGCGGCGACCAGAGCGAGGTCGGCCGCGGTGTCCATCCGGAACGACTGATAGTGCGCGTCAAAGTACGAGTGCGCGTGCAGGCAGACCATCCGCGGGTCGACCACGCAGACCAGGCGGCCGTACGCGGAGGTGAAGAAGTCGTTGTGGTCGACGCGCTTGAGCCGGTCGTCGTACCGGACGTCCCTCACCGCCGCCGTGCGCGCCATGTAGAAGTTGGGCACCTTGTAGGAGACGGGGAGGCCGTCGACGAGCGACCCCTCGCGCCGCAGCGGGTCTCCGCGATACGCGTACAGAGCGGCAGCGGAGTAGTCGGCCGTCTGCCACTGCGGCAGGTGGACAACGCGCCCGCCGACCACGCTCACCTCCTGATTGCGCTGCAGGTACGCGAGCGGGCGGCGGACGTCGAAGTCGGGCAGCAGGATCATGTCGTCGTCGGCCATCAGGACGTACTCGGTGTCGACGGCGTCCA
>JBKHWW010000140.1:0-3100 GCA_046566345.1 Actinomycetes bacterium
CGGGGTGCGCGAGCACCGGGATCTCGACGCCGAACACCGGGCTGGTGACGGTCGTCCCGAAGAGGGGGGCGTAGCGCTCGTCGTCGGGGTGGGCGATCAGGGCGCACACCGAGGGGATCAACTCCGGCCGCGTCGTCTCGATGTGGATCGGCCCGCCGGCCCCGTGGAAAGCGACTCGGTAGTAGTGGCCCGGGTATTCGCGGGCCTCCAGTTCGGCTTGGGCGACGGCGGTCTGGAAGGTCACGTCCCACAGCGTGGGAGCCTCGGCCAGGTAGGCCTCCCCGCGCGCGAAGTTGCGGAGGAACCCTCGCTGGGCCACCGCCCGCGAGTCCGCGGACACCGTCGAGTACAGGAGGTCCCAGTCCACCGAGAGCCCGAGTTCGCGCCAGAGGTCCTCGAAGGCGCGCTCGTCGACGGCGGTCAGTTCCACGCACAACTCCACGAAGTTGCGCCGGCTGATCGGGACCTGCCGCTTGGTGTCGGGCCGCTCGGGCGGGGTGAAGTTCGGCTCGTACGGGATCGACGGGTCGCACCGGACGCCGTAGTAGTTCTGGACGCGGCGCTCCGTGGGCAGGCCGTTGTCGTCCCACCCCATGGGGTAGAACACGTGCTTGCCGCGCATGCGCTGGTAGCGCGCCACGAGGTCGGTGTGCGTGTAGCTGAACACGTGGCCGACGTGCAGCGAGCCTGACACGGTGGGTGGCGGGGTGTCGATGCTGAACACCTGCTCGCGCGTGGCGGGGCGCACGAACCGGTAGGTTCCCGCCTGCTGCCACGCGGCCGACCACTTGGCCTCCAAGCCCTCGAGGGCGGGGCGCTCGGGTACCCGCAGCCGCGCGGGAGGCGCGGCAACAGGGGACGTCGAGTGGTCGGAAGTCATGCGGGAATCCTATGGGGTCGACGGCGTCGGCTGTCGCAGGCGTCCGGGCGGGTCGCCGGCGTGGACGCCCCGGCCTTAGGCGCCCAGCACCAGTTGCTTGAATGCGTTGACGTCTCCGCCGATCTGCGGGATGTCGACCTTCTTCCCGTTCACCGTCAACGTCGGCGTGGAGTTGACACCGGCGCTGTAGGCGGCCCGAGACATCGTCTCCAGGAAGCCCTTCGTCGCCCGGGAGGTGTAGCACTGCTGGTATGCGGTGACCTGATCGCCGGTGAGGCCGAGGGTTGTCGGCAGCTGGTCCTTCAGGAAGTCGTCGGTGTACCCCTGCGAGCCGCGGACCTCCTGCTGCTCCTGCTGGCCGTAGATCGTTTGGGTCGCCTGGGCGAACTTGCCGTACTCGTCGGTGCAGGTGGCGGCGACGGCCGCCCAGGTCGAGCCGGTGTTGGAGAGGTTCTGGTCCATGAACGTCATCACGTTGACCTGGTAGTCGATGTCGCCGCCGTCCGCCAGGGACTGCAGCGCGGAGCCGTAGTACTCCTCGAAGTGGCGGCAGTTGGGGCACTGGTAGTCGAGGTAGAGGATCACCTTCTTGGCGCCCTCCTTCGCCTTGCCCTTGTTCACGATGAGCGTGCTGCCGTCCGCGGAGGCGTTCGGCGGAGTGCCGCCCGCGCGCGTGCCGGACTGCTGCACGAACACGAACACCATCACCGCGACGAGAGCCAGCGCCACGATGCCGGCGCCGATGGCGATCATCCTGCGGACCCTGGCCTGGGCGGCCTGGGCCAGCTGCTGCTGGCGAAGCTGCTCGCGGCGGTTGGCGGCGTTCGACATGTCTCTCCCGGGGAGGTGGTGGCAATTTCAACGACAGTGTAGCGAGGGTCGTCCGAGTGACGGGTCGTCGGTGTTCGGGACGCCGCGACGGCGCAGCCGGACGCTCGTCGCCTCACGGAGGGCGGGCCGACCCGGGAACGGGCTCAACGGGACGCGACGGCGTCCTCGTCGGTTGAAACGCCGACCGGCGCGAACAGGCGACCGTCCAGGGAGAACGCCGTTCGTGGACGCCAGAACAACCAGGCGCCGCAGGCGGCGAGGCCGAGGTCGCGCGCGATCTCCCAGGGGTAGGCGGCCAGCGCCTTGTCCAACTCGATCTGGCCGCCGCCGCCGAAGCAGCCACAGTCGATCGACAGCCCGCGCGCCCAGGCGCTCGCGATGGCGACGGCGAACACCAGCATGAGCGCTCCGCCCGCCAGCCCCGACCAGCGCGTCACGAGGCCCGCCAGCAGGAGGGTGCCGAGCACGATCTCGACGAAAGGGAGGGCCACGCCGACGGGCGCGATGAGTTCGTACGGCAGCAACTGGTAACCGCGCACCGCGTTGATGGAGGTGCCGAGTTCGAACACCTTGAGCGCCCCCGCCGCGAAGATGACGCCGCCGAGCACGAGTCGCGCGCCCAGGCCCACCCACTCCTGCCAGGGGCGACGCGCCACGGACGGGAGGGCGGTGCTCATGGCCGAGATTATAGGCGCCGCCGCCGGTTAGGCTGACCGCCATCATGACCACACACGACGAGATCGCCCGCAGCCTGCAGGCCCGCTGGCCGGAGCACCGGGTCGGCCCCAGCCTGGTGCGCATCAAGGCGTTGACGGAGTTGCTGGGTCACCCCGAGGACTCCTGCCCGGTGATCCAGATCACCGGCACCAACGGCAAGGGCAGCACCGCGATCATGATCGAGACCCTGCTGCTCGCCCTGGGGTTGCGCGTGGGGCGGTACAGCAGCCCCCATTTGTCGGACCTCACCGAGCGCATCTGCATCGACGGCGTCCCGATCGGTGCCGACCGATTCGACGACCTCGTCGCCGACGTGATGCCGCTGGTCGAACTCGTGGACGCCGAGCGTCACGACGGCATCCCGATGACGTTCTTCGAGGTGATGACGGGCCTGGCGTATGCGGCATTCGCCGAAGCGCCCGTCGACGTGGCCGTCGTGGAGGTGGGGCTGGGCGGCAGCTGGGACGCGACCAGCGTCTGCACGCCCGCCGTGGCGGTCCTGTGCCCGATCGACGTGGACCACGCGCACCTCCTCGGCGCCACGCCCGACATCATCGCGGTCGAGAAGGCCGGGATCATCAAGGAGGGGTCCGTCGCGGTGGTGGCCGCCCAGAGTGCCGGCGTCGCGCGCGTGATCGCCGAGCGGGCGGGCGAGGTGGGGGCGCGGGTCGT
>JBKHWW010000141.1:0-3996 GCA_046566345.1 Actinomycetes bacterium
AACGCCTCCATGCCCATCGAGTTGTAGGGCACGCCCGGCATCAGCTGGGGCTCGCACCAGCCGACGTCGGGGTCGCAGTTCGGGTCGAAGTAGGGATTGGCGATCGGACCGAACTCGACATTGTTGGTGGGCGGCCAGAACCACGGCCCGTAGGCCCAGCGGCCGTAGGCGTTCACGCCGGAGGCGTCACCGGGATTCTGGGCGGGTGAGTAGACGTGCGGCAGCCACAGGTTGCCCTCGCCACCCCAAGAGGCCTTGTTCCAGGTTTCGTCCTGCAGGGCGAGCTGCGCGTCGCTGGGCACGAAGGTCTTGTCCTGGAACACGAGCGGGAGCGTGCTGGCAGCGTCCGGCAGGACGCCGCCGTCGACGAGCGCCTTCTCGGTTTCGTCCTGGATGATGTACGGCGCGGCCTCACCGGCGTACACGTTCAGACGGGTGATGCCCCACGAGTGGTCGTGGTAGAACATCAGCCGCGCGCTCTGGGCGTTGGTGTAGTAGAGCGTCTGGACGCCGTCGTTCGCGGCGTCGACGTTGCCCATGTCGGGGACGTTCTGCACGCTGACGCCCTGCGGGAACGGGGTGTTCTCGCCCGCGGGGGTGATCCACTGGTGCGGGGTGCCGTCGGAGATCCACGGGGTGATGCCGCCGTGCAGGTGGATGATGGCACGGTTCTCGGCGTAGCAGTGCCCGCTGGCGACCATGCCGGCCTTCATCCCGGCGCCGTCGGCGTCCGTGTAGGTGCACATGGGGTTGACGGGGTCGACCTTGGGGTTGGCCTCCATGAACTGGTGGCCGTCCGGCGTCATGCCGGAGCCCATGACGGTGGAGTCCACGGGCAGGAACAGATTCCCGCCGGCGCCGGTCGGCAGCATGTTGCGGAACTCGATCCGCACCGGCCGGCCCTTCTGCGCCACGATCGCAGGACCGAGATAGCTCGGCTCTCCCACCGGATCGTTATTCGCATTCAGCTGGACGTAGCCGCGCAGCTTCGTCTCTGCCGCGAGGTCGGTGTGCATCCGCTGGGTGTATTCGACCAGCCCGATCTTGTAGAAGTCGGCGCCGGGGTAGGTAGTGGTGTCTGGAGTGGCCGCGCTGATCGTCGGCAGCGTGTCCACGAACTTGCGGAGGCCGCCGGTGATCTCGACGTTGGTGGGTCCGGCCATGAGCGCGCCGAACGAGTACGTGCGCGTGTTGGTGAAGGCTGGGAAGGCGGTCGACGGAAGGCTGACCGTCTCACCCTGCAGCGGGCTCAGCGGGGATGGGTAGAAGACGCCGTCGGGTCCGGCCGCGTCGTCGAGGGGGACGCCCCGACCGTAGAAGGCCAGACGATCGCCGGCCTTGACCGCGAGGTTCGCGACAGCGAAGGTCACCGTCTCACCGGTCGCGGCGTTCTCGGGAGTCAACGCAGGTACCGTCAACGCGCCGCTGTCGAACACCACGCTGTACTGCCCGGCGAGGCGGGTGGGCCGCAGCACATAGGCGTGGAACGTCTTGCCGGCCGTGGCCAGGGCCGCGTCCGCATTGGGCTGGTTCCAGGTCTGGAAGGCGGTCAGCAGCCCATCCTGGAGCGGAGCACCGACGAGCACCATCACCGTCGGCTCGCCGTCGGTGGCGTACTGGCGGCCCGCCAGCGTGTTGCCGATGAAGGTCTCCGCGCCCGGCGTCGTCGTGACCGTGGGGAGCGGGCTGTTGGCGTAGTTGGGGTGGCTGAAGTAGCGCGGCGCGTCGCCGGGAGCCGCCGCCGCGGCGGCGACCCCGTCGGCCTGCACCATCAGCGGGTTGAGCGCACCGTCCTGAAGCGCGCGGGCGGCAGCTTCGTCGCGCTTCTTCTGGGTGACGCGCTTCTCGGCCTTCTCCTTGGCCTTCTCGGCCTTCTTCTCGTAGTTCTTCTTGATCTCATCTTGGCTGGGGCGAGCGGGTGCGCTCGTCGTCGGTGGGTCGGTGGGTGGTGCACCGACCGCGGGTAAAGCCCCTGTCACGAGAGACAGGGTGGCGATAGCGGCGAATGTTGCCACGCCGCGGCGAATCTTCATTGATCCTCCCCGGTGGTGGGCGAACTGTATAGTGGGGCGTCTTTGCCCCACACCCACCATGAGTCGAGGGTAACTCCGCGGTCGTCGGCCTGTACCGCTTTGTGGACTTTCACGACGATCTGTCGACATTTCGTCGAACCGATGGCAGCCCGAGGGCCGGTTGGGGGGGTGCAGTAGGCTCGGCGGAGCACGATCAACCACCGAACAGGGAGTGGAATGAAGGCTCCGCGGCTCCTCCGTAGCCCGATCCTGTGGATCATCGCAGGCTTCCTCATCATCATGCTCGGCATGAACCTCTTCTCGGCGTCCAGCCGCTACCAGGCGGTGCCGACGTCGCAGGTCATCACCCTCATCGAGGGCAACGATCCGCTCCGTGAAGTGGTCATGGTCGACGGCGACCAAGAGATCCGCGTCGAGGTGGCCGACGCCGCGAACACCAGGGTGCGCGCCAACTGGGTCGGTCAGCAGAGCACCGGCATCGTCGAACGCCTCAACGAGCGGGTCGCCGCCGGCTCCCTCGAGCGCTGGCGCGGCGAGAACCCTGACGGTGGTTTCCTCTCCCTTTTCCTGATGGGCGTCCTGCCATTCCTGCTGCTCGGCGTCCTGTTCTTCTTCATGCTGAACAGCGCCCAGGGTGGTAGCCGCGGCGTCCTCGGCTTCGGCAAGAGCAAGGCCAAGGTCGCAAGCAAGGACACGCCACAGACCACGTTCTCTGACGTCGCGGGGTGCGAAGAGGCCATCGAGGAACTCCAGGAGATCCGCGAGTTCCTCGCCGAACCGGCCAAGTTCCAGGCCGTGGGCGCCAAGATTCCCAAGGGCGTCCTGCTCTACGGCCCGCCCGGCACGGGCAAGACCCTGCTCGCACGCGCGGTCGCGGGCGAGGCGGGCGTGCCCTTTTTCTCCATCTCCGGTTCTGATTTCGTCGAGATGTTCGTCGGTGTCGGCGCCAGCCGTGTCCGCGACCTGTTCGAGCAGGCCAAGGAGGCCGCGCCGGCCATCATCTTCATCGACGAGATCGACGCGGTCGGGCGCCACCGTGGCGCCGGCATGGGTGGTGGCCACGACGAGCGCGAGCAGACGCTGAACCAGCTGCTGGTCGAGATGGACGGCTTCGACGTGCGGGGCGGCGTCGTGCTGATCGCCGCCACCAACCGGCCCGACGTCCTCGACCCGGCCCTCTTGCGCCCCGGGCGCTTCGACCGCCAGATCCCGGTGGAGGCGCCCGACATGAAGGGGCGCCACCAGATCTTGCGCGTGCACGCCGCCAACAAGCCGATGGCGCCGGACGCCGACCTGGAGTCGGTCGCCAAGCGCACCCCCGGATTCACCGGCGCCGATCTCGCCAACGTGCTCAACGAGGCCGCTCTGCTCACCGCGCGCCAGAACAGGCAGTGGATCACGCGCGAGAATCTCGACGAGGCCATCGACCGCGTCATCGCCGGCCCCCAGAAACGCACCCGGGTGATGAACGAGCGCGAGTTGCTCATCACCGCCTACCACGAGGGCGGCCATGCGCTGGTGGCCGCGGCGATGCCGGGCAACGACCCGGTGCAGAAGGTCACGATCCTGCCGCGCGGGCGCGCGCTGGGCTACACCATGGTGATGCCGGACGCCGACAAGTACAGCCAGACCCGTGGCGAGCTGCTCGACCAGCTCGCCTACATGATGGGCGGGCGGGCAGCCGAGGAGCTGGTCTTCCATGACCCGACGACCGGCGCCGCCAACGACATCGAGAAGGCCACCAAGGTGGCCCGCGCGATGGTGACCCAGTACGGCATGACCGAGCGGCTGGGCGCGGTGAAGTTCGGCGGCGACAACACCGAGCCGTTCCTGGGTATGCAGGCCGGCATGGGCGGCAACCGCGATTACTCCGAAGACGTCGCGGGCATCATCGACGCCGAGGTGGCCGCTCTCGTGGCGACCGCCCACCAGGAGGCCTTCGACGTCTTGGACGAGAACCGCG
>JBKHWW010000142.1:0-7298 GCA_046566345.1 Actinomycetes bacterium
ATAGGACGCCGCCAGGTCGGCCGCCTCCTCGACGAAGGATCGGTACACGGCGGCGCCGTTCGGGTCCTGCGTGAGGGGGAAGTCGATGCGGCAGTGCACGCAGCCGTCGCCGAAGTGACCGTACGGCAGCCCGTGAAGGCCGTGCCGCTCCAACAGCGCGTCGAAGTCGCGCAGATAGGCACCCAGCCGGGCGGGCGGCACCGCGGCATCCTCCCAGCCGGCATAGGCGGGCCGGTCGAGGCTGACCCCAGCCAAGCCTGCGCCGTCGGAGCGGATCTTCCACAGGGCGGCGGTGATGGGCTGGTCGTCGACCACGTGGCCATCCAGGCAACCGGACGCCGCCAGGAGCGCTTCGGCCCGCTCCCGGAGGCGGTCGTTGCGCGTGTCGGTGAGCTCGACGAACACCCACCCGTTGCCCGCGGGGAGCGCCGGTACCGCCTCGTCGCCCAGCGTCCGTCGCACGACATCGACGATGCGGGCGTCCATGCCCTCGACGGCGGTCGGGCCGAACGGGAGGATGGCGGGCATCGCGTCCGCGGCGTCCGGCATGGTCGGGTAGCCGAGGGCGACCATGACCTTATGTGGATCGTCCGCGACCAGCCGCACCGTGGCCCGGGTGATCACCGCGAGCGTGCCCTCGCTGCCGGCCAGGAACTTGGCGACGTCGAATCCGCGTTCGGGCAGCAGCCACTCCAGCGAGTAACCCGACACCTGGCGGGAGAAGGTGCCGAACTCGGTCCGGATCAGGCCTAGGTTGGCCATCACCAGGCGGTGCAGTGCCTGGAGCGTCGGCGAGGGATGCTCCCGCACATCGACGCGGGAGTCGAGGCTCAGGCGCTCCCCGGTCCCGGTGATCACCTCGAGCGCGACCACGTTGTCGGAGCTGCGTCCATAGCCCAGCGCGCGTGGACCGCAGGCGTTGTTGCCGATCATGCCGCCGATGGTGCAGCGGGAGAACGTGGACGGATCGGGGCCGAAGCGCAGCCCGTGCGGCTGCGCCGCGCGCGACAGCACGTCCTGGACGACGCCGGGATCGACGACCGCGGTGCGGGCCTCGGCGTCCAGGGCGTGGATACGGTGCAGGTGGCGGGCGACGTCGATCACCACGCCCGGACCGACCGCGTTCCCGGCGCAGGAGGTACCCGCGCCCCGGGTGGTCAGGGGGACGCCGGCGGTGCGGGCGGCGTCCACCACGGCCGCCAGTTCAACCAGGTCGCGGGGGCGAGCGACGCCCGCGGGAACCACGCGGTACAGGGACGCGTCGGTGGAGTAGATGCCCCGGGTGAGGGTGCTGGCGTCCAGGGCCGGGAATCCCGCCTCGACCAACAGGCGATCCACGGCGTCGGTGCGCACGGCGGCGGCTTGGCTCACCCGTGCCAGTCTGCCACCTGGTTGACGGCCGCCATGGCGCGTCCCAGTGCCTCGAAGTCGTCGGGGGCGACCACGTCGACCAACACCTCGCGTACCGACTCGACGTGGGTGGGGGCCGCCTCGACGAGCAGGCGGTAGCCGGCGTCGGTGAGGTGTGCGTTCACGCCTCGACGGTCGTCGGGACAGGGGGCGCGGTCGATCAGGTTCTTGTGTTCCATCCGGGCCACCGTGTGCGTCAGGCGCGACCGCGACTGGCGCACCGCGGCGGCCAGATCGGACATCCGCATCGTGCGGCCTTCCGACTCCGACAGCCGGACCAGAATCTCGTACTCGCCCAGGTCGAGGTCGTAGGGCCGCAAACGCTCACCCAGGTGGTGGTCGATGCGGGCGACGGCGTCCAAATAGGCGCGCCACACCCTCTGCTGGTCGGCGCTGAGCCAGCGGGGTGCCGCGGGAGCCTGCATGAGAGCACTGTAGTCCCGACTTTGATCGTTCAACCGTCGGTTTGTCCCCTCTCGACTGCAGCGGCCGCCCCCTACACTGACGCGCAGGGTGGGCGAGCGCCGACCCTGGGAGGGACCGAAGATGAACGACTTCCAGCAGGTGCTCCAAAACCGCCCGCCGACCGTCGGCGCCATGTTCAACCTGCGGGTGGAGGCGACACCGAACGGGGAGGCCTTCCGTTACCCGGACGCGTCCGATGAGTGGGTCAGCCTGACCTGGCGCCAGACCCGCGAACGGGTGTGGGAGCTCGGCGCGGGCCTGCTGGCTCTGGGGCTGCAGCCCGAGGAGCGCGTGGCCATCGCCTCGAACACGCGCATCGAGTGGGTGCTGCTGGACCTCGCGATCAACTGCTCCGGTGGAGCCACGACGACGGTGTACCCGAACACCCAGGGGCCCGAGTTCGCGCACATCATCACGCATTCCGACTCCAAGTACTTCGTCGCCGAGAATGCCGAGCAGGTCGAGAAGCTGCGCTCGAGGGTGGATCCGGGTCAGGTGCGCACCGTCATCTTGATCGAGGGCACGCCCGAGGGCGAGGGCGTGATCACCGTCGACGAGCTCCGTGCCCGCGGGCGCGAGCATCTGCGGGAGCACCCCACGGCGATGGACGACGCGGTCGCGCACACCCAGCCCGAATCGCTGGCGACCCTCATCTACACCTCCGGCACCACCGGGCTGCCCAAGGGCGTGGAGCTGTTGCACAGCAACTGGACCTACGAGGGGGTCGCGGTCGACTCCCTCAACATCATCGGCCCCGGCTCGCTGCAGTACTTCTGGCTGCCCCTGAGCCACGTGTTCGGCAAGGCCGTGATGATGATTCAGCTGCAGGTGGGCTTCGGGTCGGTGGTCGACGGCCGCCTCGACCGGATCGTCCCCGGGCTGGGAGCCACCAACCCGTCGTTCATGTGCGGCGCCCCCCGCATCTTCGAGCGGGTCCGCAACGCCGTGAAAGCCAACGCGGCGTCCGGGGTCAAGGCGCGCATCGCTCGCTGGGCGTTCGCGGTCGGCCGCGAGTCGCGCCCGTACCGGCTCGAAGGTCGCCCGATGCCGCGCTCGATGGCGCTGGCCTACAAGGTGGCGGACAGGCTGGTCTTCAGCAAACTCAAGAACCGCATGGGCGGCAACATCGAGTTCTTCATCTCGGGGTCGGCCAAGCTGAGTTCGCAGGTGCAGGAATGGTTCTACTCGGCCGGCATCGTGGTCGTCGAGGGCTACGGCAGCACCGAAACCTCTGCCGTCGCTGCCGTCAACGAGCCCGTCAAGCCGCGGTTCGGTACCGTCGGGCCGGCGCTGCCCGGAACCGAGATCCGCATCGCCGACGACGGCGAGGTGCTCATCAAGGGGCCCGGAATCATGCGCGGCTATCACCGCGACCCCGAACAGACCGCCGAGGTGCTGATCGACGGCTGGTACCACTCCGGGGACATCGGCGAGCTGGACGCCGACGGCTACCTGCGCATCACCGACCGCAAGAAGGACCTGATGAAGACCTCGGGCGGCAAGTACGTCGCCCCCCAAAAGGTCGAGGGCGTGATGGCCGCCAACATCCCCTACCTCTCCCAGGTCGTGGCCGTCGGCGATGGCCGCAAATACATCAGCGCGCTGTTCACCCTCGACCCGGGCGCGGTGGACAGCTGGGCAAAGCGCCACGGCAAGGAGGATCTCAGCTACGCCGAGCTGACCCAGCTGCCCGAGATGCGGGCCTCTGTCGACCGCTTCCTCGACCGCGCCAACGACAAGCTGGAACGGTGGGAGACCGTCAAGCGCTACGCGATCCTCGACCACGAGCTCACCGTCGAGGATGGGGGCGTCACAGCGAACATGAAGATCCGCCGCAGCGCCATCGCCGACAACTACGCCGATGTGGTGGCGTCGCTCTACGACGCCGAGGACGAGGACTGAGTGGAGCCGTACCGCGTCCGCGTACCGCTGCGGTGGGTGGACCTCGACGCCCAGGGGCACGCCAACAACGCCGCCATCGTCGACTACCTCCAGGAGGCCCGCGTCGACTTCTTGCTGACCGGGCCGAACGCCCACCTGCTTGGCAACGGGATCATCGTCGTCGGGCACCAAGTCGAGTACCTGGGGGCTGTGCTGTTCTCCGCCGAGCCCGTGGAGGTCGCCCTTCGAGTCGGCGACGTCGGCGCCTCACGGTTCACGGTCGGCTACGAGGTGCACCAGGGGCCACGTCTGGTCGCCCGGGCCAGGACGCTGCTGTGCAACTACGACTTCGACGCCGGCCGCCCCGCGCGCATGACCGACCTCGAGCGGCGCTGGTTCGCCGACCGCTCGGTCACCTTTCCCCCGATGCGTGCCGTGGGCGCGTACGCGGTCGGTGAGCAGGCACACGAGCACACCTTCCAGGTGCGCTGGTCGGACCTGGACGCCTACGGGCACGCCAACAACACCCGCTTCTTCGACTACGTTGCCGAGGCGCGCATCGCGTTGAAGGAGCCGCTAGTCGAGAACGCGATTCGCAGTTCGCCGCACGCCGACATCGAGCACGCCTGGATGGTCGCCCGCCAGGACATGCGTTACACCGGGCAGATCGGCCACCGGCTGGAGCCGTACCTGGTCCGGACGGCCATCGGCGCGACCGGACACACGTCGATGACGCTGGCTGCCGAGATCGTCGACCCCCTCACCGACGAGGTGATGTCCCGCTCGGTCACCGTGCTGGTCCACGCCGACGCGAGTGGACGCCCGCTGCCCCTGCCTGCCGGGATCCAGTGGGCGGCCGAGCGGTGGCCGGCCGTGCCGCAGACGAGGGCCCTGCTGTGACCGTGCGGCGCTGCGCCGTTCTGGGCTCGCCCATCGCCCACTCGCTGAGCCCCCGCATCCACACGCGTGCCTACGAGGTGCTCGGCATCGCAGACGAATGGAGGTACGACAGGTACGAGGTGGACGAATCGGCCCTCGCCCCCCTCGTCGCCTCCTGCGGACCCGAATGGGTCGGGCTGTCCTGCACCGCCCCCCTGAAGCAGGTCGTGCTCACCCTCGGCGAGCCTTCGCACCGGGCGCGCCTGCTCGGGGCCGGGAACACCTACCTGTTCAACCACGGCGGGACCCCCCGGGTCGAGAACACCGACGTGACAGGCTTTCTCGGTGCGCTCGCGCGGGCGGGGGTGACGTCGGCGCGTCGGGCGATCCTGCTCGGCAACGGGGCCACCGCGCGCTCGGCGTTGTACGCGGTGGCCGAACTAGGCGTCCGAGACGCGGTGGTGCTGGCGCGCTCGGCGCAGCGGGCTGGCGACAGCCTCAACGCGCTCGCCGGACGCCTCGGCGTCCGACTGGCATTCGGCCCCTGGGGGGAGGTGCCGGACGCCGACGCCGTCGACGTGCTCGTCTCGACCGTGTCCGCCCCGCTGAGGCCCGACGTGGCGGCCGGGCTGGTGCGGCTCACCCGGGCGTCCTTCGATGCCACCTACAACCACTATCCGACCGAGCTCGACCGAGCGGCGCGGGCCGCCGGCATCGTCCAGCTGTCTGGGGTCGATCTCCTGGTGGGGCAGGCGCTGGACCAGATCACGCTGATGACCGGCCGCGTGTGCGCCGCCGAACCCCTGCTCGCCGTGGCCTACGCCGCGCTGGACCGAGCCCTGGCGCACGGCGGCGCGGGCGGGAATACTGGCAGTCCGGGGAGCGGCCCCGACCGAGAGGAGGAGGCGATGAGCCACCACGACGAGATGCCGACCAAGGGCGACGGCGACGACACGTCGCTCGACGAGCTCAACCCCGAGGGCGTCGGGGGCACGCTGGGTGCCGACAACACGTTCGAGCCCGAGGAGGACGAGGACGCCCCGGTGGAGTCCGACAGCTGACCGCGGCCGAGAAACGCGACGAGGGGGCCCCGGTGAACCGGGGCCCCCTCGTCGTCGACGTGAGTCAGTGCGCGTCGACGGCCTCGATCTCGGAGCGGTCACCGGACCACACCGTGTGGAACGTGCCCTCCTTGTCGATGCGCCGGTAGGTGTGCGAACCGAAGAAGTCCCGCAGCCCTTGGGTCACCGCGGCGTTGGTG
This sequence comes from Actinomycetes bacterium, assembly GCA_046566345.1. Taxonomy (GTDB): domain Bacteria; phylum Actinomycetota; class Actinomycetes; order Propionibacteriales; family Propionibacteriaceae; genus Propioniciclava. The sequence goes on from JBKHWW010000142.1 coordinate 5,897, forward strand.
CGCTCGGCCCGGACGATGTCGTAGTACGACAGCGCCGAGGCGAAGCCGGGGATGGGGACGCCCGCCTCGGTGGCCTTCACGACCACGCGACGCCACGACGGGTTGGAGTCGGCGAGGCCTGCCGCGATGGAGGGCGCCTCGAGGAGCGTCTCCAGGTTGCCGGCGGCGTACTCGTTGGAGATGCGGTCGAGCAGCTTCGCCCGGATAATGCAGCCTGCGCGCCAGATGCGGGCGCAGGCCGCCACGTCGATGTCCCACCCGTACTCCTGGCCCGCCACCTTGATGATGTGCAGGCCTTGGGCGTACGCGATCACCTTGGCGCACCAGAGCGCCTGCCGGACGTCCTCGACGAAGGCCGCGCGGTCCTCCAGCGTCATGGACTGGTCGGGGCCCTTCAGGGCGGCCCGGGCCGCCTTGCGGAGGTCGGCGCTGCTGGATGCCGCGCGAGCGAACACGGACTCGGCGATGGCCGCGGCCGGGACGCCGAGGTTCAGCGCCTCTTGCACGGTCCAGGTGCCGGTGCCCTTCATGCCGGCGGCATCGTAGATGACGTCGACCAGGGGCTTGCCGGTCTCGGCGTCCTTCTGGCGGAGCACCTCGGAAGTGATCTCGATGAGGAAGGAGTCGAGGTCGCCCGTGTTCCACTGCGCGAAGACGTCGGCGGCCTCGTCGGCGGACAGGCCGGCGCCCTTGAGCAGGTCGTACGCCTCGCCGATGAACTGCATGTCGGCGTACTCGATGCCGTTGTGCACCATCTTGACGAAGTGGCCGGCGCCATCGGTGCCGATCCAGGTGCAGCAGGGCTCGCCGTCGTACTGAGCGGCGATCTTCTCCAGGATCGGGCCGACGACCGCGTAGGACTCCTTCGGTCCGCCGGGCATCATCGACGGGCCCAGCAGGGCGCCGGTCTCGCCGCCGGAGATGCCGCAGCCGATGAAGTTGAAGCCCAGCTCGGCCATCCTCTTCTCGCGCCGACGGGTATCGGGGAAGTAGGTGTTGCCGCCGTCGATGAGGATGTCGCCGGGGTCGAGGAAGGGGATCAGGGCGTCGATGGTGGCGTCGGTGGCCGGGCCGGCCTTGACCATCATGATGATGCGACGCGGCTTCTCCAGGGAGTCGACGAACTCCTCGACGGTCTCGGACGCCACGAACTCGGCCTCGGGGTGCTCTTCCAGCACGGACGCGGTCTTGGCATAGGACCGATTAAAGATGGCGGTCTTGAAGCCCTTGCTGGCGAAGTTGCGCGCCAGGTTGCTGCCCATGACGGCCATGCCGACGACGCCGATCTGGGCGGTGCCCGTCTTGTCGCTCATGAGTGGGTTCCCTCTCTCTAGGTCGGTGAGGATGACACGGACCACACCACCCGGCGGCAGCCACGCGGGCGCAGCGCTGGGGGCGTCAT
>JBKHWW010000143.1:0-7169 GCA_046566345.1 Actinomycetes bacterium
CGCGGCCCTCCCCTGGCGAAGCTGCGCGGCGTGGCAACCCGACTTCGCCGCTCACGGTGCCCCGGGTTACCCTGGGAACAGTGCCGTGAGGCGACAACGACAGGTGAGGATGTAGATGGCGGAGCCCAAGCGCGTCGATCCCGACGCTTCGACAGCCAAGAAACCGAGGGGTAGCTCCCCGCGGGAACCCCGCGAAGTGGCTGTGAGCGTCCTGAAGTGGATCGGCATCGCGGTGGTCGCCCTGGCGGTTCTCGGCGCAGGTGCGTTCGGTGCCGTGTACGCCACCACGCCGGTCCCCGACCCCAACAAAGACTTCCAGACCAACGTGTCCACGGTCCTGGCCAACAACGGCACCGAGGAGATCGGCACGTTCGCGGTGCAGAACCGCGTCTCCATCCCGTTCTCGGAGATGCCCGAGAACGTGAAGCAGGCCATCGTCGCGGGCGAGAACGAATCGTTCTGGACCGATCCCGGCATCTCCATCCCCGGCCTGATGCGCGCCGTGCAGACGGCCCTGACCCCGGGGGTCGACACTGTCGGCGGCTCGACGATCACCCAGCAGTACGTGAAGGTGCTCTACCTGACGCAGGACAAGACCCTCACCCGCAAGCTCACCGAGATCATCGTCGCGCTCAAGGTCGGCCAGGATCTCCCCAAGGAGCAGATCCTCGAGGGGTACCTCAACACCGTCTACTTCGGCCGCGGCGCGTACGGCATCCAGGCGGCGTCCCAGGCGTACTTCGACGTCGACGCCAAGGACCTCACGATGCCCCAGGCCATCGCGCTCAGCGCGATCATCAACTCGCCGAACAACCTGGACCCAGCGCGCGGCGAGAAGCAGCGCTCTGACTTGATGGAGCGCTACCAGTACATCATCAACCAGATGGTGAAGCTGGGGCACCTGACCGAGGACGACAAGGCCGCGATCTACCAGACACTGCCGGAGTTCCCGGAGGTGCAGAACGACTCCCGCTTCGGCGGACCCAAGGGCCACCTGCTGAAGATGGTGCAGACCGAGCTCGAGGCGGCCGGGTTCGACGAGAGCCAGATCCAGGGCGGGGGTCTGCAGATCGTCACCACGATCGACGCCCGCATGCAGGAGGCGGCGATCAAAGCCGCCCAGAACCAGGCCGCACGCATCGCGTCCTCGCAGCGCAAGGACGCCAGCTACTACCATCCCGCCATCGCCTCGCTCGACACGGGCACGGGGGCCATCCTCGCCCTGTACGGGGGCCCCGACTACACCGCCGACTTCCGGAACTGGGCCACGATCGCCCGCCCGACGGGGTCCACGTTCAAGCCGTGGGCGTTGGTCGCCGGGCTCCGCGACGGGGCCACCCTCGAGGACCGGTTCAACGGCAACGAGTTCACGCCCAGGGGAGCCAGCCGGCCGATCACCAACGCCGGCGGGACCAACTACGGCCCGGTCACGCTCGAGAAGGCGACCACCAACTCCATCAACTCCGCCTACGTCGACCTTGTCATGCAGATGAGGGACGGCCCAGCGAAGGTGGCCCAGGCGGCCAAGGACGTCGGCATCACGACCCCGATCCCCGACTCCAGCCTCGTTCCGTCGATCCCGCTGGGCTTCTCGGAAGTGTCCGCGCTGGACGCCGCCCGCGGTCTCGCCACGCTGGTCAACGAGGGCAAGCGCTCCAACCCGCACATCGTCGCCGAGGTCAAGGACGTGAAGGGCCAGACCATCTACAAGCCGACCCTGGCCGAGGACCAGACCGTGGAGGCCGACGTCGCGCGAAACGCGGTGCACGCGCTGACCGGCGTCACCCAGGAGGGAACCGGCCGGGCGGTGTCCGGCCTCGGCCACGAGGTGGCCGGCAAGACTGGCACGTACTACGACTCCGAGGCCGAGCAGACCAAGGCCACGTGGTTCATCGGATCGACCAAGCAGATCTCCACCGCCTTCGTGCTCACCGCGGGGGACCAGGGAACCAGCGACCTCGGTCGCAACACCTACGGCTCGACCTACGCCGCACGGGGCTGGCTGGAGTACATGCGCGTCGCCATGGACGACCTCGACCGGGTCAACTTCCCCGGCCCGACCCGGCAGTCCAGCTCGGGCAAGTTCACCGCCCCGCCCGTCCCCAAGCCCACGGCGCGTCCCACCGAGACGGCGACGCCGGAGCCTACGGCCGCACCCAGTGAGGCGCCGAGCGAGGACCCGGGCCAGCAGCAGCCAGGCGAGCCGGGAGCCGGGCAGACCGAGGCTCCAGGTGCACAACCCGGCGCCACCGCGCCCGCGCCGGCGCAGAGCGCGCCACCGGGCAGCAACGGAAACGCCGACGCGGCCCCGGGCGCCGCCCCGCCCGGTAGGGGCTGACCGGCGCCTAACCTAGGCGCATGCAGGCGCCGACTCTCGACGAGGCGCTCGGCGGCCCCACCGGCGACCGAGCGCTCCGCCGGGGCACCTGGTACAGCCCTGCCCCCTGGGCGTTCGGTGTCGCGACGCTGACCTGGGTGTTGCTCATGGTCCGGCAGCTGCCGTGCTTGGCCAACCCGTCGATGCAGTACAGCGCCGGTTGCTACTCCGACATCACCGCCCTGTGGGGGGTGCGCGGCTTCCACGCGTCCGCCATCCCCTACCTTCAGGCGGACCTGGAGTACCCCGTCCTGACCGGGGTCTTCATCTACGCCAGCCGTCTCCTCTCGGGGCTGATCTCGGACACCTGGCTCACCTTCTTCGGGGTCAACGGCGTACTGCTGTTCGCGTGCTTCCTGGCGCTGGTCGCGGTTCACCTGCGGATCGGCGGCGGCAGGGCAGCCCTGTTGCTGGCCTGCAGCCCGCTGGTGCTGGCGTCCGGCCTCATCAACTGGGACCTGCTTCCCGTCTTGCTCACGTCGGCCGCGCTGCTGGCGTGGGGGCGTGGGCGTCCGACGCTGTCGGGGGTGCTGATCGGCCTGGGCGCCGCCGCGAAGCTGTACCCGGCCCTGGCGCTGGTCCCCATCGTCGTGCTGTGCGTGCGCAGCGAGCGGTGGCGTCCGGCGCTGCAGGTGTTGGGCGGCGCGGCGGCCGCCTGGCTGGCGGTGAACGTCCCGGTGTTCACGGCCGCGCCCGAGGGGTGGCTGCATTTCTGGACCTTCAACTCCGACCGCGGCGCCGACCTCGGGTCGGTCTGGCTCTTGCTGGAGGGGCAGCGCCTCCAGATCCCGGCGCTGTCTGCCGTGGTCGCGCTCCTGATGGTCGGCGGGACCCTCGGGATCAGCGCCCTGATGCTTTTCGCGCCCGTCCGGCCGCGCGTGGCACAGGGGGCGTTCTTGATGGTGTTGCTGTTCTGCCTGCTCAACAAGGTCTACAGCCCCCAGTACATGCTCTGGCTGCTGCCGCTGCTGGTGCTCGCCCGGCCGGTGTGGCGCGACTGGGTGGTGTTCACCTTCGGCGAGGTGGTGTACTGGCTGGCCGTCTGGGCCTACCTCGACGGGCATCTCTACGCCGGCGACGGTAGCCCGCGCCTCTACTGGCTGGCGATCGCGGTGCGCGTCGGCGTCCAGCTGTGGTTGGGGTGGCGGGTGGTGGGAGACGTGCTGGATTCCTCCCGCGATCCGGTCGATCGCGAAGCGGACGCGGGTGTGCTGGCACGGGTCGAAGGGGCACCGGCGTGGCGCGGCCGGTGAGGCGGGCCGTCGGCGACGACACGTTGCTGGTCGTGCAGGTGTGGCTGGCGACCCGGCTGATGTTCGCCGTGATCGCGGTGGCGATCGCCGTCACCGGCCAGCGCACGCTTGATTCGGTGGTGGCCCAGTGGGATGTGGCGCACTTCTTGCTGATCGCGCGCGAGGGGTACGCCGATCCGAAGGAGATGGCGTTCTTCCCGGGGCTGCCGCTGATCCTGCGCGGGTTGGGGGAGCTGGGCGTCCCGATGGTGCTGGGCGGGTCGGCGGTGGCCCTCGCCTGCTCGCTCGCGGCCGCTTTCGCGCTCAAGCGCTTGGTCGGGACGTTGGGTGCCGTCGCGTGGCTGCTGGCACCCACCGCGGTGTTCACCGCGGTGCCCTACACGGAGGCGCCGTTCTGCGCCGCGGCGTTCTGGGCGTGGGAACGGGCGAGCCAGCGCCGGTGGGGGCAGGCGGCGCTGCTCACCGCGCTCGCGTGCACGCTGAGGGTGTCAGGGCTGTTCCTCATCGGCGCGCTAGCGGTCCTCGCCCTCACCCAGCCGCGGCGGCGGGGGGAGTCAGCCGGCCAGCGACTGGCCTGGCTGCTGCTGCCCGCGGGGGTGGTCGCCGCCTACATCGCCTACCTGTACGGGGTCACGGGCTCGTGGACCGCCTGGTTCGCGGCCCAGGAGGCGGGATGGCAGCGCGGTTTCCACTGGCCGTGGGAGGCGCTGAGGAACCACTGGGACGTGCTGTGGCGCCCCACGCCGGAGCATCCCGAGTGGGTGTGGCTGTTCCGGGCCGAGATGGTGGCCTGGATCGTCGGCGTCCTGGTGACGCTGGTCTGCCTGGCTCGCCGGCGGATCGCGGAGGCTTCCTGGGTTGGAGTGCAGGTGCTCGCCTTCTCGCTGTCGTACTGGCTGATGAGCGTCAACCGGGCGGTGCTGTTGTGGTTCCCGCTGTTCGGACTGATCGGGGAGTTCGCCGAGTCGCGGCCGCGCGGGCGCGGCTGGTTGGCCGTCGGCTGGATCGCCGGGGTCGTCGCGCTGGGGGTGCAGGGTGTCTGGGCCTGGCTGTACTTCACCGGCCGCTGGTCCAGTTGAACAGCGCCTCCCGCTGCGCCACGATCCGGGAGACGAGTTCCGCGAAATGGGTCGGCGCGTCCATCACCAACGAGGCGGGAAGGCGCTGGATCTGCCAGCCGAGCGCGGCCAGGTCGGCGTCGCGCAGCTTGTCCATCACGTGGGCGCGCTGGGAGCTGTGGTGCTCGTAGCCGTCGATCTCGATCCCCAGCAACAGGTGCTCGAACCCCACGTCGAGGAAGGCCCGCCTCGTCGGCGTCCGGACCTCCAGGTTTGCCCCGCCAGCCGGTGATCCCCGCCTCTCGGAGCGCCAGGTGGCCTTGCCGCTCCGCCGGTGACCAAGGGTGCTCGCGCGAGTCATCGAGCCATCCCCGGAGTCGGGAGGTGCCTCGCCGGGGCGCGTGGTCGCGGAGCGATGCCGCCAGGTGGTCCAGCTTCACGCCGAGACGGAGCGCCTCGTCAATGGCTCCCGGCCCCTGCGCCAGCGCGAGCTCCAGAACGGTCCAGGGCGGGAGGGTGAAGCGGAGGCCGCCCGCCGTACCGACGTACTCGGGGGGCACGTCTTGGCGCGAGAACCGAAACCCCTTGTGCGGTGCACCCTTGTGTGCGACGTCGACGACCGCTGGTTGCGGCCGGGTCGGTGCATACGTGAGCAGCGCCGCCGTCTCACCGCACAGGACCGCGCTCGGGAAGCGGCGACACGCGGCTAGGGCGCGCACGTCGAATCGTTCGGCCATGTCGGCCAACGCATAGACGCCCGGCAGAACACGACGGAGTTCTCCGGCTTCGGCGCCGCGCAGGAGTTGATCCCGGAGATGGGGCACCTGCCGCGTCATGACGACGGTCTCCAGGGCAAAGAGGTTCATGAGAGCGGATTTCACGGCCATACATTGGGCAGCGCCTGTCACGGGGGCCGCGCCTGGCCCCTCTACTGCGACAAATTGGGCGCTCGATCAGTGAGGGTCTCACGGCCCAACACTCGGACTAGGGGTGATGCAGAGGCCACTGAAATCGAGCGCCCGTTTCGTCGCAGTGGTGGGCTGCAACGCGGCCCCAGCCCTTATCTGCGGGGGCGAACCAAGGCCCGGAGGACCTCGGTGAGCAGGCGCACCTTCACGTCGCCCTCGATGGTGTCCGATCCGATGAGCGAGCCGACGGCGCCGTAGTCGTGCACCGCGTGAAGGACGCCGATGGCCTCGGCCCCGCCGGGGAGCAGTTCGCAACCCAGGGCCTCGACGGCCTCCTCGAGCACGGCCGCCATCGTGCGGGTGGCCGTGGTGTAGAGGCGGCGGTATGCGACCGCCAGCGCGGGTGTCCGCGCCGCGTAGAGGCGCAACTCCTGGCCCGACAGCACCCAAATGCGCCCCGATTGCTGGGAGGAGAGGAACACGGCGATGGCCCGGGGGATCAGCTCGTCGAGACCGGCGTCGCCGAGGGAGTCCACCGCGGCCAGTGCGTCACGCATGGCGGCAAGATTCGCTTCGTACTGGTGCTCCAGCACGGCCACGCAGAGCTCGTCTTTGGACTCGAAGTTGGAGTAGAAGGCGCCGCGGGTGAACCCCGCCGCCTCGCAAATCTCCTCGACCGTAGCGCCGACCACGCCACGCTCGGCGAACACGGTCATCGCCGCGTCGACGAGCCGGTCCCGGGTTGCGGCTCGTCGGGCGCTCACTTCGGTCGTCACCCCATCACTCTCCCAGGTTCGGCCGGACGGTCCGCCTTTGGATACGCGAGTGTACCGAATACACTCCCGTATCGGATACGAGTCCGTATCCGGCCCATGGATGGGGGAGTGGTCGCGTGTCGACCTGGATCTATCGGCTCGCACGCGCCAGCTGGCACGCCCGTCGACGCGTTGTCGCCGCCTGGATCGCGATCCTGCTGTTGCTGGGGGCGATTGCGGCAACGGTTGGCGGCTCCTTCGACGACGAGTTCCGCATCCCCGGCGCCTCGTCACAGGAGGCGTTGGACCAGCTCCGGATGACCTTCCCCGAGGCCGCGATGGCGTCGGCGTCGCTCGTGCTGCTCGCGCCTGAGGGCGCGCTGGTCACCGACGCGACCATCCGCGGCGAGGTGGAGCGGGCCGCGGCAGAACTGGAAGAGATCGACTGGGTGGCCATCGCGCAGCTGCCCTATAACGACTACGTCGCGGGCCTCATCAGCGACGACCAGACCGCGGCGCTCATCAACGTCCGGGTCGACGGATACTCGGTGAGCACGTTCACCGACGCCCACCGCGAACAACTCCGAGATGCGGGCGCGTCCCTGGAACGGGCGATTCCGGGGAGCCGGGTGCACGTCGGCGGCGACCTCTTCTCGGTCACGATGCCTCATCTGACGCCGGTGGAGGGCATCGGCATCGGCGTCGCGGTCATCGTGCTGGTGTTGGTTCTGAACTCGCTGCGCGCGGCGCTGATGCCGGTGGTCAGCGCCCTGCTCGGCGCGGGACTGTCGATCCTGCTGATCGTCGCCGCGGCCGGT
>JBKHWW010000144.1:0-4234 GCA_046566345.1 Actinomycetes bacterium
GCTGTTGCTGGCCTCCGTCGTCGGCTGGGGCCTGCCGGCACTGCTTCCGCCGCTGTTCGTTGCGGTCGCCACCGTTGGGCTGTTGATGCCCAACGCCACCGCCTTCGCCCTGGTCCGCCACGGCCGCCGCGCCGGCACCGCCTCAGCGCTGCTCGGCGCAATGCAATACCTCACCGGCGCGGTCGCCGGCCCACTGGCAACCATCCACGGCGCCTCCACGATCGCCATGGCCACCGGCATGACCAGCTTCATCGTCAGCGCCATCGTCGTGTGGGCTGCCGCGCTCCGCCCCGCCGCGCGACAGCCCAACCGGACCGCCGACCACCCAGCCACAGTCGCAGCGCTCGACAGCACGAGCGCCAACTAGTCGCGCGCGCCGACCGACGTCCCTGAGTCTCCGCTGGCACGGTCATCGCCGTGTGCGGATGTTCCGCAAGCCGAACGGCTCACGGTGACACGGGCAACTGCCGGCGCCGGGCGCACGTCTTAGCCGGAAGGGGATCGCCAGACGGCACAGTGGTCTCCATCAAGGTGGTGGTCGCCGCGCGGTGGGGCGCATCGTGTGGCGGTCAGCCAATGGCGGCCATGACGATGCCCATGAACACGGTGCTGGCGACGGTAGCGGCGAGGGTGCCCCAGGCGGGGTGGTCGGCGTGGGCCTCGGGCAGGATGTTGCCTGTGGCGATGTGCAGGAGAAACCCAGCGAAATAGGCCAGGTACAGCGCGACGGTCTCGGTTGACGGGTGGATCAGCACCGAGCCGACGATGGCGCCGACCACGGGGGCAAGTGCGTCGGCGGCGAGTAGGGCCACCGCGCGGCGGCGAGGGTTGCCGTACATCGAGGTCAGCGTGTAGGTGTTGAATCCGTCGGCGAAGTCATGAGCGAGCACCGCGATCGCGACGGCGGTGAGTACCGCGGTGCCGGCGCGGGCGCTCAGTCCGATACCGAGCCCGTCGAGGAAGCTGTGGCCGACCAAGGCGGCACCGGCCAGCAACCCGAGGGGTGACAGGCCGTGACCATGCGCCCCGTAGTGGGCGCTGTGGTGTAATTCGAAGGCCTTCTCGACGGTGTGGATGGTCAAGAAGCCCGCGGCGAACAGCAGCGTCACGGCCGGCAGGCCGAACACCTGGTCGCGGGCGCCCTGGAAGGCCTCGGGTAGCAGGTCGAACACGACCACTCCCAGGACCAGTCCGCCGGCAGCGCCGAGGACCAGATGCCGCCGGTCGGCGACCCGGATGGCGACGAGGCCACCGATGCTGGTGGTCACCGCCGAACCGCAGCCGAGCAGGATCGCTGCGAGCACGGAAGTCCTCCTCGTCTCTCGATGCGACGGGCGCCCGACGCTCGATTTTTCCGGCCGTTGCGCCCGCACTACGCCTGGATGATGGCGGCCGTGACGATCGGTCATTGCTAGGACGCGACGCGTCCTGACAATGATTGTCATTGTATCATTGCCAGTGCGCGACGGCCGAGAGTCGGGCCGGGACAGTGGGTGAAGGGTCTTGCGGGAGGAGCGTGCACCCGACGGTGCTGGCCCTTCCTCCACGACCGTTGGTCTGGCGTCATGAGAGGTGGGACGCGCACCTTCTATCCTCTCGGGGGAGTCAGAGGACTCGGAGGGGTCGGAGGAGGTGTTGCGTGCGCGTGCCAATCGCCGGCAGTACCTTCCGCCGCACCCGCGGCATTTGTCGTCTCCTGCGCGCCCTGCTACGCCTCCTGGGCTTCTTCTGCCTCGCGCGCCATCGCCGGCGCGCTGTCCTTCGGAGACTGGCTAGCGGCCGCCGATCCGTCGTGACCAGAGTCCGCAGGAACCGACCGAACAAGTCGTCGGCGACGTACCTGCCGGGTCTGCTGGGCACCGGGCTGGTCGCGGTCGTGTGCAACCTGGTGCTCGAGCTCGCCCCGATGACCGTCCTCGGCCCGCAGGTGTGGCAGGCCCGTCCAGCGGCCTACTTCCCGCTGTTCGTGCTCGGCTGCCTGGTGCTGTGGATGGCCGTCGGACTGCTCCACGCGGTGACGGGCCGGCTGTCGCTGACCGTCGCCCTCGCCGCGTGCGCAACCGCGGCGCTGGCCTACGCCGACTACAACAAGCTGAGCGTGCGGCGCGAGCCGATCTATCCGGCGGACATGCGCTTCACCGGCGACATCGGCTTCCTGATGGACATGGTCGGGCTGCGGACCGTGGTGCTGCTGACCGTCAGCTTCCTTGCGGCCGCGGTGCTCGGCTTCTTCGCCGCCCGCGCGCTGTCCCGCAGGTTCCCCACTCGGCACCTGCGCGACCGCGGCAGCCGCCGGCGCAGGCTGACGGAGCGGGTGGTGACCGCGGCGGCCTGCCTGCTCGGCCTGACCTACGTCTCCCACTTCAACGCCCCGCACAACATGGCGCGGGCGGCGTACAACGCGCTCGGCGCTCACTGGCGGCCCTACAGCCAGGAGCGCAACTACGACAGCAACGGCTTCGTGGGGGGCTTCCTCTCCAACGCCGACGTCCCGCCACGCCCCGCGCCGACCGGCTACAGCAAGGCGGAGATGGGCCGCATCGTGGCCAGGTACCAGGCCGCGGCGCAGCGCATCAACCGCACCCGCGATCCCCGAGGGCTGTCCGACGTCAACATCGTGATGATTCTCAGCGAGTCGTTCAGCGACCCCGAGGCGCTCGCCGGCGTGCACGTGGGCCGCGACCCGATCCCCTTCACCCGACAGCTGATGCGCCACACCACCTCCGGCGCGATGCGCGCGCAGGACATCGGTGGCGGAACGGCGAACATGGAGTTCGAGGCACTCACCGGGATGTCGATGGATCTGCTGCCCCCTCAGCTCGAGGTGCCCTACCAGTCGCTGGTGCCGCGCTACCGCTCGTTCCCGTCCGCGGTGCGCTGGCTCGAGCACGACGGCCACCGAGCGGTCGCCATCCACCCGTACACCACGCAGATGTACCGACGCAGCGAGGTCTACCGCACCTTCGGCTTCGAGCGGTTCATCCACGACACGACCATGCACGAGGCGCACCGGATCGGGCACGACGGCTACATCTCCGACGCGTCCGCCTTCCGCGAGGTCGAGCGCACCCTGCGGCGGGAGCGGAAGCCGGTGTTCGTGAACCTGGTGACGATGCAGAACCACATGCCGTACGCGGGCCGGTACGACGCGCCCCTGTCGATCCGGGGCCCCGACGGCAAGCCGCTGCCCGACGTCGGCCAGTACGCCCGCGGGCTGACCTACACCGACCGGGCGCTGCGTCAGCTCATCGACAGCCTGCGCTCGTCCCCCGAGAAGACCGTCGTCGTCTTCTACGGCGACCACCTACCGGGCATCTACCCCCAATCGGTGTTCAAGGCGAACGGTGACCGGGTCATGCACCAGACACCCTTCTTCGTCTGGGCCAACTTCCCCGGCCCCACGTCCCGTCAGCCGACGACCAGCCCCACCCACTTCATGGACCTCACCCTTCAGCGCGCGAACGCGGCCGTCCCGCCGTACTACGCGCTGCTGCAGCAGCTGCGCCATGCCGTCCCTGTCATGGAGGACGGGATCCTGCTCGACCCACAAGGTCACCGGCTGCACCCCCACCGCCTCCCGCCCCGGACCACGCGCCTCCTGCAGGACTACCGGCTGGTGCAGTACGACCTGTCCACCGGTCACCGCTACAGCCAGGCCGCGATGTTCGCGACCCGACGCTGAAAGGGGGCTCTTGTGACACCATCCGTGGGTCGGGTCGAGCGCCTTCGCACGGATCTCCTGCGTACGTTGGCGGAGCCGGCCCGCCTGCCTACGGCTGCACCTCTCACGAGTCAAGGGCCCTTCGCGTCGCTGCGCGACGGCCTGCGGCCGCCCCTCATTCCTGAGCCTCGGTACAGTCTGATGGCAGGCATAAGGGCAGGTCAGAGACCTGCCCGGCATACTGCGGGCTGGCTGCGCCGCAGGCGGCTCCGCCGCCCCGGAACGGACCCACGGATGCAGCAGGAGGGCCTGAAAGGGCGGCGCCGGAATCCCGAGTCGACGTAGAGGTGATCGACCTCGAGCATGCCTCAGCCGCCACCAGTGACAGGCCGGGGGTGAGGATCTGGTGAAGCGGAGAAGAGGTCGGCGGTTGTGAGCGTGGATACCGGTCCGACCTCGCTGCAACGGAGATGGAGTCAGCTCGTGGCTGTCCGTAAGCGGGTCCCTCTACGCCGACTCGCCAGCTCGGCTTGACTGACCGGCTCGATGGCCGTGCGGTCACCGTTTGGCGAT
>JBKHWW010000145.1:0-16355 GCA_046566345.1 Actinomycetes bacterium
GTCAACGACGTCCGCGACGTCGACTCCGACCGGCAGCACCCCAAGAAGCGCTTCCGCCCGATCGCGGCGGGCGAACTGGGGCCCAACACCGCCCTGGTGCTGGCGGCAGTCTGCCTGGTCGCCAGCCTGGGGCTCGGCTGGTTCGTCAACCCGCTGCTGGGCGTGACCGTGGCCACCTACTGGGTGCTGCAGGTGGGCTACTCGGTGTTCCTCAAGCACCAGCCGATCATCGACCTGGCCATGGTCGCCTCCGGGTTCCTCCTCCGCGCCGTCGCCGGTGGCGTGGCGTCCAGCATCGAGTTGTCGCAGTGGTTCCTCCTGGTGGCCAGTTTCGGCTCGTTGTTCATGGTGGCCGGGAAGCGGTACTCCGAGCACGTCGAGCTCGGCCCCGCGGCCGGAACCCGCGCCTCCCTGGAGCGGTACACCGACACCTATCTGCGGTTCGTGTGGACGACCGCGTGCACCGCGGTGATCATGTCCTACAGCCTGTGGGCCTTCGAGCAGCGGGGGGACGCCGACCTGCTCGGCATCGGGTGGCACGCGATCTCGATCGCGCCGTTCACGCTGGCCCTGCTGCGCTACGCGTACGTCATCGACACGGGCGCGGCCGGCGAGCCTGAGGACGTGGTCCTGTCCGACCGTGTCCTGCAGTGGCTCGCGGTGGCCTGGGTGGTGCCGCTGGCGATCGGCATCTTCCTGTAAGCCATTCGGCGGACGTCACTCTCGGTTATGTCAATTCGAAGCGGCGCGCCGTTTCGCCCTAGACTCGCGAGCGGATGCGGCCGGCGAGGCCGCCGATGAGGACTTTCAAGGAGGAAATGTGCCTATCACCAAGGTGCTCGTCGCCAACCGGGGCGAGATCGCAGTCCGCGTGGTCCGCGCCGCACGCGACGCCGGCCTGCCGAGCGTGGCCGTCTACGCCGACCCGGACGCCGATTCGCTGTTCGTGAAGATGGCCGACGAGGCCTTCGCCCTGAACGGGCTGACCCCGGCCGAAACGTACCTCGACGTCGCCAAGATCCTCGACGTGGCGGCGCGCTCGGGGGCCGACGCGGTCCACCCCGGCTATGGCTTCCTCGCCGAGAACGCCCAGTTCGCGCAGGCCGTCATGGACGCCGGCCTCATCTGGATCGGCCCGCCGCCGGCCGCGATCGAATCGCTCGGCGACAAGGTCCAGGCGCGCCACATCGCCTTCAAGGTGGGCGCCCCGCTCGTGCACGGCACCCCCGACCCGGTCGCGGACGCGGACGAGGTCGTTAAGTTCGCGGAGCAGTACGGCCTGCCCATCGCCATCAAGGCCGCCTTCGGCGGCGGCGGCCGCGGCCTCAAGGTCGCCCGCAAGCTCGAGGAGGTGGCCGAGCTGTTCGAGTCGGCCACCCGCGAGGCGGTCACCGCGTTCGGCCGGGGAGAGTGCTTCGTCGAGCAGTACCTCGACAAGCCCCGCCACGTCGAGACGCAGTGCCTGGCCGACTCTCACGGCAACGTCGTGGTGGTCTCCACCCGCGATTGCTCCCTGCAGCGCCGCCACCAGAAGCTGGTCGAGGAGGCGCCGGCGCCGTTCCTCTCCGAGGACCAGCTGGAGATCCTCTACACGTCGTCGAAGGCCATCCTCAAGGAGGCCGGCTATGTCGGCGCCGGCACCTGCGAGTTCTTGGTTGCCCAGGACGGGCGGATCTCCTTCCTCGAAGTGAACACCCGCCTCCAGGTGGAGCACCCCGTGTCCGAGGAGGTCACGGGCATCGACCTGGTCCGGGAGATGTTCCGGATCGCCAACGGCGAGGCGCTCGGCTACGACGACCCCGAGGTGCGCGGCCACTCGATCGAGTTCCGCATCAACGCCGAGGACGCCGGCCGCAACTTCATGCCCGCCCCCGGCACGCTGACGGCCTGGCACGCGCCCTCGGGCCCCGGCGTCCGCGTCGACGAGGGGTACCTCACCGGCATGTCGGTCCCCGGCTCCTTCGACTCCCTGGTCGCCAAGATCATCGTCACCGGCGCCACCCGCGAGCAGGCGATCGCCCGCTCGCGACGCGCGCTGTCCGAGACCGTCCTCGACGGCATGCCGACCGTCATTCCGTTCCACCAAGTGGTCCTGACAGAGCCCGCCTACACCGCCGCCGACGGCGCCTTCGGCGTCCACACGCGCTGGATCGAGACGGAGTTCGAGAACACGATCGCGCCCTACACCGGCACCCTCGGCGAGGGTGAGGAGACCGAGAAGACCAGCATCGTCGTCGAGGTCAACGGCCGTCGCCTCGAGGTCAAGCTGCCGGCGACGTTGGGCGCAGCGGCACCGGCGGCGTCCGGCCGGACTGCGAAGAAGCCCACCCGCCGCGACCGCGGTGACGTCAAGGCCGCCGCACCGTCGACCAACGCGCTCACCTCGCCGATGCAGGGAACGATCGTCAAGGTGGCCGTCGCCGAGGGAGACGAGGTCTCCGAAGGAGACCTGGTGGTGGTGCTCGAGGCGATGAAGATGGATCAGCCGCTGAACGCGCACCGCTCGGGCATCATCAAGAGCCTCGAGGCGGCCCCCGGTCAGACGGTCAGCTCCGGCGCCACGCTGTGTGAGATCGTCGACGCCGACTGACCTGGCGCGCACAGCTCGCGCACAGCGGGCGGTGGCACACTGGGAGCCATGGAAATGGTCCTCATCCTGCTGGTGGTCGCCGCCGTCGCCTTCTTCGCCTGGAGGAACGGGCAGCGGTCCCGAGAGGTGGAGCGGCAGCAGGCGGCCGAACTGGAGGCGCAGCTCACGGCATCCAAGAGGGCGTCTGAGGAGGACGTGACCAAGTTTGGCGAGGAGCTCCAGCGCCTCGACAGTGACGTTGCCGGCCACCCCCTCGACGAGGCGATGCGGCAGGACTACGAGCGCGCGCTGGACGCCTACGAGAACGCCAAGACGTCGCTGGACGCCGTCCGGCAGCCCGACGAGATTCGGCATGTGACCGAGATTCTGGAGGAGGGCCGGTACGCGATCGCGTGCGTCAAGGCGCGCGTGGCGGGCCGCCCGCTGCCCCAGAAGCTGCCCCCGTGCTTCTTCAATCCGGCGCACGGCCCCTCGAGCCAGAACGTCGATTGGGCGCCGCCCGGCGGCTCGGTCCGGTCGGTGCCGGCCTGTCCGGCGGACGCCGAGCGTGTCCTCGCCGGCGCTGAGCCCTGGATCCGCACCGTGCAGGTCGGCGCCCAGCGCGTCCCCTACTGGCAGGGGGGCCCGGCCTACGCGCCGTGGGCGCAGGGCTACTACAGCAACTGGCGCGGCAGTTCGCTGATCACCGACATCGCCATCGGTTCGTTGATCTTCCACGGCATGATGGGGCTCCCCGGCCTCATGGGCGGCCTCGGCGAGGGCTTCGGCGAGATCGGGGAGGGCATCGGCAACGGCCTGGAAGGCCTCGGCGAGGGCATCGGCAACATGTTCGAGGGGTTCGGCGACCTCTTCGAGTAGTCACCCGCCACGCCGCGGCAACCGCGTCCGCGTGGACGCCTGGCAACCGGCCGACACGGTAGCCTGTCCGGGACGCCGTCGACCAGCATGAAGAGGAACTTGTGACTCCCCCGCGCCCTTACACCCACCAAAAGGAAATCACGTTCGTCGTGCCGTGCTTCAACTCGGCCGAGTACATGGACCACTGCATCGACTCGATCCTGGCCGGCAAGGGCGACATCGAGATCATCATCGTCAACGACGGTTCCACCAAGGACGACACCGCCCAGAAGGCGGACGAGTGGGTGGCCCGCTACCCCGACACGATCAAGGTGATCCACCAAGAGAACAAGGGCCACGGCGGCGCGGTGATGGCCGGTCTGCGCGCGGCCTCCGGGGTGTACTTCAAGGTGGTCGACTCCGACGACTGGCTCGACCCGGTCGCACTGAACTTGATGCTGAGCAAGCTGCGGCACTTCATCGCCTCCGGCAGCCCCGTCGACCTGGTGGTGACCCACTACGTCTACGAGCACACCAACTCGGGCACCCAGAAGGTGATTCGCTACCGCGGCATGATGCCGAAGAACCGGGTCTTCACCTGGAACGAGCTGGGGCCGCACGGCCCTGGCCAAAACATCCTGATGCACGCGGCGTGCTTCCGTACGCAAGTCTTGCTCGACTCCGGCCTGGAGCTGCCCGAACACACGTTCTACGTCGACAACATCTTCGTCTACGTGCCGCTGCCGCTGGTCCAGACGCTCTACTACCTGCCGGTGAACCTTTACCGCTACTTCATCGGGCGCGAGGACCAGTCGGTCAACGAGACCGTCCAGATCAGGCGCCTGGACCAGCAGATGCGTGTCACGCGCGTCATGGTCGAGGCTCACAAGCTCCCCGAGGCCGCCGGCAACTGGAAGCTGGCCGCCTACATGACCCAGTACCTCGGGCTGATCGTCACGGCGTCCTCGATGTTCGCGCTCCTGGAGGGCACCGAGAAGGGGCTGCGAATGCGGCGAGAGATGTGGGAGCACATCGACTCGATCGACCCCGTGCTCAAGCACCACCTCGGCATGCGCCTGCCGATCGTGCTCGGCGCCAACCTCCCCGGCCTGCCCGGCCGCAAGCTGTCGGTGGCGCTCTACCGGGTCGCCCAACGGCTCTACCGCTTCAGCTGACGGACGCCTCCCGCCGGCGACCACGCGGATGCTGCCTCACTCGATGACGGTGGGCGGGGTCTGAGGGCCGTCCTCGGCGGAGGGCGCCGCAGGCGCCGAACCCTCGTACTTGGGGTGGAAGCGAGTCAGGGCGACCACCCCGGCGATGGCGGTGACGCCGAGGCCGGCCATCAGCAGCGCACCGCCAGTCGTGATCCGAGCGCCCTCGCCCAGCACCAGGATGCCGAACGCGACCGCCACGACCGGGCTGGTCACGGTCATGGAGCCGACCACGATCTCGGCCGGTCCGGTCGCATACCCCTGCTGGATGAGCCAGCCGGCGGCCAGCGCCCCCAGGATGAGGGCGAGCACGATGGCCCAGACGAAGCCCTCGTACGGCCACGTGTGGGCCTTGACGTACTCGATCAGCGACTTCACCAGGGACGCCTCAAGCCCGTAGAACAAGGCCCCGCCCGAGGACCAGAACAGGCAGCGCCAGCCGAAGGGGCCGCTGGCCCCGAGCATGCTGAACACGGCGGCCACGGCGTACACGATCAGAGCGCCGACCACGACGACGCGCATGTCGAGCGTCGACTCCTCGGTGGCCTGGGCGCCGGTGACCACGGTGAACGCCAGCGTCGCGATCACGGTGACTACCACGGCCGCCTGGATTCGCGGCGGCACCCACGTGCGCGTCGCGCGAGCCGCCAGCAGCACCGCCCAGGGGAACGCGAGCAGCCCCACCGGCTGAACCACCGAGACCGGCGCCATGGTCAGGGCGATGATTTGCAGCAAGGCCGACGCCCCCAGCAGGGCCAGGCCGATCACCCAGCGGGGGTTGCGCACGGCGAGCAGAAACGCCTTGAACCTCATGCGCTGCTTGTGCGCGTTGCCGGACAGGTGCGAGTCGACAGCGTGGTGCTGGAAGTGGGCGGACAGGGCGAAGCAGAACGAACCGATGATGACCAGACCGACGGCCAGCGGGATGTTCTGCATCACGTCGACCTACGGTAGTCGCCCGGACGACGAAACAGGGGATGCCGAACCGTTCTCGGCGGGGAGCATCAGTAGATGAGTTGCTCGTCGCCGGCGTGCCCGTGCAGCCGGCGGGCCGCCTCGGCGATCGACCCTGACAGGGAGGGGTACACCGTGAAGGCCTGGGCCAACTGGTCGACGGTGATCTTCGCGCTGACCGCGAGCGACAGCACGTGGATGAGTTCGCTCGCGTGGGGCGAGACGATGACGCCGCCGATGACGATGCCGGTGGTCGGCAGACAGAACACTTTGATGAAGCCGTCCTTGAGCAGACGCATCTTGGCGCGGGCGTTCGTCTCCAGCGGCATCAGCACCGCCCGAGCCCGGACCAGTCCGGCGTCCAGTTCGCCCTGGGTGACGCCGACGGCCGCGACCTGCGGGGCCGTGAACACGTTCGATGACACCCAGCGCAGGTCGAGCGGGGTGACCGCGTCGCCCAGCGAGTGCCACATCGCGATGCGCCCCTGCATCGCGGCCACCGAAGCCAGGTTGAACACGCCGGTGCAGTCGCCCGCGGCGTAGACCCCGCGGGCCGACGTCCGCGACACCTTGTCGACCACGATGTGACCGGACGCCGTCGTGGCGATGCCCGCCTCGGCCAGCCCCAGGGCTTCGGTGTTCGGGATGGCGCCGACGGCCATCAGGACGTGACTCCCTTCGACCGTCTGTCCGTCCTGGAGGGTGACCACCACCCCGTCCCCCTCCACCCGCGCGGCGACGGCGCGGGCGCTGGAAACAATGGTCATCCCCGACTTCTCGAAGACGTTCTGGATGACCCGGCCGGCGTCGGCGTCCGCGCTCGGCAGCACCTGGTGGCGCGACGACACCAGCACCACGTCGACGCCGAGGGAGTTGTACGCCGACGCGAACTCGGCCCCGGTGACGCCGGAACCCACCACGATCAGGCGGGTCGGCAGCTCGGTGAGGCTGTACATCTGCGTCCAGTTGAGGATGCGGACGCCGTCGGGAAGCGCGTCGCCCAGCTCGCGCGGCCTGGCGCCGGTGGCGACGAGGACGATGTCGGCGTCCAGCCGCTCAGTATCGCCCTCGGGAGTGGTCGCGACGACGGCCTCGGTGCCGTCGAGGCGTCCGGTGCCTTTGATGACGCGGACGCCCTCGGCCTCCAGCCGCTCGCGGATATCGGTGGACTGCTGGTTGGCCAAGGCGACGATGCGCTCGTTGACGGTGCCGAGATCCACCCGGACGGCCTCGCCGAGATTCGCGTACGCCCCGTTGCGCGGGGTCAGGCCCAGGGCGCCGGCGCGGCGGATCCTGCTCATCAGCTCAGCCGTGGCGATGAGCGTCTTCGAGGGGACCACGTCGGTGAGCACCGCCGAACCGCCGAGACCTCGCCGCTCGACGAGCGTGACGTGGCCGCCCAGCTGCTTGCCCACCAGGGCCGCCTCGTAGCCGCCGGGTCCCCCACCGATGATCACCACGTCCGTCACAGCCCGCATTCTTCCATGCCTGACAGGGGGCGTCGACGCGCCGAGCCCCCGCCACGACACTATGCTCGACCGGTGAGCTCTTCGCAGGATCCGTACGCCCTGGCCCGCGAGGCGGCCACCGCCATGACGACGAGGCTGGGGGTGCCGACGATCGACGTGGCGCTCGTGCTCGGCTCGGGGTGGGCGACGGCGGCGTCCGGGCTCGGCGAGGCGGTGAGTGAGTGCCCGTTGGAGGAGCTGCCCGGCTTCAGCCGCCCGGTGGTGGCGGGCCACGGCGGTTCCGTCCGGGCGCTACGGGCGCCGTCGGGTCGGGTCGCGGCGCTGTTCACCGGTCGCACCCACTACTACGAGGGCCTCGGGGCCGCTGCGGTCGCGCACGGCGTCCGGACTGCGGCGGCGGCCGGCGCCGGCCGCCTGGTCCTGACCAACGGGTGTGGCGGCCTGAACCCCGACTGGGCGCCTGGGACGCCGGTGCTCATCTCCGATCACATCAACCTGACCGGCGCCTCACCGCTGGTGGGCGCGCGCTTCGTCGACATGACCGACGCCTACTCCCCCGCGCTCCGCGGCCTGGCCAAGGCCGTCGACCCTGACCTCGACGAGGGCGTCTACGTGCAGTTCCCGGGCCCCCACTACGAGACGCCGGCCGAGGTCCGGATGGCGGGGGCGATCGGCGGTTCGCTAGTGGGCATGTCCACGGCGTTGGAGTGCATCGCCGCCCGCGAGGCGGGCATGGAGGTGCTCGGCGTTTCTCTGGTCACCAACGCCGCCGCGGGGATCACCGGCGAGGCGCTCGACCACGCCGACGTCATCGAGGCGGGCGCCGTCGCGGTCCCGCGCCTGCGTGCCCTGCTCGCCGGCCTGCTGGAGGTGCTCTGATGCTGTCCGAGGAACGACTCGCCACCCTGCGCGCCTGGCAGGCCCAAGACCCCGACCAGGCCACCGTCGCAGCGCTCGACCACCTCGTCGAGCGCGCGACCCAGGGCGACCCCGAGGCGGTGGCCGAGATCGTCGACGCCTTCTCCGGACGCCTCGCGTTCGGCACCGCCGGCCTGCGCGCGGCGCTGGGCCCGGGACCGAACCGGATGAACCGCGTGGTCGTCTCGCAGGCCGCGGCGGGGCTGGCCCGCTGGCTGGTGGGTCACGGGTACGCCGGCGAGCGCGTGCTGGTCGGCTACGACGCCCGCTACAACTCCGACGTGTTCGCGCGCGACACCGCCGAAATCCTCGCCGGCCACGGGTTGCGCCCGATGCTGACCGACACGCACGTCCCCACGCCCCTAGTCGCCTTCGGCATCGGCCACTTCGGGTGCGCTGCCGGCGTGGTGGTGACGGCGTCCCACAACCCGCCGCAGGACAACGGCTACAAGGTCTACGTCGGCCGCTCCCAGATCGTGCCGCCCACCGACGCCGAGATCGCCGCCCAGATCGACGCGGTCGCGGCCGAACCGTTCTCGGCCATCCCACGCTCCGACGCCTACGAGACGATCGGCCAACCGCTGCTGGACGCGTACGTCGCCCGCGCCGCCTCGCTGGTCCCGCCCGGCGCCCCGCGCCACCTCTCTTGGGTGTACACCCCGATGCACGGGGTCGGCGCCGAAGTGGTCGCGCGGGTGCTGGAGCAGACGGGATTCCCCCCGCCCGCGCTGGTGGACGCCCAGGCCGTCCCGGACCCCTCCTTCCCAACCGTCGCGTTCCCCAACCCCGAGGAGTCGGGCGCGATGGACCTGGCCCTCGACCTGGCGCGCGCCCGCGAAGCCGACGTCGCCGTGGCCAACGACCCGGACGCCGACCGGTGCGCCCTGGCGGCCCCTTTCGGCGGCGTCTGGCGGATGCTCAGCGGCGACGAGCTCGGCTGGCTCCTGGCCGACGACGCCCTCCGCCGCGGGACGCCGGGTGTGTACGCGTGCTCGGTGGTCTCCTCCACCTTGCTGCGCGACCTGGCCGCCTCGGCGGGCCAGCCCTTCGCCACCACGCTGACCGGGTTCAAGTGGATCGGCCGCGTCCCGGGGCTGGCATTCGGTTACGAGGAGGCCATCGGGTACTGCACCGATCCCGAGGGTGTGGCGGACAAGGACGGGATCACCGCGTTGACACGGATCCTCGCCCTGGTCGCCGCCCTCCGCGCCGCGGGGACGACGGTGGCGGACCGCCTGGACGCGATCGCCCGCAGCTTCGGCGTCCACCTCACCTCGCAGTTGTCGTTCCGCGTCTCCGACCTGGCCGTCATCGCCGATGCGATGGCCCGCCTGCGCGGCGCCCTGCCGGCCACCCTGGCCGGCGTGGCGGTGTCCGCGGCCGACCTCGGCGCCGGATGGAACGGGCTGCCCCCCACCGACGCCGTGCTCCTCGAGGGCGACGGCGTCCGGGCCGTCGCCCGACCCTCGGGCACCGAGCCCAAGCTCAAGTGCTACCTCGAGGTCAGCCTCCCGCCGGAACGCTCCGCCGACCTGGGTGCGGCGCGCGCCGAGGCGTCCGCGCGAATGGAGCGACTGCGCGCCGACATGGCGTCCGCGCTGGGGCTGTGACCCGGGTCGTCCTGCTGGCCGGACCGTCCGGGGGTGGCAAGTCGCGGCTGGCCCGGCTGGTCGGCGCCACGCCGCTGCGCTTGGACGACTTCTACAGGGACGCCGACCACCCCGGCCTGCCGCGCGCGCACGGGATCATCGACTGGGACCACCCCGCCACCTGGGACGCCGCCGGCGCGGTCGAAGCGCTGGCCGCTCTGGTCCACCAGGGTCGGGCGGACGTGCCCGTCTACTCGATCGCCGAGAGCCGCCGGACGGGGCGACGCGAGGTGGCCGTGACGGCGTCCGGCCTGGTGGTGGCCGAAGGCATCTTCGCCGTAGACCTCCTGCCGCACGCCCGCCGCGCCGGGCTGACGGTCGAGCCGATCTACCTCGACCGCTCGCGGACCCTCGTGGCAGCGCTGCGCCTGCGCCGCGACCTCGACAAGAAGCGCAAGCCCCCGACGGTGCTGATCCGCCGCGGCGCAGCCCTGTGGCGGGCGCAGCCCGGGCTCCGTCGCCGCGCGCTCGCTTCGGGATTCCGACCCATGACGATGCGCCAGGCCATCCGGCATCTGGAAGGATGACCCCCATGCGTGTCTTGATCACCGGGGGAACCGGAACCATCAGCCGGGCGGTCGTCGCCCAGGCCCAGGCCGACGGACACGATGTGTCCGTGCTCAACCGCGGTTTGCGGGAGCCCCTCCCGGACGGCGTCGAGCACCTGGTCGCGGACGTCCGCGACGAGGACGCCCTACGCGGCGCTCTCGGTGCTCGCGAGTTCGACGCCGTCGTCCAGTTCCTCGCGTTCACCCCCGACCACGTCGAGCGGGACCTGCGTGTGCTGGCAGGACGCGTGGGCCAGTACGTGCTGATCAGCTCAGCGTCGACCTACGCCAAGCCGCTGCCCCACCACGTCATCACCGAGGACACCCCGCAGTCGAACCCGTTCTCGGCGTACGCCCGGGCCAAGATCGCCTGCGAGGAGGTTCTGCGCGCCGCCGACACCGACGTGCCCTGGACCATCGTGCGACCCAGCCACACGTACGGGGAGCGCACGATCCCGGTCAACATCCACTTCGGCAAGCCGTGGGCTGTCATCGAGCGCATGCTCGACGGGCGCCCGGTCGTCATGCACGGCGACGGTGAATCGCTGTGGACGTTCACGTGGAACCAGGACTTCGCGGTGGGCCTGGCCGGCCTGCTCGGCCACCGCGAGGCGTTGAGCAGGGCCGTGCACATCACCTCGGACGAATCGATCACGTGGAACCGGGCCTTCCGCACCATCGGCGAGACCATCGGGGTCGAGCCCCGCTTCCTGCATGTGGCCACCGACATGCTGGCCACGCTGCGCCCCGAGCTCGAGGCGACGCTGACCGGGGACAAGGCCCACACGGTGGTGTTCGACAACACCCTCATCAAGAGGCTCGTCCCGGCCTTCGAGGCGCCGACGACGTGGGCCGAGGGCGTGGCCCGCAGTTGGGACTGGCTGCAGGCGCACGCCGAGGGCCGGCAGCCCGACCCCGAGTTCGACGCCTTCTGCGACGACGTCGAAGCCCGGGTGCGCGCCTGGGGCTGAGCCCGATCCGGCGCTACTGCTCGCTGGCGTCGTCGGCCAGCGCACGCTGGGGCGGCGCCTCGAAGCCCGTGGGCTGGGCGGCGTCCGGCTGAGCCTCGACCGCGAGCGGGACGCCCACGCCGAGGGCCGCCTGCTTGCCCCGCTCGATCCGGGCGGCCTCGGCGATCGCCTGCTCGACGGACGCCTGCGACTCGGCCTCGGCGGCCTTCTTGGCGCTTTCGATCTCGGCGAACACGTCGACGCGTTCGGGTGCCGAGAACTTCGCGGGGTCGGCCTGGCCGAACGTGCGGGCCATCTCACCGAGGTTGCCGCCGAGGCCCTTGAGGGCGTCGTTGAGCTCGCTGGGGATGATCCACACCTTGTTCGCGTCGCCCTTGGCGAGCTGCGGGAGCATCTGGAGGTACTGGTAGGCCAGCAGGGCCTGGTCGGGCTCGGCGGCGTGGATGGCGTGGAACACGGTGGTGATGGCCTGCGCCTCGCCCTCGGCGCGCAGCATGGACGACTGCCGGTCTGCCTGTGCTCGGAGGACGGCGGACTCGCGCTCGCCCTGGGCCCGCAGGATGCTGGACTCTCGGTCGCCGGACGCCGAGAGGATCTGGCTCTGGCGTTGGCCCTCGGCCAGCAAGATCTGGGCGCGCTTCTCGCGCTCGGCGCGCGCGCCCTTCTCCATCGCGTCGCGGATCGTGGCCGGCGGCTCGATCGAGCGCAGCTCGACACGGTTGACCTTGATGCCCCACTTGCCGGTTGCCTCGTCGAGGACGGTGCGGAGCTTCTGGTTGATCTCTTCGCGGCTGGTCAGGGTCTGCTCCAGATCCATGCCGCCGATGATGTTGCGCAGCGTGGTCATGGTGAGCTGCTCGATGGCCTGGATGTAGTTCTGGGCCTCGTATGCCGCGCGGACCGGGTCGATGATCTGGTAGTAGATGACCGAGTCGATGCCCACCATCAGGTTGTCTTCGGTGATGACGCCCTGCGGCGGGAACGGCACGACCGCCTCGCGCATGTCCATCGTGTAGCGGACCCGGTCGATGAAGGGCACGATCAGGTGTAGCCCGGGCTCGATGGTGCGGTGGAACTTGCCGAGGCGCTGCACGATGCCCACTTGCATCTGCTGCACCACGCGGACGGACAGGACGACGGCGACGACGGCGACGACGGCGACCAAGATGGCCAGGATCAACAATGCCGGTGGCATAGGGTTTCACGCTCCTGAAGCTTCGGGTGTGACTCCACCCTACCCACCGACTCCGACAGTCTCCGCAGACCGGCGCCGCAGCCCGGCGCGAGGGGTCAGCCCGAGCCCAGGGGCTTGTGGCTGGGATGCACGACGACCGTGACGCCGTCGATCTCGAACACGTCCACCTCGACCCCCGCCTCGATGGGAGCGCCGTCGTAGCTGCGGGCCGTCCAGATCTCGCCGGCCACCTTCACCTCACCGCCGGTCGCGGTGACCTCGCCCATCGTCCGTCCACGGCTGCCGACCAGCTGGTCGAGCGCGGAGCGATAGCCCGGCCCCTTCTGCAGCCGCTTGAGCACCTGCGGGCGGAGCAGCCCGAGCAGGGCGACCGCGACGACGACAGCCACCAGGACGTGCAGCCAGACCAGGCCCGGGAACAGGAGCGCCGCGCCGGCGCCGGCCAGGGCACCGCCGGCGAGCATGAGCAGGGTCATGTCCAGGGTGAGCATCTCGGAGACGGCCAGCCCCCCGGCGAGCACGAGCCAGACGGCCCACCAGTTGTCCGACAGCCATTCCAGCACCGGTCAGCCCTCCGCTGTCCGTGCGGGCTCGGGGGGAATGGCCCGCGCCGACCAGCGACCCTCGGAGTGCACGACGCGCAGAGGGAGGTCGAAGGTTTCGCTGAGCCGCTCGTCGGTGAGAACGTCGGCGATCGGGCCGGCGGCCACCACGCTGCCCTGCTTGAGCAGGAGCGCATGGGTGATGCCCGGCGGGATCTCTTCCAGGTGATGGGTGACCAACACGGTGGCGGGGGCGGCCTCGTCGGCGACGATATCGCCCAGCGTCTGGACCAGCGCCTCCCTTCCGGTCAGGTCGAGGCCCGCGGCCGGCTCGTCGAGCAGGAGCAGCTCGGGGTCGGTCATCAGCGCTCGGGCGATCTGGACGCGTTTGCGCTCCCCCTCGCTGAGGGTGCCGAAGGTCCGCTTGCCAAGCCGCTCGACGCGGAGCTGCTTCATGAGTTGGGCCGCGCGGCGGAAGTCCGCGACGTCGTACTCCTCGCGCCACCTCCCCACCACGGCGTACCCGGCCGACACGATGACGTTGCCGACCGCCTCGGACCGAGGGATCCTGTCCGCCAGGGCTGCCGACGTCACCCCGATGCGGGGGCGCAACTCGAACACGTCGACGGCGCCGAGCACCTCGTCGAGGATGGAGACCAGGCCCGTCGTCGGGTGCAGGTTTGCCGACAGCACCTGCAGCAGCGTGGTCTTGCCCACCCCGTTCGGGCCGATCACCACCCAGCGGTCGGCCTCGTCGATCGTCCAGGAGACCTTGTCGAGCAGGGTGGCCCCGCCACGAACGACGGAGACGTCTACGAGCTCAACGACCGCAACCATGCACCCAACCTACCGGGTGCCAGACCGGAGTCTCGGCGCTCACGCGCCCGTAGAGTGCAGACCCCCGTCGACGTGGATCATCTCGCCGGTGGTGGACGGGAACCAGTCCGAGAGCAGCGCCACCACAGCCTTGGCGGTGGGGGTGGCGTCCGCGGTGTCCCAGCCGAGCGGGGCCCGCCCGCCCCAGATGTCGTTGAACGAGTTCGCGCCGGGGATCGCCTTCTTGGCGATGGTGTCCAACGGCCCAGCGGAGACGATGTTCGAGCGGACGCCGTCAGGCCCCAGGTAGCGGGCCAGGTAGCGCGACGCCGACTCCAACGCGGCCTTGGCCACGCCCATCCAGTCGTACGTCGGCCACGAGATGCGCGCGTCGAACGTGAGGCCCACCACGCTGGCCGTCTCGCCGAACAGGGGCTTGCACGCCATCGTGAGGCTGACCAGCGAGTACGCGGACACGTGAATCGCGGTGGAGACATCTTCGAAGGGGGTACTGAGGAAGGCGCCGCCGAGCGCGGTCTCGGGGTTGGCATAGGCGACGGAGTGGACAACGCCGTCGATGCGGTCGATCCCGTGTCCGCGGATCATGTCCGGGAGGGCGGCCAGGTGCTCGGGGTTGGTCACGTCCAACTCGAGGACGGGCGGAGCCGGGTCGAGGCGCTTGACGACGCGGTGGGTCAGGCTGAGCGCGCGGCCGAAGTTTGACACCACCACCGTCGCCCCCTCCTGGGAGGCGATCTCGGCGACCTTGTAGGCGATGGACGTGTTCAGCGTCACGCCGGTGACCAGGATGTTCTTACCCTCGAGGATTCCCATGGTGTGCTTCCTTCGGTCTCGTGCGGTGGAGGGGAGCGTCAGTGGCCCATGCCGAGGCCGCCGTCGACCGGGATCACGGCGCCGGAGACGTAGCCCGCGGCGTCCGAGGCGAGGAAGGCCACGACAGCGGCCACCTCGGCCGGCGACCCGAGGCGTCCCGACGGGATGGACGCCTTGTAGCCGGCCACCGTCTCCTCGGGCAGTACCGCCGTCATCTCAGTCTCGATGAAGCCGGGCGCCACCACGTTGGCGGTGATGCCCCGGCCGCCGAGCTCTCGGGTGAGCGAGCGGGCCATGCCGACCAGGCCGGACTTCGTGGCCGCGTAGTTCACCTGGCCCGGGGAGCCGTACAGGCCCACCACGGAGCCGATGAAGATCAGCCGTCCGCGCTTGGCGCGCAGCATCGACCTGCTGGCCCGCTTGGCGACGTTGAAGGCACCCTTGAGGTTGACGTCGACGACGGCGTCGAAGTCGGCCTCGGACATGCGCAGGATCAAGGTGTCCTTGGTGATGCCTGCGTTGGCGACCGCGACCTCGACCGGGCCATGCGCCTCCTCGGCCGCTTTGAAGGCGGCGTCGACGGACGCGGCGTCCGTCACGTCGCAGGCGAGCCCGAGGGCCCCTTCGGGTGCCCGTCCGCTGGTGCTGGCGGCGGCCACCTTGTGTCCGTGGGCGAGGAACTCTTCGACGATCGCGCGCCCGATGCCCCGGGCGCCACCGGTCACGAGAATGCTGCGGGGGGTCTGCGTCTGCGTCACCGGGACACCGTACCGTGTCGGGGTTGGGCCGGGCGTTAGGCTGGGACACATGGCTGGACGCGTCGTTCCCCCACGGCCGCCGTTGATCACCGACGCGCGGTTTCCGTCCAGCCTGTCCACCGACCAGCGGGCCCGCCGGTACATGATCACCATGGGCTTCCGCGTCGCGTGCTTCTTGGCCGGGGTGCTCAGTCCGACGCCCTGGAACGTGGTCCTGTTCGTGGCCGCGGCGATCCTACCGGGCATCGCGGTGCTGTTCGGCAACTCGCGCGACAACCGCCCCGATCCGGTCGCTCCTGTCGACGAGGACGCGGTGCCGGCCCTGCTCCCGGGCGGCGCCGTCGTCCGCGGCGAGGTGGTCCCCGGGGAGGCTCGGCGCGGCGAGGTGGTCCCCGGCGACGAGGGGGTCGGGTGAAGAACCTGTGGGTGCGGTGGCTGCTCCTGACGGCCTTCGTGGCAGCCCTCGCGGTGACGTTCGTCAACCTCGGCCAATGGCAGCTCGACCGCCTCGACCAGCGCCGAGACAGCAACGCCAACGTGGCCGCGCACGAGCAGGCGCCCGTGGTCAGCTTCGACGAGGCCTTCGGCGACGTCATCGGCGACGACGACCAGTGGCAGCGTGTCGAGGTGACCGGCACGTTCCTGGCCGACCGCCAGTTGCAGGCGCGCTACCGCTCGTTCAACGACGCCACCGGATGGGAGCTCGTCACCCCTCTGGTCACCGCCGACGGGCGCACAGTCCTGGTGGATCGCGGCTTCGTCCAGCGGCCGGCCGACGAGGACTTCCCCCGAACCTATCCGCCACCTCCGCCGGGAGAGGTGACCGTCCTCGGCTTCGTCCGCCGCAACGAGCAGGGGCGCCAGAACGCCCTCACCCCCACCCAGGACACCGTGCGCCTGATCAACTCCGAGGCGATCGAGCCGTGGCTGGGGCGTCCGCTGGTCAACGGCTACGTGACCCTGATCAGCGTGGACCCGCCCCAACAGGGGCCTCTGCAGCCGCTCACCCCGCCCCCGCTCACCGAAGGGCCGCACCTGAGCTACGCCCTGCAGTGGTTCA
>JBKHWW010000146.1:0-8673 GCA_046566345.1 Actinomycetes bacterium
CCACACTGGCCCGCACCCCTCCCCGGGGTGCGGGCCAGTGGGCTACTGCTCGTACTTGAACGAGACCCGGAGCTTGGTGCGGTAGGTGAGCCCGCCGCCCTCGTCCAGGTGGATGTCCTGCGCGATCACCTCGGCAACGCGGAGGTCGCGAAGCGTTCCGCCCGCGACCTTGATCGCGGTCACAGCCGCGTCCTCCCAGGACTCCTTGCTGGTCCCGATCAGATCCGTCACTCGATACACACTCATGCGACCCTCCTTGGTCACGGGATTTTCTCCGACGACACTGGTGTACTCCCAGACGCCCACGACGACAAGGGGGGCCCGCGACCGCTCCGGTCCTGGTGGTCGAGCAGGTGACCCGGCCCCTGGCGCGTGCGGTTGCCGCGCCGTACCCTGATCGAGGGCTGTGGCGATCAAGGGCTGGAGCACCCCACCGTCAGGGGCTGGAGGCTGGGCAATGGATCGCGAATCTGGCGTCGCTTTGGGTGCCCTCGAGGGGGACCGGACCGCAGGGGTGGCGGGGTACACCGCCGCGGGGTTGGGCGTGGTCGCCGCTGCGGCGCTGGCGGTGATGTTCGCGGTGGAGAAGCCCCGCGGGGGGCCCTACGTCTTCGGCGCTGTCAACGACTTCACCGGTGGCCTCTACTACGCCGCCACGATCCCCGTCATCGTCCAGATTCACCGCCGGCTGCCCGACGGGCCTGCCAGTCGGACGGCCCTGGCGGCCGTGGTCACCGGCTCCGCCGCGGCGTCCGCCAGCGGCGTCCTCCTTTCGCTCCACCTCATCCCCTTCGTGCCGTCGACCGCGGTCTCCATCGTCGGCATCGTCGGCCAGGCGGTCTGGACAACGGCGACGCACCACCAGCTCCTCGACCATGGCACCTACCCCCGCGATCTGGCGCGGGCGGGACGGGCGATCGGGTTGGGGATGCTCGCCGCCCTGCCGCTGGTGGGCGGCGGGCTCGCCGCCGGGGCAGCACCGGAGCTACAACGGGCGTTGTACGGCATCGGTGGCGCGCTCGGCGGCGCGGCGTACCTCTCCTGGCCGCTGTGGTTCGCCGCTGCCGGACGCCGACTGCGCGACTCGCCGGTGGGTTAGGCGGCGTCCTCGACGACCTCGCGGGTCTACGCCCTCGACTCCGCGGGTCTTCGGCGACCCCGCGGGTGCTGGAACACCCGCGACGTGACCCAAGGCCCGCTGAGTGACGGATCAGGGGGTCAGGACGATCTTTCCAAGGACCTCGCCGGAATCCAGCGCGGTGAACGCCTCGTCGGCCCGCTCCAGCGGCAACACCCGGTCGATCGTGGGGCGGACGTCTGAGCGCTCGAGCAGCCCGATCAGGTCGGCGAACTCGGACCGGTTGCCCATCGTGGAGCCGATGATGCGCAGTTGCAGGAAGAAGACCCGGCTCAGGTCGGCGGGCGGGTTCGGGCCGGACGTGGCGCCGCACACGACGACGCTCCCGCCCGGACGCAGGCTCTTCAGCGAGTGGGACCAGGTGGCCTGGCCGACGGTCTCCATCACCGCGTCCACGCGCTCGGGGAGTCGGGCGCCGGGCTCGAACGCCTGGTCGGCGCCGAGCTGGCTGGCGAAGTCACGCTTGCGTTCGGAACGCGCCGTGACCCAGACGCGGTGCCCCAACGCATGGGCGAGGGCGATGGCCGCGGACGCCACGCCTCCGGAGGCGCCCTGCACCAGCACCGTTCCCCCACCGCCGGCTGGCAGGCCGGCGTCCCGGGTGAGCATCCGGTACGCCGTCAGCCAGGCTGTCGGTAGGCAGGACGCCTCCGCGAACCCGAGCCACTCCGGCTTGTCGACCAGGTTGGCCGTCGGCACCGAGACCCACTCGGCGAGCGTCCCCTGATGCAACTCCGACAGCAGCGACCGCTTCGGGTCCAACGTCTCGTCGCCTTGCCAGCCCGGCGAGGGGATCACGGCGTGCACGAGCACGTCGCGGCCATCTTCGGTGGTGCCGGCGGCATCCGTTCCGAGGATCATCGGCATCCGTTCGGGGGGCAGTCCCACGCCCTTGAGCGACCAGAGGTCGTGGTGGTTCAGGGACGACGCGCGCACCCGCACGCGTGACCAACCGTCGGTGGCCGGGGGGTCAGGCCGCGTCCCCACCACCAGAGCGGAGAGCGGATCGGACGGGTTGGCGGCTTCGACATAGACGGCGCGCATGGCGCCAGACTATGCACCCATCGGCCACGGGGTCGAAACCCGGCCGATTCAGAGCCCCAAGAGGCGTTCGACCACGATCGCGACGCCGTCATGGTCGTGGTGCAACGTCACCTCGTCGCCCACTTCGAGCGCCGCGGGAACGGCGTTGCCCATCGCCACGCCCAGGCCGGCCCAGGCGAGCATCTCGAGGTCGTTGTTGTTGTCGCCGAAAGCCACAACCTCAGCCGCCTCGATGCCGCGGACCGCGCAGAACCGTGCCAGCGCGGTCGCCTTCGTGACCCCCGCCCGACCCACCTCGAGGAAAGGCGCACCCGACGTGGTCGCGTGCACGCCGTCCACGCCCAAGCTGCGCGCGATACCGAGCATCACCTCGGGGTCGATCGCCTCGTCACGCACCACGAGCTTGAGCGAGGGTTCTGCGAGCACCTCGTCGAGGTGGGCGAACCGATGGACGACCTCCCACAGAGCGTTCTCGGCCCCCGGGTCTTGGTCGCCGGTGTACCCATGCTGGGCCACGTACGTGTTGCCACCGTTGCGCACGGACACCACCCGGGCGGCGGGGAACGCCTCCAGCATGCCGAATGCGAGCGAGCGTTGGGCGTCCAGGTCGATCAGTTCTTCAAAGTAGACCTCGCGCGTGGCGAGGTCGACGGCTACCGACCCGTTGCTGCCGACCACCGGGCCCTCGAGGGGCGAGCCGGCGACAATGGCGCCAATCGAATAGGGCTGCCGTCCGGAGATGGCGAGCACCTCGATACCCGCGTCACGGGCTGCCGCAAACGCGGCCCGGTTACGGGCGCTGATCGTGCGGTGGTCGCTGCGCACCAGCGTGCCGTCCACGTCGGTGGCGATGAGTCGGACGCCCACAGGCGAGTCCTTTCAAGAGTGAGAAATGTCAGGCACCGACCTTGCGGCGACCCGAGAAGGCGCGGCCCAGGGTGACCTCGTCGGCGTACTCGAGATCGCCGCCCACGGGCAGCCCAGAGGCCAGCCGGGTGAGGGTGATGCCCGTCGGAGCGAGCAGGCGTGTCAGGTAGGTTGCGGTGGCCTCACCTTCGAGGTTCGGATCCGTGGCCAAGATCACTTCGGTGACCACCGGGGAGGAGAGGCGGCGCAGCAGTTCGGCGATGTGCAGGTCTTCGGGGCCCACGTGGTCGATCGGACTGATGGCGCCGCCGAGCACGTGGTAGAGGCCGCGGAACTCGCGCGTGCGCTCGATAGCCGCGACGTCTTTGGACTCTTCGACCACGCAAATAGTTGCCTGGTCGCGTCGAGGGTCGCGGCACACGCGGCAGGTGGTCTCTTCGGACACGTTGAAGCAGATGTCACAGAACCGAACCTTGTCGGCCACCTCGCGCAGCGCGGTGGCGAGCCGCTCGACGTCGTCTCGATCGGAGTTGAGGAGGTAGAAAGCGATGCGCTGGGCGCTCTTCGGCCCCACCCCGGGCAGCCGACCCAACTCATCGATCAGAGTCTGGATGGGTCCTTCGTACATACGCCGGCCGTCAGAGCGACAGGCCGGGGATCTGCGGCATCGCGGCGGACGTCAGTGCCTGCACCTGCGTGCTCGCGTCGCGGACCGCGGCGACGATCAGGTCGCCCAGGGTCTCGACGTCGTCGGGGTCGACCACCTTCGGATCGATGCGCACCTCGGTCAACTCACCGGCGCCCGTCATCGTGACGCTGACCAGGTCACCGCCGGCCTGGCCGGTCACGGTCTTGGCGGCGAGCTCGGCTTGGGCGTTCATCATCTGCGCTTGCATGGCTTGGGCCTGTGCGAGCAGCGCGTTCATGTCGAAGCCGCCACCGCCTTCGTCGCCGAACATGCTCATCGGTCTCCCCTTTCGTCGGTCCCATGGTAGGCGATGGCACCGACACGGCCCCGTGACGGTGCCCGGGCGGGGAACCGAGCGGGAGCGAGGCCTCAAGCGTTCGGACGCCCCTCGGTGAGGGCGAGCACCCGCTGGGCCCGGCGGATCTTGGCCGCCTCGGCGTACGTGCCATCGAGGAAGGCGAACAGCCCGCCGCCCACGTCCTTCGCCCCGACGAAGCTGGCCGCCAACGCGCGCGCCGCGTCCACCTCGTCGGTGGTCGGCATGAACGCGTCGCGGATGATGGGAAGTTGACGCTGGTGGATTGCAGTGCGCCCCAAGAACCCCAGCGCCCGGCCCGCCCGGCAGGACGCGGCCAGCCCTTCGTCGTCGGCGACGTCGGGGTACAGCGACATCGTCGGCGGGGTCAGGCCTGCCGCGGCCGCCGCATTGACGACCCTGGCCCGCTGCCAGGCCAGTTGCTCGCGCGACGCCACCGAGAGAGCCGTGGTGAGGTGCGTCTCGGCCAGCACGAGGCCTGCGACGCCGGAGCACGCGATCTCGTAGGCCCGTTCGATCGACAGCGGTGACTGCAGCAGCGCGTGCACCTTGTGGTGCGGTACCTGCTGCACGACATCGTGCACGTCGCTAGCGGCATCGACGTTCGGGACCCTGATCTCGACCGAACGGTCCAGCCTCGCGATCATGTCCAGGTCGGCGTCTCCCCACCTGGTGTCGAACGCGTTGACCCGAACTTGGACGTGACGCCCCGGGAACTCGGCGAGCAGGCCGGGGATGGCGGCGCGCGCCGAGTCCTTGGCTCCGGGGACCACTGAGTTCTCCAGATCGAGGATCACCACGTCGGCGTCGCTGACCATGGCCGCGCGGACCAGGTCGGGGCGATCGGCGGGGGCGTACAACAGGGTGAGCGCGATCACGGCACAGCCTCCTGACGTTCGACGAGGGCCATGAGCAACGCTGTACGGGCCCTGGCCCGAGCCTACGGCGTACGGGCTGGGTGCGGGCGGGAACCCACCCGCTTCGCGGGTCAGGGCTCGGGTTCCTCTTCGCCGATCAACTCGGCACCGAGGTACTTGGTCAGCAGCTCGTCGGAGCCCACCGGCGCGTCATCGAGGTCAACGTCGTCGGGTGACTCTGCCACCTCCCCCTCGTCGGTGGGCCGGACCTGGGTCGAGCGGATATTGGCCTTGGCGCGCTCGACATGCGCCTTGGGCGCCTGCTCGGGTCCGGCGGACGGGGCTGGGTGCTCCGAAGGCGACCAAACCGGGACCGGTCCCGGTGCTGCCGCGTCCGCCACGGCCGGGCCGTCGGGGTCGGACGCCGCGACGACGCGGATGGTTGGCGCAACCCCCAGCACCTGTAGCACCGCTTCGCGCACGATCTGCTCGCTGCCGCCACGGCCGAAGCTCTCTCTGGCTCCGGCGTTGGCGAAGGTCAGCGTCAGGACGCCGCCCGCGAACTCGTGCACTTGGGCGTTTTCGCGCAGGACGATCCACGTGACACGGCGTCGGCCTTTGACCGCCTCGAGCACCTCGGGCCACTGCGCCCGCAGGTCCGTGGTGGTCAGGCGGGCGGGGTCCGAGTCGCCCGCTACGGACGCTGGCACCTCCGCCACCCCGCTCACCGGCGCGCTGGCCGGCGGCCGCTGGCGGGGCGGCGACGTGGGACTCGGTGCGCGTGGGGCGGGAGCGCCTTCACGCTCGAGCGACGGTGCTTCTGTCGGGGTGGGCTCACGGCGTGCGGCGCTGGTTGCGGTCGGCTCGCGGCGCGCGGCGTCCGTGGCGGTCGGCTCGCGACGTCCGGCGTCCGGTGCCGCCGCGTTGAAGTCGGGCCGTGGGGCATGCGTTTCGGCCTCGGAGGCGATCTGGAGGCGCCGCTCCAGGCGGTCGAGGCGGGCATGGACGCCGCGGTCGTCGGTGTCCGCCCCAGGAAGCAGCACGCGCGCGCACATCAACTCCAGATGGAGGCGAGGGGCCGTCGTGCCCCGCATCTCGGTCAGCCCCTTGGCGACCACCTCGGCCGCGCGGGTGAGCTCACCGGGCCCCATGCCAGAAGCCTGCGTGGTGAGCCGCTCGCCCTGGTCGGCCGCTACGTCGACCAGGCCGGTCGCCAGGGCGTCCGGCACCGCCGCCACGATGATGAGATCGCGCAGGCGTCGGAGAAGGTCTTCGGCGAAGCGACGCGGATCCTGGCCCACCTCGATCACCTTGTCGATGCAGGCAAAGACGCCATGGGCGTCGCCGGCGGCGAAGGCGTCCACGATCTCGTCGAGCAGGCTGTCGGGCGTGTAGCCGAGCAGGCGGGCGGCCTGCAGGTAGGTCACCCCTCCGGACGCCGCACCGCCCAGGAGTTGGTCGAGCACCGACAGCGAGTCACGCACCGAGCCTGCACCGGCCCGCACCACCAGCGGAAGGACCGCCTGGTCAACCGTCACCCCCTCGGAGTCGCAGAGCCGCGCCAGGTAGCCGGTCAGCGTTCGCGGGGGCACCAGGCGGAACGGGTAATGGTGGGTGCGTGACCGGATCGTGCCGATCACCTTCTCGGGCTCGGTGGTGGCGAAGATGAACTTTACGTGCGGCGGCGGCTCCTCGACGACCTTGAGTAGGGCGTTGAAGCCGGCGTTGGTGACCATGTGGGCTTCGTCGATGATGTAGATCTTGTAGCGGCTGTGCACCGGGGCAAAGAACGCCCGCTCGCGCAAGTCACGCGCCTCGTCCACGCCCCCGTGTGAGGCGGCGTCGATCTCGATGACGTCGATACTGTCGGCGCCCCCTCGGGCAAGATCGCGGCAGCTCTGGCAC
Source organism: Actinomycetes bacterium (assembly GCA_046566345.1). GTDB lineage: Bacteria > Actinomycetota > Actinomycetes > Propionibacteriales > Propionibacteriaceae > Propioniciclava. Next base: position 6,816 of record JBKHWW010000146.1, read on the forward strand.
TGACCGCAGGGCATCGGTGTCGGGCCGTTCACGCAGTTGAGGCACCGCGCGAGGATGCGTGCCGAGGTCGTCTTGCCGCAGCCACGCGGGCCGCTGAACAGGTAGGCGTGGTTGACCCTGTTGTTCGCCAGGGCCCGCTGCAGCGGTTCGGTGACGTGCTCTTGGCCGATGACGTCGTCGAAAGTGTCGGGCCGGTAGCGACGGTACAGCGCCAGTGGCGCCTCTGGGCGCTCCGCCGTGATCGGCGCTGGCGCGACAGGCGACGGCATCGGCGGGACGGGTAACGCAGGCGGGACGCGCGTTGGATCCGGCGCCGACGGGACGGGCTCGTCGTGCTCGTCGTGCTCGTCGCCGGCTTCGTCGGGGTCGATGGGGATCTCGTCCATCTCGTCGAGCTCGATCTCCATGTCGGGGTCGATCGCCGGAATCGGCTCGGTCGGGAGAATCAGTTCGTCTGGCTCAGTTCCGAACAGGTCGGGACCCTCTTGTTCGTAGGGGTCGGGCATGCCCTCGTCGGGGTTGCCCGCCTCATCGAACAGGTCAGCCATTGGGTCCTCAGCCACGACCGAAACCCTACTGCGTGGCTCGGACAGCGCGCAGAAGGGCCCCCGCGCACCTGACAGAGCTCACTTACCCTTGCTGCCTTCCGGCCCTGGGGGAGTTGGGCGAGGTGCCACCGCGCGGGGACCCGGCGTCCATGATAACCGATCTGCTGGATCCCAGAGCACCGGGCGCGGTTCACTCCGGCTAGGACATCGGGCCCGCACCGTGAAGAAAGTCCCGCCAGGGGGGCGGCGCGATTACGAACCGAGTGTTGGCGAGCACGGGGACTTGCGCGCGGGCGTCCGGCACGGTGGCCACGTCGATGTCCACCACCACCAGCTCGGGTGCAGCGTCGGCCTCGACCACGATGCCGCCGAAGGGGTCGACCACAACGCTGTGGCCGACCCCGGTCGGAGCGCCCGGCCGGGTCTGCACGCCGGACGCCGCGGGATCGGCCTGGCCGACTCCCACGACGAAGCAGGTGGAGTCCATCGCCCGTGCCACGCACAGGGCGCGCCACTGCTCCACCTTGTCCCGCCCGTTGGCCCACGACGCGGGCACCACGACCACGTCGGCGCCAGCCCGGGCGAGGTGCTTGAACAATTCCCCAAAACGGACGTCGTAACACGTGGCAAGGCCCATCCTCACCCCGCCGATCGTCACCAGGCAAGGCGTTCGGCCGGGCTCGACATGTCGAGACTCGACGAAGCCCCACGCATCGAAGAGGTGGATCTTGTCGTAGTGAGCCAGAATCGCTCCGTCCGCGCCGACCGCCACCAGCGTGTTCCGGACGCGCCGTTCCTTGCCTGCGACGACCTCGGTTCCCGGCGTGAACATGCCCACGATCACCGCGATCCCGAGGTCGCCGGCTGTATTGCGGACGCCCGCGACCCACGGCCCCTCCAGAGGCTCTGCCACGTCAGCCGACCGGGTCGCGAACGTCGCCATCGTCGCCTCGGGGAACACGATCAACTCGGCGCCGGCGTCCCTGGCACGTGCGGCCTCCTCCCGGACCGTACGGAGGTTCTCGGCTGGGTCCTTGGTGGAGGTGATCTGGGCGAGTGCGATGTGCATGTCCCCCATTCGACCGGCGTGGTCGCCTTCGGTCAACGCGCGCGGAGCCGGTGCGGTCACGGCGTTCCTGCGCGAACTGTGCCCACCCGGCGGACCCGGAAGGCGGCGGTCCGGATTGGAGTCGAGCCCGTGGAGTCAGCTACGATGCCCGACGGAGGATTCGCCTAGAGGCCTATGGCGCTCGGTTGGAAACCGGGTTGGGTTCACGCCCTCACGAGTTCGAATCTCGTATCCTCCGCCA
>JBKHWW010000147.1:0-7692 GCA_046566345.1 Actinomycetes bacterium
AGAAGGGCGGACGCGCCGTGCGGCTCCGCCTCTTTGAGGGCGGCCAAGAGGGCGTCGGCGTCAGAGGTTCCCTCCGGGACCAAGTCCACCACGCCCCCCGCGGCCACCACGGCGGCCGCGGTGCTGCTGCCGACGGCGGCGATCCGGTCGGCGAGACCCGCGAGGTCGGCGCCGGTGTCGGTGAGGACTCGCACGGACGTCGGTGAGGTGAGCACGAGCCAATCCATGCGGCCGGGCAGGGCGAAGGGCAGGGGCTCGGTCCGGGTCAACGCCACCGCGTCCACCTCGGCACCCGCGGCCCGGAGCGCACGCGACAACGCGCCTTCGGCGCGGGGCAGCAGGACCCGGCGCCCGACCAAGGCAGGCTCCGTGCCCGGCGCCCAGAGCTGATGCTCGTGGTGGAAGTCGGCGAGCTGGCTGGCACGGGTGGCGCCCAGCGGCGTCACCTCGGCCGCGCCGGCGGCGAGCAGTTCGGCGGCCACCGAACGGCCGAGTTCGGCGGCGTCGACGGGGAGAGGCTCGCTGCGCCGCACCGTCACCTCGCGGGTCCCCTCGGCGTTGAAGACGGCGGCGCTGAACTCCACGTGCCCGTTCACCACGCGGGCGTACGCCCCGACCGGGGCAGCACAACCCGCCTCCAGCTCGGCGAGGACGGTCCGCTCCGCGGTGACACACAAGCGCGACTCTGGATCGTCGATCGCGGCGAGGGCAGCGCGCAGGGCGGCGTCGTCGGCGCGGCACTCCACCGCCAGGGCACCCTGCCCCGGGGCCGGGAGGAGGTCGAGGGTGTCGGTCACGGCGTCGAAGCGGCCGAGCCGCTCCAGGCCTGCGCGGGCCAGGACGACGGCGTCCAGGTCACCCGCGGTGGTGGCGTCGCCGTGCACGCGGGCCAGCCGCGTGCCCACATTGCCCCGGATCTCGATCACCATCAGGTCGGGACGGCGTGCGCGCACCTGGGCGGCACGGCGCGGCGACCCCGTCCCGACCCGGGCGAGCCCGGGGAGCTCGGCCAGCGTGAGCCCGTCGCGGGCGCAGAGGACGTCGAATGGGAACACCCGCTCCGGGGTCGCGGCCACGACCAGACCGTCCACGGGCGCGGTCGGCAGGTCCTTGTAGGAATGCACGACGAGGTCGACCTCGCCGGCCAGCAGCGCCCGTCGCAGGGCGGCGGCGAACAGGCCGAGCCCGCCGGCGTCCAGGAGCGACCCGGTGGTCACATCGCCCTCGGAGCGGATCGTGACCAGCTCGACCTCGTGCCCCAGAGTCTCGAGCGCGGCGGCGACGTGGCCGGACTGAGTCCGGGCCAGCTCCGAGCCGCGCGTGCCGAGTCGGAGCCTCATGAGGCCACCAGCCCGCGGGCGACCCGTTCGGAGTGCGCCACCACGGCGGCGAGTCCGGTGCCGGCGTACCACGCGCCGGTGATCGCCAGACCGGGCACCCCGGCGAGGCGGGACGTGAGCGCGGCCACGCGGGCGCGGTGCCCCGGGGTCTGCGGCGGCAGGGAATTGGGGAAGTGCACCACGGCATGGCCGTCCACGGTGTCGGGCGCCAGCGGGACCCCGAGCAGCACCGAGGCGTCCGCGAGGGCGCCGGCCAGCGTCGGCTCAGGGGTCGGGACGCCTGCGCGCCCATAGCTGACCCGGAGTACGTGCTTGCCTGTGCCGACCGTCACGCCGGGCCACTTGATCGAGTAGTGGGTCAGAGCCTTACAGGTGACGCGCCTTCGCTCACCCTCGGCCTCGGGCGTGACCAGCAGCCCCGAGCCGCGGGGGCCGGCGTCCAGAGCAGGCTCTCTCAGCACGATGCAGACCTGGGCGAGGTCGGCGCCGCGAGGGAGCTGCCAGTCGCCGATCTGCAGGGCGGGGAGGGGGCGGAGCAGGTCGAGCGCGGCCCGGCCGTCGAGGGCGACCACCAGGCGTTCGGTCGACACGACCTCCGGCTCGCCGACGGGCACGGGCGGATCCGCCGGATCGGGCCCGCGCCCGGCCTCGTGGTGGGTCACGCGCCAGCCGGAGGCGTCCCGCTCGAGGCCGGTGACCAGGCGGCGGGAGGCCACGGTGCCGCCCAGGGCGCCGATGCGCTCCACCAGTGCCCGGGGGAGCGTGAACAGGCCCCTGCTGACCGAGGAGACCACCGCGCCCGAGGGCGCCTCGGCGCGCAGGGACGCTGCCGCGCGCACCAGCGCACCGTCGCGGACCAGCGCCTCACGCAGGCCGGGGGAGACGACGTCCACCGCGAGCAGCGACGGATGCGCCGAGTGGACGCTGCCCGCGATCGGGTCGACGAGCCGGTCGAGCACCTCGCGCCCGAGGCGGGTCTCCACGAGCGTGGCCAAGTCGTCGGCGTCCGAGCCCGGGCCGGAACCCATCGTCAGGTCCTCTCGGGCTCGCGCGAGGCCGTCCGGGGAGAGAACCTCACCCAGCAGCGGGTCGTCGAGGTCGGTGGGGATCCCCAGGACGCCGTGGGGGATGCGGAAGGCGTAGCCCGGCTCAGCGTCAGGGTGGGGGCGGCGGTGCGACCACACCCAGGAGTTGCCGGAGGGGTCGACGACGTCGAGGCCGAGCTCGGTGCACAGGGCCGCGGTGACGCGGGAGCGCTTCGCGAAGGACTCGGCGCCGAGGTCGACCCACACGCCTCCGATGGGCGCCCCGAACACGAGGCCGCCGCAGGTACCGCGCGCCTCCAGCAGCAGCGGCTCCAGGCCGGACTTGGCCAAGATGTGCGCAGCCTGCAGCCCGCCGATTCCGCCGCCTACCACGACCGAGGGGACGCGCGTCATGCTGCGTGGATCCTCTCCACCAACCGTGTCAGGACGTCGGGGTCCGTCTCGGGCGGGACGCCGTGCCCGAGGTTGACCACGTGACCCGGGGCGGCCGCCCCGCGCGCGAGGACGTCGAGGGCGTGCTCCTCCAGGGCGTCCCAGCCTGCGGCGAGCAGCGCCGGGTCGATGTTGCCCTGGAGCGGGGTTCCGGGCAAGCGCCGGGCGGCCTCGTCCAAGGGCGTCCGGTAGTCGATGCCGACGGCGTCCGCGCCCTGGGCCATCTCTTCCAGCAGGTGTCCGGTGCCGGTGCCGAAGTGCACCCGCGGCACCCTGCCCTCAACGGACGCCAGCGCCCGGCGCGACCACGGGGCCACCCGGGCGGAGTAGTCGGACAGGCGCAGCGCGCCCGCCCAGCTGTCGAACAACTGAACAGCGGAGGCGCCGGCGTCGACCTGGACCGCGAGGAAGGCGCCGGAGAGGTCGGCGCACCACTCCATGAGCTCGGCCCAGGCTGCAGGGTCGGCGTGCATCATCGCGCGCGCCGCCAGGTGGTCACGGCTCGGCTTTCCCTCGACGAGGTAGGCCGCGAGGGTGAAGGGCGCGCCGGCGAACCCGATCAGCGGCGTCCAGGTGGCCGTGCCGGACGGGGTGGTGCCGAGCTCGGCGGTGATGGTTGCGATGGCGGACGTGATCATGGACGTGTCGCCGAGCGTGTGGGTAACCAGGCGGGCGACATCGGACGCGGTGCGCACGGGCTCGGCGATCACGGGACCCACGCCGCTGGCGATCTCGACGTCGACGCCGGCGAGCGCCAGGGGGACCATGATGTCGGAGAAGAAGATGGCGGCGTCGACCCGGTGACGCCGCACCGGCTGCAGCGTGATTTCGGCGGCCAGGTCGGGCATCAGGCAGGACTCGATCATCCCCGTCCCTCGGCGGATCTCCCGGTACTCGGGGAGCGAACGCCCGGCCTGGCGCATGAACCACACCGGGCGCGTGTCGGGTCGCTCGCCGCCGAGCGCGCGCAGCAGGGGCTGTGTATCAGCAGGGGCCGAGGTCACCCCCTGATCTTAGGCAGGTCGAACGGGCGCGCGGCCGCGTCCCGTGGGCGCGGACTCGCCGGCTTGTGGCACGCGAATTCGGACGTGGGGAGGCACCAGTGGTTCAATGGGTCTGGTCATGGCGCTGCATCTGATCTCCATCCACCACGCCGAGCACGGGCTCGGCGCGGTCGAGGCTGTCAACCCGTCCGTCCCCGGTCTGGGGCGCCGCATCGTCGAGGCGAGCGGCTCGGTGCACGGCGCGGTCGTGCTGTCGACATGCAACCGCGTCGAGGTCTACGTGGACGCTGACGGCCCCACCGCACACGTTGCCGAGCATGTCCGGCGCGCGATCGCCGCGGTGCTCGAGGTGCCTGTCGAGGTGCCGCTGTCCCTGCGCGAGGACGCCTCCGCCCTGCAGCACCTGTTCGACGTCGGAGCGGGGCTGGACTCGATGGTCGTCGGCGAGCGGGAGATAGCAGGCCAGCTCAGAATGGCTCTCCGCGAGGCGCATCAGGAGGGGACGTCCACAGGTCTGCTCACGGAAACGATCGAGCAGGCGCTGCGCACGTCGCGCAAGGTGTCCCACCTCACGCGACTCGCCTCGACCGGCCGGTCGGTGGTCGCTGTGGGCCTGGACATGCTCCGCCGCGACTGGGCTGCCACGCGGGTACTCATGCTGGGCACCGGTGCTTACGCGGGCGCCGTCGCCGCCGACCTGCGGGCGCGAGGCTGCGAGGCGGTGGCCGTGCACTCGTCCTCCGGACGCGCAGCGACCTTCGTCGCGTCACACCCCGGCACCCGCCTCGCCGCGCCTGACCTGCACGAGGCCGTGGGCGAGGCTGACGTGGTGGTGACCTGCCGCGGCGTGGGCGTGCCGATCCTCTCCCTGGCCGACGTCCGCAGGGTGATGGCCGACCGCACTAGCCCTCTCGCTGTGGTCGACCTCGCCGTCGCCCGCGACGTCGATCCCGAGGTCGCGCAGGTGCCGGGCGTGCTGCTGGTCGACCTGGCCGCCATCCAGCGGCACGTGCCGGACGCCTCCCGTCGCGAGGTCGGTCGGGCCCGTACCCTGGTCGACGAAGGCGTCCGCGACCTTGTCACCCGCCTGAAGGGACGTGAGATGGACCCAGCCGTCGTCGCACTGCGTGACACCGTCAACGGCATGGTCGCTGACGAGGTCGCCCGGCTGCCCCAGGGCCGACCCCTCACCGGCGACGAGGCCGCGCACGCCCTGCGGCGCCTTGCTGCCCGCCTCGTACACGTGCCCAGCGTGCGCGCACGCAAGGCCGCTCAAGAGGGCCGCGTTGACGAGTACCTCACCGCGCTCAACGAGCTGTGGGGCCTGGAGCCCGACGTCCGCCCTGTCATCCGCAACCTCGAGATCGACTTCAAGGCCCCCGAGGCCGTCCCGCCCGACACGCTCGACTGCGACACCTGCCCGATCACCGGTCTCGGCTTGGCCGACCTGGGGGAGCCGCGCCGGGCGGAGGCGGTGTGACCGGCCCGGTGAGCGGTGTCCACGGGTTCGACGCGATCTGCGTCGCCTCCTACGGCGGTCCGCGCAAGCCCGAAGACGTCCTGCCGTTCATGCGCAATGCCACCCGCGGCCGCGGCATCCCCGACGAGCGTCTCGTCGAGGTCTCGGGCCACTACATGCTGTTCGGTGGGGCGTCCCCCATCAACGAGCGCAATGCCGAGTTGATGGACGCCCTGCGTGCCGAGCTGGCCCGTCGTGGCGTCGAGCTGCCCATCGTGATCGGCAACCGGAACTGGACCCCCTACCTGCGCGACACGCTGGCCGAGCTGGCGGCGTCCGGCGCCAAGCGGGTGCTCGTCCTGACCACGGCCGCCTACGCCTCCTACTCCGGGTGCCGTCAGTACCGCGAAGATCTCGCTGGCGCACTGGCGGACTCCGGCGCCGACCTCGAGCTGGTCAAGGTGGGGCCGTTCGCCGAGACCGACGGCTTCGTCGACGCCAACGCGGACGCGGTCCGCGCGGCACTCGCGGCAGCCGAACGGACGCCGCGGGTCCTGTTCGTCACCCACTCCATCCCCACGGCCATGAACGGCGCCTCCGGCCCCGGGCCGACCGGCCCCAGCGGGGAACGCGCGAATACCTACGCCGAGCAGCACCTCCGGGTGGCCGCCGCGGTGGCGTCGGCGGTGGGCCTGCCCGACGACCAGTGGGAGATCGCCTACTGCAGCCGCTCGGGCGCGCCGCACATCCCCTGGCTGGAGCCCGATGTCAACGACCGCATCATCGAACTGGCCGCTGAGGGCGTCGACTCGGTGGTGACGGTTCCCTTCGGCTTCATCAACGATCACATGGAGGTCGTCTACGACCTCGACACCCAGGCCCGCGAGACCGCGGAGGGCCTCGGCGTGGCCTACGTCCGGGCGGCGACCGTCGGCGTCCACCCGGCCTTCGTGTCGATGCTCGCCGATGCGGTCATGGCCGCCGCGCCGGGCCGGGTGGGCGGCGTCCGCACCTGCCACGCGACCTGCTGCCTGTCGGGCCGCCCTGGAGCACCGCTGCCCGCGGCATGCTCGACCGAGGCGTCGACTGACCCCGTGACCGACTGACCCCGTGACCGACTGACCCCGTGATCCGAGCGACCCACTGACCCGATGGCGGCGAGCCACGGAGAGGAAACGATGTCCCACGCACCGCAGCACAAGGTTCCCGGAGCGCCGTTCACCGGCGACTCCCGCGATGTCTACGTGGCGCCCGACGAGGTCAACGCCGGCACGCACTACCTGATGTACAGCGTGTTCCGCGCCGTCGTGCCGATGAGCGCCGACGCCGAGGAACGTGGCGCCGAGGTCGCCGAGGCCGTGGCCGCGGTCGAGGGCGCGGGCGTCACGGTCCGCGGCTGGTACGACGTCGGCGGCTTCCGGGCGGACGCCGACCTCATGGTCTGGCTGCTCGCCGAGGACCCGTCCGCGTTGCAGGGCGCCTATCACGCGCTGCGCCGTTCCGAGCTGGGCGGCCGCCTGGACCCCGTCTGGAGCAACATGGGCGTGCACCGGCCCGCCGAGTTCAACAACGCGCACACCCCCGCCTGCTTCTCGGGGATCGCGCCCCGGCCCTGGCTGACCGTGTACCCGTTTGTCCGCTCCTACGAGTGGTATTACCTGGAGTCCTCCAAGCGGTCTCATATGCTGCGCACTCATGGCATGGCAGCCAGCGAGTTCCCCGACGTGCTGGGTTCGACCACATCGGCCTTCGCGCTCGGCGACTACGAGTGGCTGCTGGCGTTCGAGGCTGACGAACTGCACCGGCTCACCGACGCCATGCGCGCCCAGCGAGCCGTCGAGGCGCGGCTGCACGTCCGGGAGGAAACGCCATTCTTTACGGGCCCGCGCGTGGAGCTGGCCGACTGGGCTGAGCGGCAGCCGGCCGCCTGAATCCTGATCCGCCGCCGGGTTCGCAGTGCTTTCCATGAGGGGTGCGCTGTTCTGGCATCTTGACAGTTTCGGCGGCCTTTGAGACGTTGCGTCCAGTTGAGTCCCTGGTCGCCCCTGCAGGATCGTCAACCCGGCGAGCGGCCCATTCTTGGGGGCCGCTTGAGTCCATGAAGTCGGGTGGCCAGGGGGAATGAAATGATTCTCAGGCGGCGAGAAGTCGTGGGAACTGATCCCCGGATGGGGCCGACCGCGGGCTTGAACGCCGCATGGGCTCGGGGCGTGGTGACGGCGTTCGCGTCGATCCTTACCCTGTTGTCCCTTGTCACGCCCGCGTTTGCGCAGTATCCACCCACCCTGCCGGACTTCTCGCATGCCTCTGCGCCGCATGAGCCGCGTCTCAGCCCCGCCAGCGGCACCACTAGCCGCCCACTGCTCGTCGTCCTCGCCGATTTCAGCGACGTGACCGAGCGCGTTACAGCC
>JBKHWW010000148.1:0-23670 GCA_046566345.1 Actinomycetes bacterium
TGGATGCTCTGCGGCGGGGTCGGCTGCCGCTGGGTGGGCACGGCGTGAGGCGGCGCGACTCGCGGGAGTGCTGGTGGAGCCGGGGTCGTCGCGCTCCGGTGAGGCGCGCCCCCGCTGCCCTCGGGGAGGCTGAAGATGCGGCCGTCCTTGGCCCGCAGGTACAGCACCGGGGTGCCCCACTCCACGTCGTTGTCGGAGGCGAAGATCGCGAGGCGAGCCTGCGCCAGCGCGGCATCGATCGGGTAACCGTCCGCGATCGAGGCATAGAACTCCTGGCCGAACGTGAGGGCGGCGTCGTCGGTGATCTCGAACTGCATCGCCACGACGGCAGGCAGCCCCTGTCGCACGAGGCTCTGCGCCACGCCCGAGAAGGGGTCGGTGCCCGACTGCCGGGCACCCTCGCACGCGTTCAGGACGGCCAACCGGAGCGTCCGGTGGTCGTGCAGCAGCGTCCCCAGGTCGCTGCCGGACACGAACTGCGCGCGTCCGGCGTCGTTCTCGAACGCCAACACCCCGCCCGTGGCGGGATCGAATCCGCCGTGGCCGATGAAGTGGAGCACGTGGTAGTCGTTGCGTCGCATCGCCTTGCGCAACTCGGCGAGGGTGGCGCGGGGCAGTGCGTCGACCACCATGAATCCGCCCGCCACCAGCTCGGACAGGGCCTCCTTCATGCGTGCCACCTCGGCCTCGTGGTCGAGTTCAGCGAGATCGACGGGGCCCGAGACGACGAGCAGGACCCGCAGCGGCGGCGCCACGGTGAGTGGGGGGACCTCCTTAGCCAGGTCGAGGTAGCGGACCACCGGGGTCTCCGAGGACAGCACCAAGAACCGACCCAGCCCTGCGGCGTACAGAAACTCCCAGGGCACGTCCGCCAGCCCGGGGTCGTCCCCGACCCGTAGGCGGACGCGGAGACCCTTGCCCGCCTCCTCGGCCTCGTCGAGGCAACGGCGGAAGCAGGTTCGGACCTCGTCGACGAAGACCGAGTCGTAGAGCTGGGACCCGAAGGAGCGGGCGAGCTCGGCCTGCGGGGAACTCAGCGAGCGGACGCCGGACCGCGTCCGCCCGAGCTTGAGGATGACGTTCTCGAGCGCCGCGCCCTGCATCGGCAGCGCGAAGCGGGCGCTGGCCTCGCCCTTCGGGGACGCGAGGACGCGGGCCTCGTAGCCACCGCCCGGGGCAGTGGACAACTCGAGGTCGAAGTCGAGGTACTCGGGAACCCTCACGACGCCCTCCCACCGCTCAGGCCGCAGGGTGACGCCGGCGGTGCCTCCGACCCTACGCCGGCAGGCCAGCCGCGCCAGGGGACACCCTCCCCCCGGGGATCACGCGGAGCGTGAGCAGCATCGACGTGCTGCACACGGGGTTTCGTCAGGGAGCCACGTCCAGGAAGCCGTGGGCGCCGCGCTCGGCGTCCACCATCACGTGGCTGACGACCGGGTAGCGCCCCGGTTCGGGCAGTTCGAGCTCGACGAACCCGCCCTGAGCCGGCTGCAGGGGCAGCACCTGGGCGCCGCCGGAGGCACCGTCGAATGCGCCGACGCCGCGCCGCAATGAGTAGGCACCCTCGGTCCAAACCGTGTCGAACTGACCCCCGACAACGTGGAACGCGCTCGGCCGATTCGGGCCGGCGTCCAGCACCCAGAGCCTGACGCGCTCCCCCACCCGCGCCTGCAGCGGGTGCTGGTCATACTGGCTGGCAACGCCGTTGAACACCACTCTGTCCGGGCGCTCGGCGGCGACCTTGTCCGCATTCACCTCGACCGCGTCGGCCGCCGTCCGTGCCGGCGCCTCGAGAAACACCTCGGACTGAACCAGGACGTAACTGCGATCGACGCCCGGCAGGTCGTCGGGTTCGATCACCACTGCGCCGTGCATCCCGGCGGCGATGTGGGTGCTCATCGGCATGGTCGAGCAGTGGTACATCCAGACGCCCGCGCGCGTAGCCGTGAAGCGGTAGACGAGCGACTCGCCGGGAGCGATGGTCCGCATGGGGCCCTCGGGAGCGAGGGCGCCGGCGTGGAAGTCGATCGAGTGTCCGATGGTGCCGTCGTTGACGAGTGTGATCTCGAACACGTCGCCGACCCGGCCGTGCAGCGTGGGACCGACGCCGCGACCGTTGTACGTCCAGCGCGTCTGCCACAGGCCGGGTGCCACCTCGAGCGGCACCTCGGTCACCGTGAGGGTCATTCTCCGCACCGTCTCGTCGGTCAGCGATGAAAGCGCCGGGTCGACGGCTGCGGCGAGGGCCGCGTCCACGACCGGGGGAATCGCCGCCCCGGACGCGGCGGGTGCAGCGTTCTCGACAGGGTCGTGCCGGCCGGCCTGGACGCCGGCGGCAGCCCCCTCCACCACGATGTCGAGCACCATGCCCATTTGCCGGTGCCCGGCAACCGAGCACCACCCCTGCGTGGTGGCGCCGACCACCCCGGCGTCCAACTCGTGCGACTCGCCGGGGCGCAGCCGGGGCGTCCGGGTGGGGCCGACCACCAGGTCGTGAGACGTGGTGGGATCCGTGTTGGTGAGGACAACCACCAGCCGGTCCCCGGCCGGCACGCTCACCCGGCTCGGCGAGAACACCATCCCGTGAGCCTCCACCTCGACGCGGGTTGTGTTCCCGGTTGGCGCCACTCCGGACGCCGCTGGCCCAGCCTGCCCGGCCGTCAGGCCGGCCGCTGCCGGGTCCACCCCGACGCCGACGGTGACGGCGAGCACGAGCACCGTCACTCCTGCCACCGCTTGGCCGAGCGTCCACGCCGGCTTCTCGGGTACTTCGGGAGCGGCCCTGCCCGCCTGAAGCGCTCGGCGCGCCCGCGCCGAAGCCCGCGCCCCGGCCAGCAAGAGCGGGACGAAGGTCGCCAGCGCCACCAGCACGGCCGTGGATGTGGTCACCTTCACCCAGGAAGGCACCGGCAGCAGCCACAACACCAGCCCGGCGTTCACCACGAGCAAGCGCACCCCGGCGCCCCGGTCGAACCACGACCGGCCCGCGCGGACGACCGACGGCCCGCCACCCATCACCGACGGGATCAGGTAGGACAGCGCGCCCGCCAACAACTGCGCGGCGAATCCGGCGGCCAGCACCCCGCCCACACGTGGCAGGGCCTCGGCGACGCGTGACCAGGAACCGGCGGTGGCGAGCAACCAGCCAACCCAGGCCAGGCCGACGACGCCCCACACGAGGGCCGCGAGCACCGAGGCGGGGGCGAACTCACGGAGGCCCCGGGCGCGCAGGGGGGCGACGAGCGCACGGCCCCACCAGACCAGCCCCACCGCGTACGTGAGGAGGCCGGCTACCGCCAGCGGGCGCCAGCCGAGCAACGACGCCCCGACCAGCCCGGCGATTCCGAGCAGGTGCACGGGGAGGGCCTGCCGCGCGAGTTGTTCTGCCCGGTCGTCCATCCGCGTCCGCAGCATGGTGGGCCAGAAGGTGACCAGTGTGCCGATGACCGTCAGCCCCACCCACCCCAGCAGATTGGCTGCCATGTGGGCGATGAGCAGGCGTCCGTGCCACTCCTCAGGCAGGCCCAGTGCCAGCGCCGCGCCAAGTCCCGCCCCCACTGGCAGCCAAGCGGCCGCGGCGACGTAGGTATGGGTGACGATGCGGAAGCGGCTGGGTAGCGCACCGCGCAGCACCGCGACGAGGTGGGCGGCGTGCCAGACCACAGCCGCCGTGACCAGCGCGGCCCCGAAGACGGTGAGCCACCACTGGTCGGCCGGCACGCCGACGAAGACGGCCAGCGATCCGACCAGGAGCAGCCCCACCCGTCGGTCCTGGCGCCGGCGCCCCGCCGCGTCGGGCGGCGAGCGCAGCAGGGTGTGGGCGAAGTGCTCGCTCCAGACCAGGGCCGAGTGGCTCAGCGCACCCAGCAGCACGAGGTGGATCATCAACCACGTAGAGCTGGGCACCCAGCGGTGCACGACGCTGACCACGATCGCGGCGACCAGCCAGGTGATGGCCACCTGATCGCGGAGGCGGCGTCCGCGAGCGGCCGCAGGAGCGGGCCCGCTGGTGGTCATCGTTGCTCGTTCGGGCGAGACACTCAGTTCAGACGCGGGCCAGCTTCAGGCGCCAGGCCTCGGGGCCACGCTCGAGGTAGCTCACCTCGATGCTGTCGCCGTGGGCGTCATGGATTTGTGCGAGGAGGGGCAGCGGGTCGTGCGGCGCGACGAGGACCATACCCTTGCCGGGCTTGAGCGAGGCGAGCGCGCCCAGGATCGACGCGTGCCGGAGGGCGTGCGGGATCTGCCGCGCGTCGAGGGACGGAAGTTCTTCGTCATGGTGGCCGCACGTGCAGGTGGGGCGCTCGACGACGGGCAGATCGCTCATGATTTCCTTTACGTGAGAGATGGTCGGGCCGGCCCGTTGAGTCCGGGTCGGGCCGGCCCGCCGCAACATTCTTACACACCCTTGTGTACTTATTCCAGGGCGTACCAGTACGCTGGCTGCATGCCCGCCGACCTCGGCCCTGCCGCCGCAGAGGCGCGGCCGGCGTTGCCGCCGGCGCGGCTCCGGGTCGCCGCCGCGCTGGCCGCCGCCGGCGGCGCAGTGCCTCTGGCCGCGTTGGCGCGCCGGGTGGGCGGCCATCCCAACGCCACTCGAGCCCACCTCAACGCCCTCGTTGCCGGCGGCCTCGCGGTGGCCGCGCCTCTGCCCGGAGCGGGCCGCGGCCGCCCCCCGCTTGGATGGAAACTGACAGGCCCTGGACGCCGGGCGCTCGCTGGCGACCTCCCCCTGGCGGCCTACACCGAACTGGCCACGGCGATGGCTTCGGAGCTGGCGAGGTCTGCGAGCGGAGCCGAGCGCGCCCGGGCGCTGGGAAGGGCTTGGGGTAAGAGTCGGGCACCCCTCCCCTCTGCGTACGCGGTGACGTCCATCCTGGCCGAGCTAGGGTTTGATCCCGAGGTCGAGGGTGACGTCGTGCGGCTGCGCACCTGCCCCATTCTGGCTGCGGCCACAGCGCATCCCGAGATCGTCTGCGCGATCCATGCTGGAATGGTCGAGGGGGCGTCCGGGCGGGCCGGGCTTCGCCTCGTTCCGTTCGCGGAGCCGGGTGCCTGCCGTATCCAACCGGCGGACAGCAGGGTTTCGGAACCAATCAAACCTACGCTACCGTAGGTTACGTCCAGCGCTGGCTACCTCAAGGAAAAATATGCCGAGCCACACTCCCACCATCATCCAAGGCGGCATGGGCGTCGCGGTTTCGTCATGGTCATTGGCGAACGCCGTGGCCCGCGCAGGTCAACTGGGCGTGGTCTCCGGCACCGCGCTCGACGGCGTCGTGGCGCGCGTCTTGCAGGATGGTGACCCCGGCGGCCACGTCCGCCGAGCCCTCGCGCACTTCCCCGTCCCCGAGATCGCGGAGCGCGTCCTCTCGACGTACTTCCTCGCCGGCGGACGCCCGCCCGGGCAGCCCTACCGCCCCCACCCCACGCTCACCATCTCCCCCAGTCGGGCTGCAATAGAGCTGTCGCTGGCCGGCAACTTCGCCGAAGTCTGGCTGGCTAAGGAGGGTCACGACGGGCCGGTCGGCATCAACTTCCTGGAGAAGATCCAGACCGCGACGTTGTCGGCGACCCTGGGCGCCATGCTCGCCGACGTCGACTACGTGCTGATGGGCGCCGGCATCCCCAAGGAGATGCCGCGCGTTCTGACCGATCTAGCTGCCGGACGTCCCGGGCGCCTGATCATCGAGGTCGCCAACCAGACCCGGGTTCACACCGCGACGCTTGACCCCACCACGTACCTAGGCGACACGCTGCCGCCGCTGCGGCGTCCGAAGTTCTTGGCCATCATCTCCCTGCACGTGCTGGGCAGCTACCTCGCCCGGGACCCTGAGATCCGTCCGGACGGCTTCGTCGTTGAGGGCCCTGTCGCGGGCGGCCACAGCGCCCCGCCCCGCGGCAAGCTCACGCTCGACGAGCACGGCCAGCCAATCTACTCGGCCAAGGACGAGGCCGACATCACCAAGATGGTGCAGCTCGGTCTGCCGTTCTGGTTGGCGGGCGCCTGGAGCACTCCCGACAAGGTGGTCAGCGCCCTGAAGGCCGGCGCCCACGGCGTCCAGTGCGGCACGATCTTCGCGTTGGCCAGCGAGTCGGGTCTCACAGAGGAGCTTCGCGGACGCCTCTTGGACGAGCTGCGCGCCGGCACGCTCAAGGTCAAGAACGACGCACTCGCCTCGCCGACCGGGTTCCCGTTCAAGGTGGCCCGACTGGAGGGGACGCTTTCGGAGCAAGAGGTCTACGAGAGCCGGGAACGCATCTGCGATCTCGGCTACCTGCGCGCCCCCGCCGAGCGCGAGGACGGATCCGTCATCTACCGGTGCGCCTCCGAGCCGGTACACATGTATGTCCGCAAGGGCGGCGACCTGGCCGAGACCGTGGGCCGCAAGTGCCTGTGTAACGCCCTGTTCGCCAACATCGGCATGCCGCAGCGGCGCAAGGGCGGCTACGTCGAGGAACCCGCGATCACCCTGGGCCAGGACCTCGTCGGGGCCCAGGGCCTGCTTGCCGAATACCCGGAGGGCTGGAGCGGACGCCAGGCCGTGGACTGGTTGCTCCGGGACGTGCCCGCGCCGAGTTCAGCCACCCCGCCGCACTACAGCACGTCGCCCGGCACGTAGGCCGCGGCATCGGGGAACTCGGCGGCGATGGCGCGGACCCGCTCCACGAGCGCGTCTACTTGCGCGCCGGCGGATCCGGTCAGTTCCAAGGGGCTCGCCACGGCGGCGTCCAACACCGACCGATCGACGCCCAGCCGCGGGTCCGCCGCCAGCCGTTCGAGTAGGTCGTTGTCCTTGCGGCCCGACTGGCGCATGTCGAGTGCGACAGCCACCGCGTGCTCCTTGATGGCCTCGTGCGCCTGTTCCCGACCGACGCCGTGCCGCACCGCGGCCATCAGCACCTTGGTCGTGGTGAGGAAGGGCAGGTAGCGCTGAAGCTCGGCCTCGATCACTGCCGGGAACGCCCCGAACTCACCCAGGACCGTCAGGAACGTCTCGAACAGGCCGTCCAGGGCGTAGAACGCGTCCGGGAGCGCGACCCGTCGCACCACAGAGCATGAAACGTCGCCCTCGTTCCACCGGTCGCCGGCCAACTCCCCGACCATCGACTGGTAGCCGCGCAGCACCACGGCCAGCCCGTTGACCCGCTCGCAACTGCGGGTGTTCATCTTGTGCGGCATGGCCGACGAGCCGACCTGTCCTTCTTTGAACCCCTCGGTGACCAACTCGGCGCCCGCCATCAGCCGAACCGACGTGGCCACGTTGCTCGGGGCGGCGGCGACCTGCACCAGCGCCGACAGCACGTCCACGTCGAGGGAGCGCGGGTACACCTGGCCCGTCGAGGTGAGCACCCTCTCGAATCCGAGGTGGGCGGCCACGCGCCGCTCGAGCTCGGCGAGCTTCGACGCGTCGCCGCCCAGCAGATCCAGCATGTCCTGGGCCGTTCCCACCGGGCCCTTGATCCCTCGAGCGGGGTAACGGGCGATCAATTCGGCGACCCGCTCGAATGCGACCAGCAACTCGTCGATAGCGGTCGCGAAGCGCTTGCCGAGGGTCGTCATCTGGGCGGCAACGTTGTGCGAGCGGCCGGCGATGGGCTGGTCGCGGTAGAGGACCGCCAGCCGCGCCAGCGCCACGAGCGCCGAGACCACGCGCTCCCGGACCAGCTTCAGCGACGCGAGCACCTGATACTGCTCGACGTTCTCGGTGAGGTCTCGGGAGGTCATCCCCTTGTGGACGTGCTCGTGGCCGGCGAGCGCGTTGAACTCCTCGATCCTGGCCTTGACATCGTGGCGCGTCACCCGCTCGCGGGCGGCGATCGCCCCCAGGTCGACCCGCTCAAGCACCGCTCGGTAGTCGGCGAGAACGGCGTCCGGATCAGCGCCCCCGAAGTCGACGCTCAGATCGCGTTGGGCCTCGATCACTGCCAGCCACAGTTTCCGCTCCGCGACGATCTTGTGCTCGGGGCTCCAGATATCCCGCATCGCGGGGGTGGCATACCGGGTGGCCAACACGTTGGGGACGATCATGGTGCTCCTCGTTCTCGGCGACCTCCGCATTCTCCCACCCTCGGCGCCGGGCACGGCGGGGCGCGTGGAGCGGTGATGGGCAGGCCGTCGCCACTGCATCACTGCATCACTGATGCAGTGATGCAGTGGTAGGCCATTGAACATACCTTGAACAGACCCTTGACAAAAGCGCGCGCAGCATCGCACAATCATTGGACAAACCTTAGACGCACCACCCAATGAAAGGCACACCAATGAAGCGTTCGGTCGCAGCAGCCGGGGCCCTGTCCCTCACCCTCTTCCTGGGAGCATGCAGCTCCGGGACCCCCGCAACGATGGCACCGGCAACGTCCGCCCCGACGACCTCGGCGCCGGCATCGACCCCCACGGCATCGCCGACCGCGTCCGCGGCCAGCGCCGACATCGTCGACACGGCCGTCGCCGCCGGCTCTTTTACCACCCTGACCGCCGCCGTCACCGCGGCGGGACTCGTCGACACGCTCAAGGGTCCGGGCCCGTTCACGGTGTTCGCCCCGACCGACGAGGCCTTCGCCAAGCTGCCCGCCGGGACCGTGGAGACCCTTCTGGCGGATCCCACCGGCGACCTGGCCGAGATCCTGAAGTACCACGTGGTCTCCGGCAAGGTGATGGCTGCTGACGTGGTCACCATGAACGGCCAGAAGGTCCCCACCGTTCAGGGTGCTGAGCTCACCATCGAGGTCGCCGATGGCAAGGTGGCGCTGGTGGACGTTGCGGGCAACCGAGTGAACGTCGTGACCACCGACGTCGAAGCGACCAACGGCGTCATTCACGTCATCGACGGCGTGCTTCTGCCCACCGCCTGACCTCAGTCCGTCACCCCGAATGGTCGCGGCCTCGCATCGACGATGAGCGGGCCGCGACCCAGGGGCTTGATCCCGCGGTATCGGCAGATGATGACCAGTGCGCGCAGGCCTCAGAGCGCGGGAGTGTCGATCCGGCCGGACGCCGCGCGCTCGGCGATGTCGCGGCGACAGAACAGTGTCGCGGCATCCACAGCGTCAACGGCGGCATAGGCGTCTCGTCGGGCGTGATCGAGCGAGTCGGCACGGGCCACCACGCCGAGGACACGCCCGCCTGAAGCGATGAGGTGGCCGTCGGCGTCCACGGCCGTGCCCGCGTGCACGACAAGAACGTCGTCGGTGGGCGAGGTCGTCCGGAGGCCGAGGATGCGCCCGCCCCTGTGAGGTGGCCCCGGGTAGCCGTTGGCTGCCAGGACGACCACCACTGCTGCCCCCGGCTTCCAGCGAAGCTCGCCGACCTCGGCGAGGCGGCCGGACGCCGCGGCGTCCAGCACCTCGCCCAGAGGCGATTCGAGCAGCGGCAACACCGCCTGGGTCTCCGGGTCGCCGAAGCGGCAGTTGAACTCCACGACGCGGAGCCCCCGCGAGGTCAGCGCCAGCCCGGCGTACAGCAGCCCCGTGAACGGGGTTCCGCGACGGGCCATCTCGTCGATCGTGGGCTGCACCACGTCCCGCATGATGACCTCGACGAGCCCTTCAGGCGCCCACGGCAGGGGGGTGTACGCGCCCATGCCGCCGGTGTTCGGGCCGGTGTCACCCTCGCCGACGCGCTTGAAGTCTTGCGCCGGCAACAGCGGAAGCGCGGTGATCCCGTCGGTGATCGCGAACAGGCTCACCTCGGGTCCGTCGAGGAACTCCTCGACGACGGCCGGGAGAGCGTCGGCAGCGTGCTTGAGTGCAGCGTCCCGATCGGAAGTCACGATCACCCCCTTGCCGGCGGCCAGCCCATCCTGTTTGACGACGTAGGGCGCCCCGAACTGGTCCATCGCGGCCGCCACCTCGCCGACCGTGGTGCAGTACACGGAGGCGGCGGTCGGGACGCCGGCGGCCCCCATTACCTCTTTGGCGAAACGCTTCGACCCCTCCAGCCGAGCCGCGGTCGCCGAGGGCCCGAAGCAGGCGATCCCCGCGGCCCGCACGGCGTCCGCGACGCCGGCGACGAGGGGGGCCTCGGGGCCGACGACGACGAGGTCCGCGCCGGTCTGGCGGGCGAGTCGCACCACCGCGGCGCCGTCGAGCGGGTCGACGGGATGGTTGGTGGCGAGGGCGGCCGTCCCCGGGTTGCCCGGCGCACAGTGCAGGGCGACCACCGAAGGGTCGCGGCTCAACGCGAGCGCGAGGGCGTGCTCGCGCCCCCCGTTGCCGAGGAGAAGGACGGTCAGTTCGCGGGCCACCGGGTCAGCCTACGGTGCTGTTCGTGCGCGGGGAGCGGGGTGCCGCTCAATCCAGGAGGTCGTTGATCATCACGACCTGCTCCCGGCCCGGCCCGACGCCGATCCCGGAGATGCGGCAGCGGACCAGCTCCTCCAGGCGCCGGACGTAGGCCTGGGTCGTCGCGGGCAGCTCGTCGAACGAGCGACAGCCCGAAATGTCCTCGGCCCACCCGTCCAGAAACTCGTAAACGGGCTTCGCCGCGACCAGGTCGTCCATCATCACCGGGTAGCTGTGCACCACCTCGCCGTCGATCTCGTAGCCGACGCACACCGGGATGGTCTCCCAGCCGGTGAGGATGTCCAGTTTCGTCAGGAAAACGTCGGTCACGCCGTTGTAGGTGCAGGCCGCCTCGACGACCAGCGGGTCGAACCAGCCGCAGCGCCGGGGCCGCCCGGTCGTGGTCCCGAACTCGCCTCCCTCGGCCCGAAGCCGGTCGCCGTCAGCGTCCAGCAGCTCGGTCGGGAACGGGCCCTCCCCCACGCGCGTGGTGTAGGCCTTGGCGATGCCTACGACCCGATCCAGGCGCGTCGGCCCGACGCCCGAGCCGGTGCAGGCGCCGGCGGCGATCGGGTTGGACGAGGTGACGTAGGGGTAGGTGCCGTGGTCGACGTCGAGGTGGTGGGCCTGGGCGCCCTCGAAGACCACGAGCTTGCCCGCGTCGAGCGCGTCGTTGAGTTCGCGGGCCACGTCGCGCACCATCGGCCGGATGCGTTCGGCGAACGACAAGAGGTGGTCGGCCACCTCGCCCGCGTCCACGGCGAGCTGGTTGTACACCTTCACCAGCAGCTGGTTCTTTTGCACCAGTGACGCCTCGACCTTGTCGCGCAGGAGCTGTTCGTCGAGCAAGTCCTGGATCCGGATGCCGACGTGGTTGATCTTGTCGGCGTACGCCGGCCCGACGCCGCGGCCGGTGGTGCCGATCTTGCGCTTGCCGAGGAACCGCTCGGTGACCTTGTCCAGCACCTTGTGGTAAGGCGCAATGATGTGGGCGTTGGCCGAGACGATCAGGCGAGAGGTGTCGACACCGCGCGCGCTCAGCGCGTCGATCTCGCTGAAGAGAACCTCGAGGTCGACCACAACGCCGTTGCCGATCACCGGGACGCCGGGGTTCAGGATGCCCGAGGGGAGGAGGTGCAGGGCGTACTTCTCGCCGTTGACCACCAGGGTGTGACCAGCGTTGTTGCCGCCCGAGTAGCGGACCGTGTAATCGACGACGTCGCCCAGCTGATCGGTGGCCTTGCCCTTGCCCTCATCGCCCCACTGGGTGCCGATCACCACGATGCCAGGCATACGGTGCCTCCTCCGCACGAACGAAAGCCCGGCGCAAGTGTCCGCCGGGCTCTTACCGGAGCAGTCTAGCCCAAACGCCCTTGTGCGGTCGCGTACCTCACGCGGACAGCGGCCTGGTCCGGGACAGTTCGACATAGGCGTCCTCGGACGCCTCGATCAGGAACAGGACGCAGCGTTCGTATTCGGAGTGCTCCCCGATGCGCCACGCTGCGGACGCCAGCGCCCACAGTGCCCGCAGGAACCCCTGGTTCGGCTCGTGCCCCCACGGGATGGGGCCCTTGCCGCGCCAGCCCGCCCGGCGCAACGCGTCCAGGCCCCGGTGGTAGCCGGTGCGTGCGAAGGCGTAGGCGGTCAGATCGCCTTGCAGAGTGTGCGCGGTGAGCGAGCCCTCGGCCAGCAGGGCCCAGACCAGCGGCGACGCCGGGTGCCGGGCGACAACATCGAGGAAGCCAGCCTCGCCTGCCGAGACCACGGCCTCCAGCGCCGGATCCGCGGGGAGCTCGGTGCGCCCCACCGGGGCCGCCAGCAGCAGGGTCCGCGCATCGTTCGCCATGGGCGTCAGCGTACCGGTGGGAGGATGGGCATCATGAGCCCGCCCGCACCCACCGCGCCCGGGTGGGTGCCCCAGGACCGGGAATACCGGCGAATCACCGTCGCCCTGTTCCTGGCAGGGCTGGCCACGTTCGCGCTCGTGTACTCCACCCAGCCGCTGCTGCCGCTGCTGGCCGACTCCTTCGCTGTGGGCCCTGCCACCGCCACCTGGTCGCTGTCGGTGACGACCGTCCTGCTCGGGGTCGCGCTGCTCTTCTTCGGGCCCCTGTCGGACGCCGTGGGTCGCCTCACGCTCATGCGAGTGTCGCTGCTGATCGCCGCCGTGGTGGCCGTGGCGTCCGCCTTCGCGCCCTCGTGGGGCGTGTTGCTGGCGCTCAGGGGCGCCCTCGGGTTCGCTGTGGCCGGCCTGCCCGCGGTGGCCGCCGCCTACCTGCGCGAAGAGGTGGCGCCGGCCTGGGCGTCGGCAGCCACCGGGCTGTATATCGGCGGCACCGCGATCGGCGGCATGTCGGGACGCCTACTCAGCGGCCTCATCGCCCAGTGGTGGGGGTGGCGGGCCGCACTCGCGGCCATCGGGGTGCTCGCCCTGGCGGTCTCGGTCGTGCTGGGCCTGGTCCTGCCCCCTGCTCGGCGATTCCACGCCACACCCCTGCACCACAGCCAGTTGCTGGACAACGCCCGCCGGATGCTCGCTGACCGCGGCCTGCTCACCCTCTATGCCATCGGTTTCACATCGATGGGCGGGTTCGTGGCGGCGTTCAACGGCCTGTCGTTTCGGCTGGTGCTGCCCCCCTTCGACCTGGGGGTCGGGGTGGCCAGTCTGGTCTTCAGCACCTACCTGCTGGGCTCGTTCAGCTCGCCGCTCGCCGGACGCCTGGCGGCGCGGTACGGCTCGCGCACCGTGGTCCCCGTCGCGCTCCTCCTCTACGGCGCCGGCGTGGCCCTCACCGTAGCTGATCACCTGGGCGCTGTCGTGGCCGGCGTCGGCCTGATCACGTTCGGGTTCTTCGCCGCGCACGGCACGACCAGCGGCTGGGTGAGCGCCCGGGCGGCCAACAAAGGTCGCGGGACCGGGATGGCCGGTGCCCTCTATCTCGCGTTCTACTACTTCGGGTCGTCGGTGTGCGGCGCACTGGCGGGGACGGCTTGGGCTTGGGGCGGGTGGCCGGCCGTGGCGACCCTCACCGGGGGGCTCGTCGTAGCCGCCCTCGTGCTGGCTGTGTCCATGCGGTGGGTGCCCGCGGTCCCGGCGCGCCCCTACGACCAACCCCAACCCTGACCGACGCGCGGAAGCTCACCCGCTCCGCGATCGGATCAGGTCGCGAGCGCGCCGACGAGCACGCGGGCGGCATCGGGTGTGAGCCGGGGATCCGCCTCGCGCAGCACCTTCATCGCGTAAACGGGGTCGGCGTCGGCGTCCACTCCCGCCTCGTTCAGCACGCCGAGGGCCCAAACGCGCGCCTTCGTGCCAGGCGTGGGTTTCGAGGGCTCGTCGAAGAGTCGCTCCAGCAACACGTGGGGAGCGGGCCCCCGGCGGCGTCCGACCACCATGACGAGCAGGCCGATGACAGCCAGGGCGATGATGGCGGCTTCGACGGGCCCGATGCGCATGGCGCAACGGTAGCAACCCCTCCGCGGGCACTCTGCACCGCCCAACGGCTGCGCCACGGTAGTTTCGAGAGCGGACCGACACGACACGAAGGACGCCGACGTTGAGAGACCGACTCGTCACCCACTGGACCACGGCGGCCTCGCGGGAGGCCCAGAAGGCGGGCGCCGGCGAGGTGGACATCGAGCACTTCTACCTCGGCCTCATCGCGCTGGGCGGTGCCGCCGCTGGCCTCCTCGGGCGGCACGGCATCACGCTCGCGTCCGCCCGCGCCCGGGCACGCGAGGTCGTGGGCGGCGAGCCGGGCCCGGCCGTGCCGCTGCGCCTCGGCCCGCGGGCTCAGGCGCTCGTCGACCGTGCTTCGGCACCCGACACCTACGGACTGCTGGTGGCTCTGCTCCAGGAGCCGTCCGGGGCGGTCCGACGGCTGGTGCACGCCGACGGCGTGGTGCCCCAGGACCTGGCGCCCGCCCTGCGGGAGGGTGCCGACGACCCCTACGCCGCCGAACCGGTTCCGGTCGAGCCGGGGCTCTTGGCAGCCCCAGCCCGCGCCCAGCGCGTCCGGCACTTCGTGTCGGCACCGACCGCGCTCGTTGCGGACGCCCTCGCAGACCCTGCGCTCCTCGCCGTCTGGGCGTACGATCCCGCGCACGCCGACGTGGCCGCCGACGAGACGATCACCCACCGCCGAGGCAGCACCACGATCACGTTGCGCGCGCACCACACCCGGCGCCGCGAGGGTGATTCTGAGGTGATCGTCTGGATCCACGAGGCCCGCGATGCTCCGCACGCCGGAGAGCCGCTCCTGTACGACCGTTTCGATGTCTCCCCCGCCCCCGGCGGTTGCCTCATGGTCCGCACCTCAGGACGCCGGCGGCTCGGGATCACGGGCCGGCTGATGGCCCCGCTCCATGACTCGTTGGCTGGGTGGGGGATGGTGCACGGCACCAGGGCCGCGGCGCTGGCGATCGCCGATCCCCAGACCTGCAAAGACCTCCGGACGAGCAACGGCGCCCGCCCGGCAAGGGGGCGGGCGCCGCGTGTGGCCGGTCAGGCCTCGTGGGTTCCGACCGAGCCCAGGTCCTTGCAGGCCTGGACGATGCGCTCGGACATCCCGTTCTCGGCGGCTTTGCCCCAGGCGCGGGGATCGTACTGCTTCTTGTTGCCGACCTCGCCGTCGACCTTGAGGACGCCGGCGTAGTTGCCCAGCATCCAGCCCGCCACCGGGCGGGTGAACGCGTACTGGGTGTCGGTGTCCACGTTCATCTTGATGACACCGTACGACACGGCCGCCGCGATCTCTTCGGGGGAGGACCCCGATCCGCCGTGGAAGACCAGGTCGAACGGCTTGTCCTTGCCGTACTTGGCGCCCACGGCGTCCTGGATCTCCTTCAGCACCTCGGGACGCAGCTTCACCGCACCGGGCTTATAGACACCGTGGACGTTGCCGAAGGTGAGCGCCGTGATGTAACGGCCCTTCTCGCCGAGACCGAGGGCGGCGGCGGTTGCCATGCCGTCGTCGACGGTCGAGTAGAGCTTCTCGTTGATCTCGTGGGCAACGCCGTCCTCTTCGCCACCGACGACGCCGACCTCGATCTCGAGGATCTGCTTGTTCGCCGACGTCTTGGCCAGAAGCTCCTCGGCGATCTGCAGGTTCTCCTCCAGCGAGACGGCCGAGCCGTCCCACATGTGGGACTGGAAGAGCGGGTCGCGGCCGTTGCGGACGCGCTCGGCGGACACCTCAAGCAGGGGGCGGACGTAGGTGTCGAGCTTGTCCTTGGGGCAGTGATCGGTGTGGATCGCGATGTTGACCGGGTACTTCGCGGCGACCACGTGCGCGAATTCGGCGAGGGCGACGGCGCCGGTGACCATGTCCTTCACGCCCTGGCCGGAGCCGTACTCGGCGCCGCCGGTGGAGAACTGAATGATGCCGTCGCTGCCGGCGTCGGCGAATCCCTTCAGGGTGGCGTTCAGCGTCTGCGACGACGTCACGTTGATTGCGGGGTAGGCGAAGCCCTTCGACTTCGCACGGTCGATCATCTCGGCGTAGACATCGGGTGTGGCAATGGGCATCTCTGGCTCCTCGGTGCGCGACTTCGCTGGCGCCACCATTCAATCGCAATCAGCCGCGGTTCGCAGCCGAGTCCCTCCGTCGCTTGGCCCGTCGAGGTCGCCTGGGGCGCCGGTCGAAGGTGGTGAGGTCAACCGCGAAGCGCTTCCCGGAGAGGGCACGGACGGCTCCGTCGATCGCTGCCGGCGTCTGGCTAAGCCATTCGAGCGGGACTTCGCCGCGGACGCCAGAGATCGACGTGATCACCAGCCGGACGCTCCCGCGTTGCCCCGCCGGCTTGGATTCGATCGACGCCACGTGCGACCAGGGTAGGAAGCCGTCCAGGAAGACACCACCCCGCCCGATTCCGAGCGCCAGGCCCTCGTGCAGTCGGGCAATGTCGCGGCGCGCCAGCACGGTGCTCACGATCGCGTGTGCGAGCCACAGCACGGAAAGCCCCATGCTCACGCCGAGGACCCACCAAAAGCCCTCCCACAGGTTGTCGCGGCTGAGCCACCACAGCACCGCCCAGATGCCCCCCGACAGAACGAGCCCGATCACGCGGCTGACCACGAGCCGCCTCAGGCCCCGCCAGCGCGCCACGGCAGGGGCCGGATCGAACAGCACCGGGTAGTCGAGCGCCTCCCGTGGGGGCGACACCCATGTGGACGCCGCGGCCGAGGGTGCCCCTGCGGTCGCGGCGCCGGGCTGTGTCATGGGGCGATTCTACCGGCGGTGCTGGGCCCGGCCACGGGGTGGGCAACTGCATGCTGCAGCGTCCAGTGGTAAATCGCGATCGCTGCGGCAGCACCGGCGTTCATCGATCGCGTGGATCCCGCCTGCGTAATGGCGACCAGGCGCTCGCAGGCGTCCAGGACCTCATCGCTCAGCCCTGGCCCCTCGGACCCGAAGACGAGGCAGCACGCGCGCGGCAGCGCGCTGGACTCCAGCGGCGCGGCCCCGGGTAGGTTGTCGACGCCGATCGCGGGAATCCCGCGGCGCGCGAGCCAGGCGGCGAAGTCGGCCACCGTCTCGTGGTGGTGCACGTACAGGTACCGGTCGGTGACCATGGCCCCACGCCGGTTCCAGCGTCGACGTCCGAGGATGTGCACACCGGCGACATTGAAGGCGTTGGCCGTGCGCACCACCGACCCGATGTTGAAGTCGTGCTCCCAGTTCTGGATGGCCACGTGGAGCGGCCTGCGACGGGTGTCCAGGTCGGCGACGATCGCCTCCACCGTCCAGTAGCGGTAGGCGTCCACGACGTTGCGTCGGTCGCCGTGAGCCAAAAGATCCGGATCCAGGCGCCGGTCGTCCGGCCACGGCAGCGGGTGCGGCCCCACGCCTACGTCCGGGGCGGTGGGGTCGTCGGGGGGCGTCCGCGCGTCGTCCATCGGGGCCACCCTAACCAAAGGCGCGAGTGGCCGGCCTGACACCCTCGCTGGCCCCGGGTGGATCGTGAAGGGCGGCACCGCGGGTTGCCACCGCAATGGAGTCGCCCAGGGGGCCGCCGGTACCCTGGGTCGGAACGCACCTCGACCGAGAAGAGCATGGCATGACGCACTCCCGCGGGCCGGCACCAGACCCCGTCACCCCGATCCGGCCAGGCGCACCCGACGCCGACGACCTGCACTCCGAGGGCGTGGCCGCGTGGTTCGTGCGCCTGCTCAAGGGCATTGCGGTGGGCGTCGGGTTCATCCTGCCGGGCCTCTCGGGGGGAGTGCTGGCGGTGATCTTCAAGATCTACGACCCGATGATCCGGTTCCTGGCCAACATGCGCCACCGCTTCGTGGACAACGTGCGGTACTTCCTGCCGGTCGGCATCGGTGGCGTGATCGGCGTGGTGCTGTTCTCGATCGTCGTCGCGGCAGCCTTCGGGCGGTACGAGGCAGCCTTCGTCTGCCTGTTCATCGGGTTCGTGATCGGCACTTTCCCGTCGCTGTGGCGGACCGCCGGCCGGCACGGCCGCGCCGCTAAGCACTGGGCGGTCCTCGTCATCTCGGGGCTGTTCATCTTCGGGATCATGATGCTGGGCGGGCAGGCGTCGCTCGAAGTGCCACCGAGCATTCCGGTGTGGTTCGGGTCCGGCGCACTCATCGGGCTAGGCGTGATCGTGCCCGGCATGAGCCCGTCCAACTTCCTGATCTACTTCGGCCTCTACGACAAGATGGCCGAGGGCATCAAGGACTTCGACCCGACCGTGTTCATCCCGCTATTCGTCGGGCTGGTGGCCTGCGTCCTGCTGTTCGCCAAGGCGGCCAATTGGGCGTTCGAGCGGCACTACGCAGGCATGTACCACTTCATTTTGGGCATGGTTGCCGGGTCGTCGGCGGCCATCTTCCCGACCGTGGTCTTCACGGCCGAGGCGGTCGAGAAGAGCGGTTTGGGGCTCGCGGCGTTCCTGGGCTTCGCCGCCGCCATGTTGGTCGCCGGCGTCGTCGCCTCGTGGCTGTTCAGCAAGGTCGAGGACCGCTACTCCGCCGAGCGCGAGGCCATCGAGGCTGGCTGACGGCACTCCGCCGCGGTGCCTGCTGCGATCACTCCCCCCGGATCAGATTCCCGCGCTCAACTCTCCGCCTCGGGAACGTCGATCCCCCACCGACGGGTGGCGACGTCGGCGACCAGCGCGGTGTCCAGCATCCAGATCGCGCGTCGCATCGCCCCGTCATCGATGCCCGCGGACGAGCCGAAGCGCGGCTTGGTGGGGGTCAGGGAGGTGGTGGGGCCCGCCTCGGCCGCGACCCGGCTCGCCACCGCCGTCAGCCGCGCCGTCAGCGCATCGCTGAGCATGTCCTTCCGCTGGCCACGCTCCGACAACTCCACCGCGAAGGGCTCGTGCTCGTCGATCAGGCCGGCGTCCTCGGCCATCAGCATGGTGCTCGCCGAGCGGATCAGCTGCCTGCCGCGGTCGAGGTCGCCGTTTCCGAACTCGGTCACCGCCTGCTGAAGCAGCGAGTTCTCCGCGTGGTCTGCCTGCTCGGCGAGCAGGATCAGGTGCGCGGCGAGCAAGCGCTCCTTGGCGCGGGCGTGGCGCTCGTCGGGCGTGAGCCCCAAGACCTGCGGGTCGACGTTGCTGAACGTGGCGGCCTCCAGCGCCTGGGTGGGCTCGTCGGGCGCGAGTGTGTCGCGCAGCGGGATCGCCCGGATCGCCAGCGTGGTGGCCACGACGACCAGCGCCATCCAGGGCAGCGTCGAGAAGATGCTGTGCATCGCGTCCGCCAATGACAGCCTCATCACCAGCGCCACCGACTCGGGCAGCTGCGCCATCGCGCCCGGGTTCAGGACCGCATTCGGGTCCAAGCCGCCTGCCGGCATCTGCTGGCGCGCCTCGGGGGTCATCCGCCAGCCCAGGCTGGAGGTCAGCTGCGTGGCCATCAGGGTCCCCGCGATGGCGGTGCCGAGGGTGTTGGCGATGCTCCGGAAGAACTGCAACGAGGACGTGGCGGGGCCGAGGTCGCGTCGCTGCACCGAGTTCTGCACCGTGAGGGTGTAGATGCCGAACGACATGCCGACGCCGAGGCCGAACAGGGTCGTGTACGCCGTCAGCTCCCACGCCGTGGACTCGTGCCCAAGGCGCAACATCAGCGCCGAAGCAACCGCCGCAATGGCGGCGCCAGCGACCGCGAACGACTTGTACCGGCCGGTGCGCGTGGTCAGGTTGCCGACCACGATGCCCATCAGGAACAGGCCGACGTTCATCGGGATCAGGATCAGACCGGACGCCGTCGCCGACACCCCCAACACCCCCTGGGCGTACACCGGGGTGTAGATGAGCAGCACCATGAGGGCCATGCTCATGAAGCACGACGCCAACACCGACCAGGTGAAGATCGAGTTGCTGAACAGATGCATCGGCACAATGGGCTCCGCCGCCCGCTGCTCGATCTTCACGAACAGCACCAACACGGTGGCGCCCACCACGAGGAGCGCGAGCACCACCGGATCGAGCCACCCCTGCGTGCCGCCCAGGCTGATGCCCAGGAGCGCTGCGGTGACGCCGACGGTCATCGTCGCGATGCCCGCGTAGTCGACCGTCCTGGGGATGTCCAGTTCGGGCACTCTCATGAACCTGACCACCAGCACGAGCGCCACCAGGGCGATCGGCAGGTTGATGAAGAACAGCCAGCGCCAGGACGAGGCGTCCGTGACAGCCCCGCCGATCAGCGGGCCGGCGACCTGGGCCGCCCCCATCATCGCCCCCATGTAGCCGGCGTACTTCCCCCGCTGGCGGGCGGGGATGACGTCGCCGAGGATCGTCTGCGACAGCGGCATCAGGACGCCCATGCCCGCGCCCTGGACGGCGCGGGAGGCCACCAGCCAGACGAAGTTCTGGGCCAGGCCGGAGAGCACCGAGCCCACCATGAACAGGATCAGGCCCAGCGCGTAGAACAGGCGGCGCCCGAACATGTCCGACAGCTTTCCGCTGATGGGGGTGACGATCGCCGAGACGAGCATCACGATCGTCGACAGCCACGCGTAGTACTGGACGCCGCCAAGGTCGGCGACGATCCGCGGGATGGCCGGCCCGACGATGGTCATGCTGATCGACGCGGTGAACATGCCGATCATCAGGCCGAAGTAGATCCATCTGATCTTGTCGAAGTCGAACTCTGTCCCCGCCGCCGTCACACGCGTCAACCTACCCCCGGATCGGGGTCCCCGCGTAAGGGCTCACAGCGGCCAACGGGTCAGAGGCGCAAGAAGGTCACCAGGTCAGGTGGGGAAGGGTCACTGCTGGCCGGGGCCATACCTCGGCGGCTGGTAGCCCGGATCCTGGGGCGGCTGGGGGCGCTGGCTCTGCTGAGGCTGGCCCTGGTAGGGCTCGGCCGGGAAGGGAGACTCGGCCGGCCGCTCGAGGCCCAGGTCCGACCCGCGGTCGTGGTAGGCCTGCGGGTTGGGCAGCTCGCTGGGTGCCTGGCGTCCGACCTCGGAAGCGCCCGAGCGCGAGGCGCCAGCCTGATCGCCGCGGTAGCTGATCTCGCCGAAGTTGACGTCGGGCGCCCGCCGCACCTCAGGCTCGTTGACCTCGAAGTACGTCGCCTTCTCGAACTTGAACGAGCTGGCGATGAAGTTCGACGGTACCGATTCGATGCGGGTGTTGTAGTTGCGCACGTTGGCGTTGTAGTAGCGGCGTCCGGCGGCGATGCGATCCTCGGTCTCGGCCAACTGCCGCTGCAGTTCCAGGAAGTTCTGGTTGCTCTTCAGGTCGGGGTAGGCCTCGACGCTCACCATCAGACCGCGCACGGCCGACGTGAGCTGCTCTTCGACCGCCGCCCGCTCCGGCGAGGGCGCGGCGTGGTGTTCGGCGTCCGCCAGCGCCTGCGCCTGCGAGCGCAACCGGACGATGCCCTCGAGAGTGTTGCGCTCATGCGCGGCGAACGCACGGACCGTCTCGACGAGGTTGGGGATGAGCTCGTAGCGCCGGTTCAGCTCGACATCGACTTGGCGCCACGACTCCTGGATCAGGTTGCGCTGCTTGACGAAGCCGTTGTAGGCGCCCACAGCCCACGCGACGCCGCCTACGACGACGAGCAGGAGGACCAAGAGGATGATGCCGATGAACTCCATGCGACTACCCTAGCCGCTGCCCCGCGCTCCCCGGCACCCCCGACAGGCCCGATGGGCCCGCAGGGTTTGGAGCCTAGGCCAGACCCAGATCCTCCAGCCCCACCGCGTACCGGTAGGGCAGGCCGGCGGCCTCGATGCGCTCGCGGACGCCGGTGTTCCGGTCGACGATCGTGGCGACGCCGACGACGATCCCCCCGGCCTCCTGGACCGCCTGCACGGCCTGCATCACCGACCCGCCGGTCGTGGACGTGTCCTCGACCACCACGACGCGGCGCCCGGCCACCTCAGTGCCCTCGATCCGGCGCTGCAGGCCGTGGGCTTTCGACTCCTTGCGCACCACGAATGCGTCCAGTCGCCGACCCTCGGCGGCGGCTGCGTGCATCATCGCCACCGCCACGGGATCGGCGCCCAGGGTCAGCCCCCCGGCGGCCTCGAAGTCCCAGTCGGAGACCAGGGCGCGCATGACGCGCCCCACCACCGGCGCCGCGGCACCGTCGAGAGTGACGCGCCGAAGGTCGACGTAATAGTCGGCTTCCTTGCCGGACGCGAGGGTGACCCGGCCACGGACGACGGCCAGTTTCTGAATGGCGGCGATGAGCGCTTCGCGGTCGGACATGACGAGGAGACTACCGGCGGCCGCCGACGCGGGTGGCCTCACCTGGGCCGCGTCTCCACCAGGACGCCGAAGGCCACCAGCCGCGTGTCGGGGCGGAACAAGTCATACGTCGAGGTGATCGTGAGCAGCGCCTCTGTGGGCCGCAGTTCCGGACGCCCGGGCACCGGCTGAATCACCCACGTATCGGTCGCCGCCACCACCGTGTCGCCCGGCCGCTCGCGCAGCTGGTAGGTGTGCACAGCCTCGGCGGTCTCGATGACGACGCGGGTACCCGCAGGGACGGACGCCAGCCCCGCGAGGGGACCATTCGGGTCCCCCCGGCCGGCCACGGCGAAGTTGCCAAGCTCGCCCGGCGGCGTGGTGCCGTCGTACCAACCCAGGCCGAGCGTCAGGGTTGCGTCGTCGGTCCCGGCGAGGACCACCTGCGGCGCTGCGTCGTTCAGCCCCTCGATCGTGATCAGCGCGACGGCGTCCCCTGTTGAGGGGAGCGTCGCTGACGGGGTTGCCGCTGCCGAGT
Organism: Actinomycetes bacterium; assembly: GCA_046566345.1. Lineage (GTDB taxonomy): Bacteria > Actinomycetota > Actinomycetes > Propionibacteriales > Propionibacteriaceae > Propioniciclava. Next base: position 22,490 of record JBKHWW010000148.1, read on the forward strand.
GCCCGGACCATTGGTCGCGGAGCGCCGCCACCTGAGCCGCGGCGACCTCGGCATCGACGACGGGCCTGACGAAGGTGTCCCACGATGCCCACCCGAGTGCCCCCAGGCCGAGCGCCAGGAGCAGCAAGCCGGCGAACGTGAGCCCACGCCCCCGGGCTCGTCGAACCGCCTGTCGCGGGGTCGTGTCGGTGGTCACTGGGTCAGTATGCCAACGTGGGTCAGGAGAACCAGGTTCCGCGGCGCGGGACCGGCGAGGCCTGCGGGTCGGCGTCCGAGAAGGGCGTGGCGTCGCCGATCCAGTCGACCACGTCGCGCCCGGCGAGGAACCTGTACGGGAACGCCGCCCGGGCGGCAACTCGGGACAGCGCCGTCGCGGGCAGCGGCGCGTCCGAGGCGACCACCACGAGGTTGCCGAAGCGGCGTCCCTTCCAGACTGGTGTTTCGGCACTCATCAAAATCGAGCGGTGCACCCCACGCACGGCCGCCACGAAGCGCCTGCCCCACGCGAAGGGGGCGCGGTCGGTGACGTTGGCGACAAACACCGCCCCCGGACGCCGGCGCGCGGCCACCTCGGCCAGGAAGTCACCCGTGGCGAGTTCCTCGGGAACCCGTGGGCCCTCGAACGCGTCCAGGACGAGCGCGTCGAAGGTGTCTGCGGCCATCGCCTGCAGCCCCTCTCGCCCACCCACCGTCCGTACTTTGATGCCGGAATGCCGAGGCAGGGGCATCAGCCGGCGCACGTCGCCGATCAGGTCGGCGTCCGGCTCGCACACCACCTGCACCGTCCCTGGTCGCCGCGCCGCTACCCACCTAGGAATCGTCAGGCCGCCGCCTCCCAGGTGCACGATCCGGATCCGCTCGTCGGCGGGCCGCCCCAGCACCGTGGCGTCGAGCGCCTCGACGACGCGCTGCACGTACTCGAACTCCAGCCGCAGCGGGTCGTCAGGCATGACCCAGGATTGGGCCGTGTCGCCGGCCATCACCCGAAAGGCGCCCGGGTGGAAGGGGTCCGGCTCCACGCGGGCTTTCACGGGCGGAGACTCACAGGCGGGCCAGGAAGTCCAGAATCGTGGCGGTGACCTCGTCGGCGTGGGAGGTCGCGATCCCGTGCGGCCCGCCCTTGACGATGTGGAGTTCGGCGCCCTCGACGAGTTCAGCCGTCCGCTGCCCGGAGGCCGGGA
>JBKHWW010000149.1:0-17751 GCA_046566345.1 Actinomycetes bacterium
GTGCATGACCTGCCGCGAGTCGATGGCGGTAATAAGATCGTCGAGTTGCTCATCGGACGGGTTCGCCGGAATCTTCCCGGGGTCGCACGACAGGTGGTAACTGTGCCGGTTCTCCTCGAAGCTGGCAAGCGATTGCTGCAGGATCTCGCGCAGGAGTGCCGGGTCGTTTGCGGCAATGACGCGGAGAGACTCAACCCAGCTGGTTCCGGCGGTCTTGAGGTGGCAGATTCCCCGGGTGGCTTCGGCAAAGATGGGGTAAATCGAGAACTTGTCTGACCCTGAGTGCAGCGACAGCTTGTAAGGGCCGAGGGCGCGGGAGATCTCAGCGTGAGTGCGGAAATTGTCGGCCAACGCGTCCCGGGGACCGATGTACTCCACGCCCTTCTCGAACTGGCCCACCCAGCGCGGCGCGAACGACACGAAGTCGACACCGAGGCGGTGCAACTCGCTGACGATGACGACATGCTCGACCGCCGTGGTCGGCTTGTCGGTTTCGTCGATCGCGATCTCGTACTCGCGCTCCACGCCCAGGGAGTCGACGTGCCTGATCAACTCCAAGCCACGGACCAGCGCGGGTCCGGCCTTTACGACCGCGCGGACGACCGACTCTTCGTCGAGCACCAGCGGCCCAGATTCCAATTCGATCACCTTCCCTGCGTACCGTGCGAGCAGGTGGGTGAACGACGTGTCGAGGGCCGAGAGATCCAGGGAATCGGCCTTGGCGCGAACGGTGGCGGCGCTGTCGTCGTGTGCGGCCATGTCCATCTCGTCACCCGGATCGATGGTGAAGAACATGAAGCCTGCCTCGGCGCACGCCGACAGCGACTCCTCGGTCTTCTGGTGATCCGCGTCCGCGCCGACGCCGCCCGTCCAGCCGGCCTGGAAGGCCCCCCAGGTCGCGTCATCGAGCACGTTGCGCGGCGTCCGATGCGTGCGACCCATCTCGCGGGTGGACTGCTGGGCGAATATGGGGTTCACGCCGTCCACCGCTTGGAATGCCTGCGCGTGGCCAGGGGTGCAGAGCCCCAGCCGGTCCCCGGTGCCCGCGGAGGTCTCAAGCCCCCAACGGCGGGGCTTCAGCCAAGGCAGCGTGTCGCGCAGGGCGTGGGCGTTGTCCGCGTCGGCCGGTGCTACGAAGTGGCCGGAGTCGGGCGAGCCGTGGAACCGGTCGAGTTGGGTAGGGGTCCCGTCAGCAATCACCAGTACCTTCCCGTGAGGAGTGGTCTGTAGCCAGAAGGTTGCCCCTGCGTGGGAGACGCGTGATTGCTCGTAGATGTAATTCATGATTCTTCCTGTTGGATTCGTGTCTCACATAGGTGCTGGGAAATGTGCTGGGCTGGTGGAGTGTCAGCAGAGGAAGGTCGAGTAGAGCCCGGTGCTTCCGACGAGGATGATCGCGACCGCAAAAATTCACACCATCACGGTGATTCCACGGCCTCCCTTGACGAGGGGATGGGACACCGCTGCCCCGATGAGGGCCCATCAGGATGCGCATCCAGCGGTCACGCTGCCGCTGTCACACCGGAGCCTACGACGGCGGCGGCGGTGATCATCCCGGGGCCGAGCAGCTTGAGCTGGCCCAGAAGCTCGTTGGTGCGTCTTGGATGCGTGAGTGGTCGATGATGTAAGGCTCTGGCTCAACGACGGCGGTGACGGTCATGGGTCTCCTTCGGCTGGAAGTTGGCGCCCTTGCGTCGCCGGCTCATCTTGCTTAGCTGACCAAGCTGACTAAATCATCTGATGATTCTGCGTTCATGTCAAGACTCCTTGCGCGGACCCCGCGGATCAGGGTATACGGCACACGCAAGTCGTTTGATGTTCGCCGAAGTTGTATGATCAAAGCCGAGGGAAGGAGCTCCCATGGAAGGCCGTAGCCGGTCTCAGACCGAAGTTGTCCTCAACGGCATCAAGGACATGATCACCAGCGGCCGGCTCGTGCCCGGCGGTCGGCTACCGGTGGAGAAAGAGCTCGCGGACCAGTTCGGTGTCTCACGGGGATCCCTGCGCGAGGGGGTGCGGGCGCTAGCGCTCATGGGAGTGCTCGAGACCCGGCAGGGTGCTGGCACTTACGTGACCGCGCTCGACGCCGAGACCCTCCTCACGCCTCTCGAGGCGCTGGTGGACCTCCAAGGACCCCGAAACATTCTTGAGGTCATGGGCGTCCGCCGCATCCTGGAGATCGAGGCGGCCGGCCGCGCAGCCATCCGGATCACAGACGCAGAGTTGCAGAAAGCGCATGGGATCCTCGGCCGGATGGAGTACATGCTGGAGCAGCAGAGGGTGGACCACGATGCCGTGATGGAAGCCGACCTCGAGTTTCACACGATCATCGCCAACGCGTCGGGTAACTCGACCTTGGCCGCCATGATCCACGCGCTCAGCAGCCGAACCATCCGAGCACGCCTGTGGCGGGCGATGTCGGCCAAGGGAATTGAGCACCAGACTCACGCAGAACATCAAGCCATCTTGTGGGCGACCAAGGCACGCGATCCCGAGGCTGCCCGGCTGCGAATGGGGGGGCACCTTCTCAGCGTTGAGCAGTACTTCGAGGAGCACCTGAACCCTGGCACTCATGGGAAGTCTTGGTAGTCGAGCATGGACCCGGCCGGCGATGCTGTTGTGCGCGCGGTCCGCTTGGGTGAAATTGCCCTCTATCAAGCGCTCAACACTGCGATCGCCGCCGCGGCGGCCGCTTCCCGGGTCAAGTTGCCGACCCGCGAGCCGTACTCAACCCGCCCGAGGACATCGACCGCCTAACTGCCATCTGCGCGTACAGGACGGCGGTGTGAGCGGGCAGGGCACGGGACGCATCGCCTGAATAGGGCAGGATGGCGGGCATGGGCCCATCCTCGCCCGAACTGCTGGCGCTGCATGCCGTGCGGGTCCTTGGCGCGCCGACCGTCAGCGAGGCGGCGTCGCTGTACAAGCTCGATCCGGCCTTCGTGACCGAGCACTTGCTGGACGCCGAGGCGTCCGGCTGGGCCCGCCAGCACGACTGGTTCGGTACCACCAGCTGGTCACTGACGGAGCGCGGCAAACTCGAGAACGAGCAACAACTCGCCTCCGAGCTAGACGCCGCCGGTGTCCGTCACCTGGTGGTGGCAGCGCACTGCGGGTTCCTGCCTCTCAACCGACGTCACGGGCGGGCCTGCACCCGCTGGCAGCTGAACGCCCATCTCGACGGGCGGGTCGATGCCGCTGTCCGGCGAGAGTTGCGCTCGATCGGCGGCCAGCTCGACATTGTCTGCCAGCAGCTGACCGCCGCACTCGATCGCTTCAGGATCCACGCGCCCCGCTATCGCGCCGCCCTCGACCGCTTCCTTGCCGGCGACGAGGCCTGGCTCGACGCCCCGGACCGGCCGTCCTGTCACCTGGTCTGGATCTCGCTCCATGAAGACCTGCTGGCCACCCTCGGGATCGAACGCGGCACCGACGACCCGCAGTGAGGCCCCGGTCGGATCACAGGGAGCGGACGCCTACCTGCCTGTCCCCTCACGGTCCCGGCCCGAGAAGCGCTGCGGTTGGGCGTCCACGTCGTAGGCGGACGACCACGGGACTGTTGACCATCGTCGTCCCGGTTTCACCAACCCAGCAGGGCAGCCACGAACACCGCAGTGACGCAGGCCGCTCCCACAAGCAGCGCGGCATCCGCGCGGCCCCACCGCAACGGACGCCAGACGGTGCGCGGCGTCCGGCCCAAACCGCGTGCCTCCAGGGCTTCGGAGAGCTGCTGACCGCGGCGTAGCGAGACGACGAGCAGGGCGAACGCGGACCGCGCGAATCCTGCCAGCCACGCCCGTCGGCCCGAGCGCCCACGCGAGCGAACGGCGTGCGCCGCGCGGATGGTGCGCCATTCGTCGGGCAGCATCTCCATCAGCCTGTACCCGGCGAGCAGGGCGTACGCATGGCGAGCCGGCACGCCTGCCTGCTGGTGTGCGGCGTTGACGAAGCGGACGGCGTCCGTGCTGAGGACGAAGAGGCCGGCTAGGGCTCCGATCGCCAGCGAGCGTGCCGCGAGCGCCAGGCCCCACTGGAGCCCAGGTTGGGTGACTATCAGGGGGCCCACGCCGAAGACCGGCGGCCCGGGTCGGCTGAGGAGGTTGATGGCCAGGGCCGAGGACGCGAACAGCCAGACCGGTACCTGAAAGCGCAACACCCGCGCGAGTGACACTCGGGCGAGGAGCGGCAGCGCCAGTGTGATGGCGGCCCACAGCGCCAGCACCGGGACGATCGCGGTCGTGAACAGCAGCCCGACCCCCGCGCCCAGCCCGAGCGTGAACTTCAGCACCGGCGAGCAGCGGGCCAGGAGCGAGTCAGGGACGCGCTCCCGGGGCGTCCGGTCGGTCGCCGCCTGCGTGGATGCCAGCACCGTGATCTTGTCGGCCAGCCGGGCGGCCAGCGCGTGGTCGTGGGTGGCCAGCAGGATGGCCCGGCCCTCGTCTCGCAGGGAGCGGATCAGTGCCTCCATGCCCGCCACGCCCGCGTCGTCGAGCCCGAAGGTCGGCTCGTCCAGCAGGAGCACCGGGTGGTTCTGGGCAGCCATCGCCGCGACTGAGAGTCGGCGCTGCTGACCCAGGGACAGCTGGTGAGGGTTGCGGTCCTCGAGGCCGTCCAGCCCCACGCAGCGAAGTAGCGTGCGGGCGCGGCCCTCGTCGGCTCCCCAGGACGCCTCTGCGAGCACGCTGTGGGCAAGGAACTGGGTCTCCGGGCGCTGGAACACCATGCCCACCCGTTCGGCTCCGCCACCGGTTACGCCCGGCAGCAGGCCGGCGAGCGCAAGCATCAGCGTGGTCTTGCCGGTCCCGTTCGGGCCCAGGAGGGCTGTGACGGTCCCCGCACGCAGGGTGACCGCCTGACGGTCTATGACGACCGGCCCGTCCACCTCTCGGCGGACGTTGTGCAGCGAGCGGTCGAGCAGCACCGGGCCCGGACGCCCCGGCCTCGGGTCGGCCCGGGATGGGCGAGTGGTCGCCCCCAGCGGCACGGAGACGTCCGGCACGAGGCCTGCGGAAGCCAGCTCGGAGGCGCGGTGCTCGACGATGACCGCGGCGGGGCCGGCCCCGCCCAGTTCGGCCCTCAACAGCCCGGCGACGGACGCCGCGGCGTCCGGGTCGAGCATGCTGAGCGGCTCGTCGAGCAGGACGACCTCGGGCTCGGAAATGAGCGTTGCAGCCAGCGCGACCCGCTGCTGCTCGCCGCCCGACAGCCGGTTGGTGCGCCGATGGAGGAGATGGGTGATCCCGAGGCGATGGGCCACCGCCTGCACCCGGTCGCCGATCTCAGCGATGGGCGTGCCGGCGTTCTCCAGCGGCAGGGCCAGCTCGTCGACGACCGTCGACAGGCACAAGGACGAAGCCGGGTCCTGGGCCAGGAACCCCAGCCAGGCGGCCCGCTCCCACGGTGGCGACAGGGTGACATCCTCATGGAAGTGGAGGACGCGGCCCAAGAGATCCCCGGCTCGCGAGTGGGGGTGCAGGCCGGACGCGACCGCTAAGAGCGTCGACTTGCCCGAACCGGACGGCCCGGTGAGCGCCACCACAGCTCCCCGGCCCACGGTGAGGTCGACCTACGTCAGGACGGGGTTCCCGTCGTGGGCGACGGTGACCCGGTCGAGCCGGAGCAGGTCAGCCACGGCCCGCGGGCAGATCCCGCAACACACCCGTGGAGGCCAGCCCCCGGGCGATGAACCAGCCCAGGACGCCACACAGCACAAGTCCGGACGAGAGGTGCAGGACGAGTCGGATCCAGAACAGCTCCTGTCCCAACCAGCCGAACCTGATCGTGGCGTAAGCGAAGCTGAACAGTGCGGTGGTCAGGCCGGACGCGAGGAACACGGGCAGCCCGTAGCGCCGGTAACGGGTCGCCGCGAACGCTAGCTCGGAGCCCAGCCCCTGAATTGCAGCCGATACCAGCAGCACCGGGCCGACCGGGCTACCGAGGAACACTACCTCGATCACCGAGGCCAGCACCCCCGCCACGAGGCCGGCGCCGGGGCGGCGGACGATGAACAGCGCGAGCGGCGCGACGAGGAACCAGCCGCCGATGAGAACGTTCTGGGCCAGGTCGCCCAACGGTCCCATGGCGATGGCGAGGGCCCCCCACGCCTGCACGAGTGCGTAGTAGAGGAAGCCGAACACGACGCCGAGGACGACGATCGCGAGGATCTCCTTGAGGGCCATTCCGCGGGTGCGGGGCGCCTGGACGGGTGCTTCGGTCTCGGTGGGACGGGTGCTCATGACGGCCTCGATTCGGAGGGGGAGTTGATGGAGATCTGGACGTGGGACGTGACGTGTTGCACGAGCGCGCCGGTGTCACGCCAGGCCTGCGCGACCAGGGCGAGGATGGAGCCGACGTCGCCACGCAGCCTGGTCACGTAGTGGTCGGAGCCGGCGTGGAGGCCGGACGCCCGCGCCGCTTCGATGGCGGCCAGGATGGGCTCCATGTGCTGGATCGGGCCGGACGCCGCCGTGTCGGCGTCCAGCAGGGGGTAGAGGGACCATTCCGCGGTGCCCGCGACGCCGACGGCGTGCGCGCCGAGGGGGCTGTCGGATACCCACGGCCCGCTGCGCAGCTCACAGGTGACCTCGCCGGGGCACCCGCGTGACAGCAGGATGGACACGGCGAGGTGGGCGCCCTCGGCGCGCCGGGTGGCCGCTCCGATGAGGGCTGCGAGCCAGGCAACGAGTCGAGACTCGTCACCGCCGACGAACGTGCTCACCACACCGGTCGAGAACTCGAGCCCCTCCGCGTGCGGTGCGGCGTCCGCGAGCGCGCCCGTGATGATGTCGATGTAGTCGTCGGACATCGGGTAGAGCGACACGCGCGCACCGATGCCGTAGGTGGACGGGGAGGGCGTCCCCGCAGGCGTCTCCATGCGTTCCTTCCCGCCCCCAAGGGTGGTCGGACGCCACGCCCGCGCGTTCGTCGGCGGCCAGATGGCCGGGGCGACGGCGGCGGGTCGGTCGGACGCCGCAGGGGCGGCGTCCTGCCCAACTTCCTCCGCTGGTGTGAGCCAGGTCAGGTTCCACGGGTCTGCCGGATGGCACTCTCAGCGCTTGTCGCGCTCCCCGGGGGCATTGCGCGCCCACCGTAACACGGCCCGGAGCCAACAGGAGCATCGACGTCCCCCAGCCGCGCCTGGTGCGCGGCCACCATCGAGCGCCTTAATGCTCCCGACGTTTGAGCAGCTTGGCGACGGCCTCGCCGACCCCGGCTGCGCTCATCGGGTTCTGTCCGGTAACCAACCGACCGTCCGAGACGACCTTCTCGGTCATGGGGAGCATCGCCTTGGTGTACCTGGCGCCCTCATCCTTGAGCGCCAGGTCGAGGCGGAACGGGACGACCTCGTCGCGGCCCGCCACCTTCTCCTCGGGCCACGAGAACCCGGTGACCCTGCGCCCGTCGATGAGCGGCGACCCGTCGCTCGAACGCGCGCCCACGAACCCGGCGGGGCCGTGGCACACGGCCGCCACGACGCCGCCCCCTTCGAGCGTGCGGGCCAGCAGCCCGGCGAGGGTGGGGTTGTGGGCGAAATCGAACATGGCACCGTGGCCGCCGGCGAGGTAGACCGCATCCCAGGGTTGATCGGCGACGGATTCAACGCTTGGGGCGGCGGCGAGGAGCGACATGAACGCCGGATCCTGGTAGCGCTTGTCAGTGCCGCCCATCTTCAGGATCGGGGCGGCCAGGCTTTCGGGATCGATGGGCACGAGGCCGCCTGCGACGCTGGCGATGGTGAGGTCGTGCCCAGCGTCCGCCAGCACGTCGTAGAAGTGGGTCAGTTCACCCAGCCACAGGCCAGTGCGATAGCCAGCGAGTTCGTACTGGGGGGCGCTGGTGGACACGATCAGCACGCGGGCGGGATTCTTCGTAGCCATCACGGTCCTCCTCGGTCGATGAAACCCCCACCCTGCCACGTCGCCGGACGGGCCGGTAGCCCCGCCGGGTCGCCTTGGCAGCGCCCCTCCGCTTTACCGACTGACCGGCCAGTAGCCCGTGGTCCTTCGGGCTCCGCCCTGGCCGAGAGGCGAGGTCGTGCTCCTGTCAGGTACACCAGTCCAGATCGCCAGCATGGACGAGCGTCTCGCCGCCGGCCTCTGTGGGTGGTATGAGGACCACGTCTTCGGCCGCCCAAGCGCCCATGTGCTCCAGCCCGCCGCCCGTCGGATAGAGAGCCTGCAACTCGGCCAGCGACTTGCCGACGGGGATTCCCTCGTCTAGAGCCAGCGGCGCCTTGGGAGCGCCTCTGAACGATAAGTCCCACGACTGCAGCGTCCGCGGCGACGCCGACGAGTTGTCGTTCGCGGCGAATCGGATCTTGAGGTCCCCGAACGTCGCATACGACTGATAGCCAAATCCCGCCCCCTCGCAGCCGCCGACCTGGCCTTGGATCTGCGGCGCGCCGAGGATCGGGGTCAGGAACCCCAGCACGTCCTTCTCGGGATCGCTGAACTCGAACGGTCCGACGCCCCGGCTCGACAACACGATCGTGGACGCCCGCGTCTCGGTCGGTGTCGGGCTGGCTGTCGTGACTGAGGACGGGGAGGTTGAACTCTGCGCTGGGACCGGTGATGATGCCGTGCCCGACGGAGACGTTGCTGGCGTGGTGACCGGGCTGCCCGCGCAGCCCGTCAGTGCCGCGGCCAGCCCCCAGGCCAGCACGAACGTTCGGACGTCTCCGCGTCTCCCCATGGCGGCATCCTCCCACGGCGCTTCAACGAGAATCGTGCCCTTGGCTGACCTTTGACCTACGGAGGCTGACCGGGCAGAGTTGATGGCATGTGGAACTGACCTCGTCCCTGCCCATCCAGCGACTCGAGGTCTCATCATGTCCGCATCCCTCCACCTCAGCGGCGTCGCCGCGTCCTTCGGCGCTCGTCCCCTTTTTTCGGGTCTCGACCTGACGGTCGCCGCCGGCGACGTGATCGCCGTGGTCGGACCCAATGGCGCGGGCAAGTCCACGCTGTTGCGCATGATCGCCGGCGAGCATTCGGTCGAGATCGGCCACATCGCCGCCAGCCCGCCGGACGCGGTCGTGGGCTTGCTGCCGCAGACCACGCCGGACGCGAATGAATCGATCGTCGCCTACGCAGGGCGCCGCACGGGCGTCTCCGCTGCGTACGCGCTCTATGAGGCCGCGACCGAGGCTCTGGCGGCCGGCGAGCAAGGCGCCGACACGCGGTTCGCCGCCGCCCTGGACCGCTGGCTGGCCCTCGGCGGCGCGGATCTCGACGTCCGACTGGCGGAAACCCTCGCGCGGCTCGGCTTCGAGGTCGACCTCGAGAGGCCGCTCGGAACGCTCTCCGGTGGTCAAGCCGCGCGGGCCGCTCTGGCGTCGGTCCTGGTCAGTCAATTCGACGTGCTATTGCTCGATGAGCCCACGAACAACTTGGACGCCGACGGTCTGGCCGAGCTGACCGCCTTCGTGCGGGACGTGGACGCCCCGGTGCTGATCGCATCTCATGACCGGTCGTTCGTGGACGCGGTCGCAACGGCCGTGCTGGAACTCGATTTGGCGCAGCAGCGCGTCCAGCTTTATCCAGGCGGTTGGAGCGATTACCGCGAGGCCAAGGCGCTGGGCGTCCGGCACCAGATCGAAGAGCGCGAAGCCTATGAGGCACAGCGAGACGCGCTGGTCTCGTTTGCCCGCAAGCAGGACGAGTGGGCGCGGATGGGACGCGTCAAGGTTGACCGGGAGGTGAAGCTGGCCGGACGCCGCGGCCTCCCCGCGATCGATCGGAAACCGGCCGAAGACAAGGCGCGTAAGCAGGACCAAAAGGCAGCCCGGGCGCGCGCGGCCGTGAAGCGTCTGGACGCCCCCGAGCCGATGCGCAAGGAGTGGCGCCTGCAGTACTCGATCGCCGAGGCCGGCCCGCCGACCGACGTCGTCGTGGCCCTGGACGCTGTGACAGCTCGGACGGGCGATTTGGTGGTGGGGCCGGTATCGACCAACGTCAGGCGCGGGTCACGCGTGGCGCTGATGGGCCCTAACGGCAGTGGCAAGTCCACGTTGCTGCGGGCGATCCTCTCAGGCGAGCCGACGTCCGGACGCCTGTCTTGGGGTGCGCGAACCGTTGTCGGGGTGCTCGATCAGGACCGCTCGGCGACCTCCGGTGACGGCCCACTGCTCGAGGTCGTCATGGCCACTCTGGGCTCCGCCGACGCGGCCGAAACCCGCACCCTCCTGGCGAAATTCGGGCTAGGAGCAGAACACGTCCTGCGGCCCTGTTCCAGCCTGTCGCTTGGCGAACGGACGCGGGCCGCTTTGGCCGTCTTGCAGGGGCGGGCAGTGAACGTCCTCGTCTTGGACGAACCCACGAACCACGCCGACGTCGAGGCGATCGAGCAACTGCAGCGCGCCCTCGAGAGCTTCGGCGGAACGCTGCTCCTGGTCACCCACGACGCCGCGCTGCTGGACGCTCTCGACGTTGACGCGACCTGGACCTTTTGTCGGCACGGCGCGACCGCCTCCGTGCACGTGGCACACCGCTGACGCCCCCCTCAGGAGTTCGTCAGGGATTCGGCTGGCGCGTTTCGCACGTGAATCGGCGCTCCCACATTGTCCACTCGACCAATGTGAGCGCGATGAAGACCATCGTGGCCGACGCCGCACGAGCCCCTTTGTGCCGGTAGGCAGCGACCATGGCAGCCACCAAGGATGCGCTCGCCATGCCCGACATGGCCAGCACCATCGGTTCGGACGTCGGCTCCCGAGTCCAGGACTCCTCGCCAAGGATGGCCCGTGTGGCGAACGACGACGTGTCCCGAGCGGGCGGGGTCATCACCGGATTGACCGCGAACCAGGCGCCAATGGGCACGTACAGCCACCAGCGCCGGGTCCACAGTGGCACCAGCAGCAGCGGGGTGCTCAGCAGTCTCGACCAGGCGCTGATCGGATGAGCGTGCCGCTTGAACATTCGAGCGTAGCCATCGTTGGAAGGCACATCCGCATCCTGACATCCAGGTCAGGGTGATCGTCAAGGATCGCTCACTCGGCCCACAGTCAGCGCCCGAGATCGGCGCGGCGATGCAGAGGATGATTAACGCTTCGCCTGGTGCGCGGGCGCCCGAAGGGGTTCATGCTTAGGTAGTGGCTGAGTTCGTGTCGACGACTTCCGTGGCCGCACCAGCTGAGCGCCAGGTTCGTGGCGTTCCCCTGCAAGGAGGGCTGATGACCGTCACCGATGAACTACTCGCCAATGCTGAGCGCTACGCCACCTCTTTCACCCACGGCGGCCTGCCCATGCCTCCCGGTCGCAAGGTCGCGATCGTGGCTTGCATGGACGCCCGCCTCAACCCTTACGGCCTCCTCGGGCTTACCGAGGGCGACGCGCACGTGATCCGCAATGCCGGCGGGGTCGTCAGCGACGACGTCGTGCGCTCGCTGGCCATTAGCCAGCGTCTGCTCGGAACCCGGGAGATCGTGCTGATCCACCACACCGACTGCGGCATGCTCACCTTCGCCGACGACGCGTTCAAGGCCCAGATCGAAGCCGACACCGGCATTCGCCCGTCGTGGGCGCCCGAGGCGTTCGCGGACCCCGCCGACGACGTGCGGCAATCGCTGCGACGGCTCGCGGCTAACCCCTTCATTCCACACAAGGACCTGGTGAGGGGGTTTGTCTATTCCGTCGCGGACGGGACCCTGAGTGAGATCTCCCTCACCTGATGACCTTCGCCTGCGGCTTCGGTGGACAAGAGTCACCTAAGAAAGGGTCAGACAGGTCACGTCCGCCGAGGGGTTGTCGCCCCCTCCCTTCGCCACGTGATTCGGCGTAGCGTGTCGCGTCTAGAAGGCACCACCGCCCGGGAGCCCGCATGGGGGAACAGTCAACGCAGAACGGTGAGAAGCCCGCCGGTCTGAGCGGCGCGGCTTGGGCAGCTGTCGGCACCATCGGCGCGGCACTCGTGGCGGGGGTGGTCACGCTGATCACCGTCTACGTGCCTATTGGCGGCCCGGTGGTCGGCACGCCGGCGGAATCGTCCCGGCCGGGGATGCCAACCTCATTCGCCTCCCCGCCAGCACCTTCCGTGGCGGGCGGACCGGCGTCCGCCCCGCCGGCCACGGTGCCGGTGCCGCGGTCATTGCTGCTCGACAAGTTCACCGGGCGCTGGCAGGGGCAGGTGTCCGCGGGCGGGCAGGCCTTCACCATGACGCTCGACATCCCCGCAACCTGCGCAGAAGGCGCTGCGTGCGGCACCATGACCACCGACCTGGTGGGGTGTGTGGGCGACCTGGTGCTCGTTCGGGTGCGCGACGGACCCGAGTTCGACCTCGCCACCGTCGACTTCCGGGAGGGAAGTTCGTCCGCATGCCAGTTGCGCACCGGCGGTGGCGATTACTTCACCCTCGGGCGCGACGTGCTCGTCTACGCGACGGGCTACGACGGCAGCCGGAGCGGGACGCTGCGCAGGGTGGGCTAAGGCGCCATCAGCGACGTCTTCGTCGTCGGGTTCAGCTGACGACGTCACTCGTTGTCGGCGTACGTCGACACCCTGCGACGCGATGGCTGATCGGGATCATGGCCACCGACCTCCTCGCTGCGGCGGCGTCCGCACCCACGCGAACCGGCCAGAGTGCGTAGCCTGACTCCATGTCGACGAGCGCCTGGTCAGTGACCCCCTCAGGACCCCTGCACGGCGACGTGCACGTCCGCGGCTCCAAGAACGCCGTCACCAAGCACATGGTCGCAGCCCTGCTGGGCGACGGACCAAGTCAGATCCACAATGTGCCCGAGGTCGGCGACGTGGCCATCACCCGCGACATGCTGCGATCGCTGGGCGTGGACGTCCAACACGACGAGGACCAGGGCCTAATCACCGTCACCCGCGGCGCGGACGTGCGCGCCGACGTGCCGCTGTCGTTCACTGGGCTCAACCGCATTCCCATCCTGCTGCTGGGGCCGCTGCTGCACCTCGCTGGGGAGGCGTTCGTGCCTCTGGTCGGCGGCGACCCCATCGGACGCCGCCCGGTGGACTTCCACATCGAGGCCCTCACCGCCTTCGGGGCAGAGATCGAGCACCGCCACGACGGCATCGCGGCCAAGGCGACCCGCCTGCGGGGCACTCGGCTTGAGCTGCCCTATCCGAGCGTCGGCGCCACCGAAACCGTGCTGCTCACCGCGGCTCTGGCCGAGGGGCGCACGGTGCTGCGCAACGCCGCGACCGAGCCGGAGGTCATCGAACTCGCCTTGTTCCTGCAGCGAATGGGCGCCCGCATCGTGCTGTCTCCCGGTCGAAAGTGGACCATCGACGGGGTGGACCGCCTCCGGGGCGCCAAGGTCAGACTCGAAGGCGACCGCAACGAGGCCTTCAGCTATCTGGTGGCCGGCCTGGTCACCGGCGGCAACGTTCGGGTGCACGGGTGTCGGCAGGACCGCCTCGTCACGGCGTTGACCACACTGCGCGGGCTGGGCGCGGAGTTCGACATCACCGACGACTACATCCTGGCCACCGCCCCGGAGGGCCTGCGCCCCGCGGCGGTGCAGACTGACACCCACCCCGGCTTCATGACCGACTGGCAGACCCCGCTCATGGTGCTGTTCACCCAGGCGGCCGGCATGTCGGTGCTGCACGAGACCGTCTACGAGGACCGGTTGGTCTATGTGCCCGCGCTGCAGCAGATGGGCGCCGAGATCGAGTTGTTTTCTACCTGCCTCGGTGGTGAGTCCTGCCGCTTCCACGACACCAACGCGGTTCACTCGGCGGTCGTCCGGGGCGTGTCTCACCTGCGAGGCGCCGAGGTCGAGGTCCCTGACGTCCGTGCAGGCTTCTCCTCAGTCATCGCTGCGGCCATCGCAGACTCACCCTCGCGAATCGGCGGCATTAGGCACTTGGTGCGCGGCTATCACCGCCCGGCCGAGCAGTTCGCCGAACTCGGCCTCTCGATCACCCCGGCGGACTAGGCGCAAGGCCAGCGCGGTGCAGGCCGGTGTGCCGAAGTGTGGCTCTCTTGAACATGAGCGACCCATGAATGTGTCGCTCACGAGCCACAGGTGGGCCCACGGAGGATCGAACCCAGAACCCGCGATGAGCAGCCGACTCTGATTTGACTAGCATCCAGGTGTTGTCGGGGTGGACCAAGGCGGGCGGCGTCCAGGTCGACCCACAGGCGCCCCGCCCCGTGGTCAAGTCCCGGATCGCCCTTGGCGAGGGCGTCACCGGCCCAGGCGGTCTTGGGTCGCCGGGCGGGATGTCGGGGCGCCAAGCCGCCAACCGCTTCCACGCGGTGTGCGCGCACCCTTGGTTTGCCCAGGTGAGGTTCGTGTCGGATAGGGGGCGACCGTGGTGGATCGGCTACTGGGGGGGAAGGCGGTGTTCACGTGAGCATGAGGCCGAGCAGGATGGCTGGGGGGACTGCCTGGCCGAGTGCGCTCGCCCAGAGTCGCCGCTCGGAGACGTAGAGCACGGCTCCGAGGAAGACGTGGGCGGCGGCGACGAACAGCACCAGGGTGCGTCCTTCGGCGAGGTAGCCACGGGAGACGAGGATGAGCCCGGTCGCGAGGCCGGCGGCCATGGTGATGTTGTAGAACCCGACGTTCACGGTCCACAGCCGGACAGCATCGTGGTCGGCGGGTTCGATCAGGAAGATCGGGTGAAGCCGTGGATCGCGGTAGCGGAATGCTTCCAGCAGCCCGACGATGGTGAGGACCGCCGCGATGACGGCAGCCAGCACGTATTCGAGTGTGGTCATGGGGTCTTGCCTCCGTCGGGGCGGGTGGTTGGCGGTCTTGTCGTGTGTCCCTATTCGGGGGTGCATGAGCTCCCCCTCTGAGGATGGATCATGCTAACGTCATTAGCACCATGGATGTCAAGGTGAACAGTGACGACCCCACCGACCTCTATCTTCAGGTCGCCGCCCAGATCCGCCGCGCCATCGCCGAAGGCGAAGCCGGGCCCGGAGAACGCCTCCCACCCGCCAAAGATCTTGCCGCCGTGCTGGAGGTCAACAGCAACACGGTCTTGCGGGCATTGCGCCTTCTACGCGATGAAGGCCTGCTCGAATTCCGCCGCGGGCGCGGCATATCCGTAGCGGGCACTCTCGAGCGCGGCGCTGTCGTTCAACGAACACGAGACCTCGTCCGCTACGCCCGCGAACACGGATACCGCACCGAGGAACTGATCCGAATCATCCAAGAAATCGGCTAACAGTCCAACAAGAGCTACCCCACTCGCTCAACCCAGTCACATGAGCGTGGAGTGGACGCACTACTTTGCCGCACTGTGCCCGAGGGTAGCCTGGCGGCTGGAACCGAAGCGCACGCCCGCCGCTGCGCGTAGTTCAGTGGCTCCGGTAGATGTCGGCTCGGTGGTCGATGGCCATGATGGTGACGACGTCGGAGATCCGGTAGATGATACGGAAGTCGCCGCGGCGCGCGCTGTACAGTCCTTCCAGTTCGCGGCGGAGCGCCTTTCCCACTCGACGGGGGTTCTCAGCCACCGGTCCGTAGATGAACTCCACGGCTGCAGCGGCGACCTTCTCCGGCAGCTTGGTGAGGGCGCGCTTGGCCGTGGGGGTCCACGCGACCGGGAGTGGGGCTTCGCTCATGCGCTCAGCGTGCGCAGGATCCCGTCCTTGGTGGTCACCTCGGCTTCGCCGGCGGCGAGTTCGGTCAGGCTGGCTCGGATCTGGCGCATCAGTTGAGGCCGGCCGGCGATGTCAAGGGTCTCCTCCAGCGACGCGAGATCGTCGACGCTGACCACGACCGCGGCGGGGCGGCCGTGCTTGGTGATCACGACCCGGTCGTGCTCGCGTTCCACCTGGTCCACGACCTCGGACAGATGGTTCTTGACGTCCCTCAACGCCATCGTTCTCTCTACGGTCATGGCTATAAGTGTAGCCAGAATCTTGCGGCGCGCAACGCACTCCTCTGCCGCTGCCAGCGCGTGGCGTTTCCCGCGAAACCCCGCTGGGACGCACGGGCCATATCCTGAATGAGCGATGGCCTGCGAACGGAGGACCCGGTGACGCCGCTTCGTGTGGCACGGCGGCATACTGGCGTGGTGGTTAATTCCGGGGTCGAGGGGGGCGTGACCGGCGAGTTGCTGGTTGCGGTGAACCCGGACCCGGACTCGAAGCTGGGCTATCTGGTGCGGCTGCCGCTCAACGGTGGGATGGTGTTCCGGACCTCGGGCACGTGGCCGCGCACGAAGGCGTTGTACTGCCATCCGGTCGGGTTGGAGGAGTGGCCCGAAGAGCCGGAGATGGTCGAGAGGACGCCGGTTCGATCGTGTGTGCGCCGGGGTGCCGCGATCGACCTGATCCTTGATCGGGGGCGGGAGAACCGCTCCCAAGTGGTGTTCACCCAGGCGCGCGGCCGGGAGGTGGTGTTCTGGCAGTCTCCCAAGACCAGGAAGCAGGCGCGTCCGAATGTCACCACGCCGACGGCACGGGCGGCCGGGATCACCGACCTCGAGATCGTCGTCGATACCCGCGAGCAGTACGCCTACCGGTTCGCGTCTCAGCACGTCACCACAGTTAAGCGCGCGCTGCCGTGTGGCGACTACGCGGTGAGCGTCGGGGGGCGGCTGGTCGCGGCGGTGGAGCGCAAGTCGTTGACCGACCTGGTCTCCAGCCTGATGAACGGCACCCTGCGGTTTGCGTTGGGCGAGTTGGCGGCCCTGCCGCGGGCCGCGGTCGTGGTGGAGGAACGGTACTCGCAGGTGTTCAAGCTCGACTGGGTGCGTCCCGCGGTCGTGGCCGATGGTCTTGCAGAATTGCAGGTCCGCTGGGCAGGCGTCCCCATCGTGTTCGCGGAAACGCGTTCGCTGGCCGAGGAGTGGGTCTACCGCTACCTTGCCGCCGCCCACGCGTGGGCCACCGATGAGTTGGCTCTGGTCGACAGGCTCGGGCGGGACCGCGTCGAGCCAGAGGCAGCGACCGCACCGGCGGCGCCCGAGCCGGGTACCAGCGAGGTGCGCGCCTGGGCGCGGTCGGCAGGGCTCGTGGTTCCCGAACGTGGACGTCTCCGGCCCGACATCTGGGCCGCTTGGCGAGCCGCCCACCCGACGCCGTGATCTGCCGCCGGGCGGCGGGGTGAGTCCCCCGATCTGCGCACCACGCCAGCTCCGGTCGACCCAACCGCAGCAAGGTGTACTCGATTCGCCTCAGCGAGGAGGAACAGGCCCAGGTCGAGCAGGTCGCCGACGCCAAGCACCTACCTGCGTCCACCTTGGTCCGCTCCTGGATCCTCGACCGACTCAACCAGGAGAGGACCGCCTGACATCCGCAATTGCCGCCCTCGGTGCGGGCGATTCTCTCGACGACCGCGCTCCGGCAGGGATGCAGGACAATGGGTCCAGTGCCCACCAACCCAGGCGCCACGCCCGCAACTCTCCGGGACCTTGACGACCGACGTGCCCTTGTCATGGGCGTGCATGGCGGGGTGGTCGGCAGCCTGCTCTTCGAGGTTTCCCGCAGTGGGAGGCTGCCTACTCGGGAGTGCGTTCGGGTGGTCGGTGACTTGCGTGGTGACGACGTCGATGATGTGTACGTTGACCGGGACTTGGCTCGCGCACTCCCAGAGTGGCTCCGTAGGGAGTTTGAAGCGTCCGAGATGGACCGTTCCCGGTTTGGTGGAGGGTGGGGCATATTCCGCGGGTTCCTGAGCAAGGGAGGAACCGACGATGGGATCGACACGGAGGGCGTTCACCGAGGAGTACAAGGCCTCGGCGGTAGAGTTCGTGATCAATGACGGGCGTTCGATCGCGGACGTGGCACGCAGTATCGGCGTGCATGAGATGACCTTGGGG
>JBKHWW010000150.1:0-2348 GCA_046566345.1 Actinomycetes bacterium
GATCGGTCACCGGGGGGACGAACGCGCGGATCTTGGCCCTGGTTGTCGCAGCGCACGCTATCTGCGGCTACTTGTCCGGGCGAATCGGCTTGATCCGGCCCGGCAGGGGCTCAGGAGCCGGCGGTGAATCGTTGCCTGGCGTACCGGTTCTGTTCGATCTCGTCGACGAATGCGGAGGCGAAGTCACCAGAGGTGATCGTAGATTGGCCCTCGCTGTTTGTGACGGGGCTGTCGCCGGCCGCCGTCCGGTATCGGCCCGTTTTGTCGCCGGGCACGAGGTGGTGCGGCGGCGGGCTCATGTACGTCCACTCGACGCCGTGGGAGGCGCGGAGGATGTCGAGGGCTTCGGCTTGTGCGAGTGCTTCGTTGCGGTATTGCTGGGGGAAGTCGGGTGCGTCCACGGCGCGGACACCGGGTGTGACCTCGAGGGTGCCGCCGCCGCCCACGAACGCCAGGCGGCTGACTCCAGCGCGTGGGAGCAGCTCTAGGAGAGTGCGAGCGGTGTCGGGGATGCGGGTCCGGTCGTCCGTGGAGCGGTCGGTGACGGCGGCGACGACGATGTCCGAACCGTCGATCGCGGCAACGATCGAGTCCGGCTCGTCGAGGTCGGCGGCGACTGCGTGAGCCCCGTCGAGCAAGGTCAGTCGTGCGGCGTTGCGTGCGATGACCGTGACGTCGTGGCCACGGTCGATGGCCTCGCGGGAGATGGTGCTGCCGAGCCAACCGGAAGCGCCGATGATCGCGATCTTCATGTGTTCGTCCCTTCTTGCATGTGGTCGTAGGTGTCGCCGTTGAGCTGGGTCTCCAAGCGAGACAGCAGCTTCGCGCAGCGCCGTACTGTGGACAGATCGTCCTGCAATGCCTCGGCGAGCTCGCCGGCCCAGGCGGCGCGCAACAAGGCGAGGTTGTCGGCGGCCAGTTGGGTGGGCTCAACTGTGACCGTGCGGTCGCCGTTCGCGGTGCGCGCGATCATGCCCTTGCCTTCGAGGCTGTTGAGCGCGGCGCTGACGTTGCTGCGCTGGAGCCGGCCTCGGGCGGCGATGTTGCTCGGCGTACAGCCGGGGTGCAGGTCGACCAGGCGCATGACGTGCCGCTCGGTCTCGCTCAGCGCGACCGCGTCCGGCGGCGTGGGTGTGCGCGCGCGGATCAGCCGGGCCACGTTCAACACCAGGTCGGCCAGATCGGCAAGCGCCGCGAGGTCGTCCCCTACAGGGGGATCCGTCGGTGTCTTCCTAGCTGCTGGCACCGGCCGAGCATACCGCAGATAGTTATGGCATCATAGTTATGTGTGTGTAACTACATCTCCGAGCAACGAGGCTGACGGCCTCGCGGGGCCAGTCGTCGGCCTGGGGCGCCACGCGCGCGCAGCCTTCGTGGCCCTGGGGTTGCTGTCGGCGTTCGGGCCGATCTCCCTGGACCTCTATCTGCCTTCGCTGCCGCACATTGCGTCGGACCTGTCGACCTCCGCTGCGGCTGCCCAGTTGACCCTCTCCGGGTCTCTCGCCGGCCTGGCGGTCGGTCAGCTGCTGGCCGGGCCGCTCAGCGACCGTGTCGGGCGTCGCCGACCGCTGCTGATTGGACTGGCGGGGTTCGCCGTGCTGTCCGTGCTCTGTGCCCTCGCCCCGACCATCGAGACGCTGATCGTCGCCCGCATCGGGCAGGGCCTGTGCGGCGCCGCCGGAGTGGTCATCGCCCGCGCCGTGGTGCGCGACGCGTTTCCCGACGCGCACATCGCGCATGTCTTCTCGGTGCTCATGTTGATCAACGGCCTGGCGCCGGTTCTCGCACCGCTCATCGGCGGCGGACTGCTGCAGATCATGCCCTGGCGCGGCCTGTTCGGAGTGCTCGCGGGCATCGGACTGACCATTGGTGTGCTCACCAGCGTCGTGCTGCCCGAGACGCTCCCCCCGGATCGTCGCCACACCGGCGGCCTGCGCGCCACCGCAACCGCCGCGCGCGAGGTTTGCGCCGACCGCCTGTTCCTCGCGGCGACCGCGATCCTCGCCCTGGTCAGCGCGGCGCTTTTCACTTACATCTCGCTGAGCAGTTTCGTGCTGCAAACCCGCTTCGGTCTGTCCGCATCCGGGTTCAGCGCCGTCTTCGCGGTCAACTCCGTGGGCATCATGCTGGGTGGCCGCCTCAGTGGCCTGGCGCTACGTCGATACGGGAGCAGCGCGGTTCTCGGCGTCGGCCTCGCCATCATGTCCGCCGCAACCGCCGTGCTGTTGCTGGCCTCCGTCGTCGGCTGGGGCCTGCCGGCACTGCTTCCGCCGCTGTTCGTTGCGGTCGCCACCGTTGGGCTGTTGATGCCCAACGCCACCGCCTTCGCCCTGGTCCGCCACGGCCGC
>JBKHWW010000151.1:0-13783 GCA_046566345.1 Actinomycetes bacterium
TTCGACGTGCTCGCGGACGCCGTGCGCCGGGCCGGGCCGCACAAGATTCTGTTCGGCAGCGACGGCCCGTTCCTGCACCCGGCTGTCGAACTGGCCAAGGCCCGGCTCCTGACCCGGGACGCCGACGAGGCCGCCCTCATCCTGGGCGGCAACCTGCTACGGATCACCGCGTCCGCGCGGCGAGGAAGGAGACCGCGATGAGCTGGGAACAGGTGCTGGGCAGCGTGGGCGTCCGCCGGCGTTGCACGCGGATCGAGATCAAGCCGCACAACCGGGCCGGGATCCAAGAGGGCGTCACTCAGCTGCTCGGCAAGCGGTGGGCGAACATCGCCAATCCCCAGTGCCCGCCGGGGCAGGCTCCCCGCCTGTTTCTCGTCACCTACGAGCTGCTGCCAGCGCCCTCGGTGCGGGCGTGGGTGAGGATCATGCAGGTGACTGCCACCACCGGCGCCGCCGTGGGGCAGCGCAAATGGTCCCCACAGGGGCTGCCCTTCAAGCTGCTCGGGTACGTGAACGTGGCCGCGCTGAACCAGACGATGCCCCAGCGGGAGTGTCCGACGCGGCGTGGGGAACTGATGGAGCCCGAAATCAGGAAGCGCTACGAGGAGGCGATGAAGCGGTGGTTCGCAACATGGTTGCCGCTCCCGACGAAGGCGGTGTCGGCCACCGGGCCCGACATCGACCATGAATTTGCCGCGTTCCTCGCCGAACTGGCCACCGAGTTGGGCGAGCCGGCGCTGGTGTAATGCCTCGTTGATGACGGGTCTAGTGGTTCAGCCGTGGCGTCGCATCTGCAACGCGCGCGGAGTGATGCCGAGCCTTTCGGCGGCCGCACGCGTGTTGCCGTGGGCGTCCGCCAGCGCGATCTCGACGGCCAGATCGCTGACGAGATCCTTGAGTTCGCGTAGCCCGAAACCGCGCCGCAGGTGGTGACGGATCTGCTCGCGGAGCTTGCGGGCGGCGTCCGGAGTAGCGCCGCGAACTGGGCTGGGCCGGTCTGCGGCCGGGATGTCGCCCACCGTGACCGGCCCCGGGCCGACGTGACGCGCAGCCACCTGCAGCGCCAACTGGCGCAGCTGCCGCACGTTCCCGGGGTAGTCACGCTCGCAGAGGCATTGACGGACGCCGGGCGTCAGCCCCACCCGCTCGCCGCGGCGCGCCTCAGCCAGGAAGTGGACGAAGAGCTCCGGGACGTCCTCGAGCCGTTCGCGCAGGGGAGGGAGCCAGACGGTGCTCGCGGCGATGCGGTGGTACAGGTCGTGACGGAAGCGCCCGTGCCGCTGCTCGCGGGACAGGTCGCGGTGCGTGGCGCTGACAAGCCTGAAGGCCGTGGTCCCCCAGATGCTGCCGCCGACGGTCTTGAACCGTCCCTCCTGGATGACCCGGAGCAGTTCGGCCTGCAGCCCCACCGGCAGTTCGCCGACCTCGTCGAGGAACAGCGTGCCCCCGTCGGCCTGCTTGACCGCTCCCACCCGCGCCCGGTCCGCGCCGGTGAAGGCTCCACGCTCGTGCCCGAACAGTTCGCTCCCCGACAACGACGGAACGATCGTGGTGCAGTCGACCACGACGAGTTCACCTCGGCC
The DNA here is from genome assembly GCA_046566345.1 of Actinomycetes bacterium. Lineage (GTDB taxonomy): Bacteria > Actinomycetota > Actinomycetes > Propionibacteriales > Propionibacteriaceae > Propioniciclava. The sequence continues at coordinate 1,584 of JBKHWW010000151.1, forward strand.
ACGCTCCCCCGGCTCGCCGGTGAGCTCATGGACGACCTGGGCGGCCAGTTCCTTGCCCGTTCCCGTCTCCCCCGCGAGCATGACGGGCGCACGTCCGAACAGGGCCAGCTCCACGAGGTCGCGCAGCGCCGCCTTGAGGCTGGGGCTCTCGCCGACGAAACGATCACGCACCACCCGCGAGCCCAGGGCGGCTTCGACGGACGCCCACCGCTGGAGCCTGGCCAGCACCGCGTCGACGGTATCGGGGTCCTCGGCCCCGACGACGTCCCCGGCGCCGGCGTCCAGCAGACCCCACTGGTCGGCGGTGGGGGCCGATGTTTCGAGGACGACGATTATCCGGCCGCGCAGGTCCGGGGAGAGCTGGCTCAGGACGCGCCGGGCGCCGGAGACGTCGTCGGAGGCAACCACGCCGAAGCCGTTCCAGCGCCCGTGGTCGGGGTGCGTCGCCAAAGCACGCTCGAGTGCGTCGGCCCATTCGATCGTCCGGGGCTCACGGATGAGGACCATCGACCTGTCACCGTCGCCCCACCACCGGTGTGGTGTTCATCGTGACCAGCCGCTTCCTGGCATCGGGACCCGCTTGAAGGGAAGTCCCCGGGGTGGAGATCCCGAGACTGACACCGCCCCGTCGGGGCGTCAAGGGCGCAGCTATGCAATCCGGGGCGGCGTTTCGGCGTGGCGGGTTGCGGAAACACTCCCCTACGAAAGCCCTACCTCGGGCCGTGTGGCGCTCTTGCGCGGTCTCGGGCCAGAGTCTCGGACGAAAGCCACTCACGAGTGTGGCCCGCGCGCGGCGTCCGGCCCTCTCGAGCGCTTGAGTCACTCACGTGAGTGGCAAACGTCCGCGGGGCGAGGCTCAGGCCGCGCCGCCGGCGTCCGTATCGTCACGGAGGTGCCGGCGAAAGAAGCGGACGATCCGCTGGCGTGCGTCGGCGGTGGCTTCCGGGTCGTGCTCGAAGTGGAGCGCCCTGGAGAGGACGGCGAACAGAGCGGGCGGCTCGGGGTCGCCGGCTCCGGCACGGTCGTTCATGAAGGTGTGGCCGGCGCTGGCGTACTCCTTGACGTCATGATCGACGCCCACGGCGGTGAGCGCATCCTCGAGGTTGCGGGCGGCGCCGCGCAAGGTGATGTCTCTGGCGCCGAAGCTGCCGACGATCGGGCACGCCGTCCGGAGGAACCCCGGCGTGTAGGCGCTGCCGAGGCTGCCGCCGTAATTCACGCTGGACGCCGCGAAGCCGCGTTCGGGGGCCAGGAGCAGGGCGAGCCCGCCGCCGAAGCAGAACCCGATCACGCCTACCCGGCCGGTGCAGCGCTCGTCGTCGACGAGCCACGATCGAGCCGCCTCCACGTCGGCGAAGACCGGGCCGGTGCGGTCGCGGACGTTGCGCATGACCGACACCATGCACGCGACCTTGCCTCGCCCGTGGAAGAGGTCTGGCGCAACGGCGAGGTAGCCTTCCCGGGCCAGCCAGTCGGCCTGGGCCATGATGTCGCGGCTCATGCCGAGCGCGTCGTGGATCACCACCACCCCGGGGAACGGCCCGGCGCCTTCGGGTGCGGCCACGTACAGCGGGATCTCCCGGTCATTCGCCACAACGGTGGTACGCGCAGATTCGGTCATGCTGCTCTACATCCTTTCCGCGGACCGCTTCCTGGAGATCGTCGACACGATACGCGAGCGTCGCGGTGAGCGCAGCCTCGGCCGGTACCGGCGACGTCATCGGCACCCTTGACGGCGGGGCCGTCAAGGCTCGGCCCTGATGGGCTGTGCCGCTCGGGCACCTGCATTCACTGTCTGCATGCACCGCTACGGTGAATCCCATGGTTTTCGGCCACCCCAGCCCAGCCAGGCTGCTCCGCATCCTGGTCGCATCCACCCTGCTCGCCGCCCTTGTGGGGTGCGCCGAAGCCGCCCCGGCGTCCGCACCCGGCGCCACTGCACCGGAGCCCGCTCCTCAGGCGTCCGGCACCACCAGTGCGTCCTCCGGGTCATCAGCCCCGACGTCCGCCGAGTGCCCCCCTCGGGCAGCGGCGCGCCCGACCGGAGCGGGCGCCACCGTGACGGTCCTGGCCGAGAGGACGGCGCGGACGCCGCGGGTGAGTGCGGCCACCTACCCACGCCCCGACCATGCGGGCCGGCCGTGGTCGCAGTGGGGGCAGGGGCTGGTGCTGCCCGACGGTCGCTTCCTGTCGGCGATCGGGGACCACCTCGGGGTCGACGGCAACTCTTATTTGTTCGTGTTCGAGCCCGACCGCGGCGTCCTCACCCGGTTCGCCGACGTGGCGTCGGTGCTGGGCCACGCGCAGGGGGAGTTCGGGTACGGCAAGATCCACGCGCAACTGGTGGCCGTCTCGTGTGACTCGGTGGTGGCCGGCACCTTCTGGGGCACCCGTACCGGCCTGGAGTACGGGGGCTCCTACACCGGCGACCACCTGCTCTCCATCGATACCGCCACGCTGCAGGTCGACGACCTCGGGGTTCCGGTGCCGCGCCACGGCATCCCGTCGCTGGCCGCCCATGACGGGCTCGTGTACGGCGAGGCGGCCGACCCGCGGGGGCGGCCGGGGGGCGTCCCCGCCGATACAGGACGATTCTTCGTGTTCGACCCGCAGCGCGGCACGCTCGTGCACGAAACCGCCGACGAGCGCCACCTCGGGTTCCGCGCGATGGCAGTCGACGCCGGCGGTCGCGCCTTCCTGGCCATGTCCGACGGAGGCCTGCTGCGCTACGACCCTGGCGGCGGGCTGACGGTCCACGACGGACGCCTGCCCGCCGGCTGGCTCAGGGCCGCCACGGCCCCGGCGTCCGACGGCACCGTCTACGCGGTGACCAGGCAGCCCGAGCGCTACGTCGCCTTGCGCGCCGACGGGCGTGTCGACGACCTCGGCCCGGCCAGCGGCTACGTTGCCTCGGTCGCGCTCTCCCCCGACGAGAAGGAGCTGTACGTGGTGCCGGGCGCTCACGGGGACTCCTGGCAGCGCGGCACGCCGTTGCTCGCTGTTGACGTCGCGACGGGAGCTGAGCGCGAGGTGGTTCAGCTCGCCCCCCCTCGTCGAAGAGGGCCTCGGCCTCGTCACCGCCGGCAGCTACAGCGTGACGGTCGACCGCCGCACGGGGCGCGTCTTCGTCGGTCTCAACGCGGGCGCGACCACCGACGAGCCGTGGGGCGAGGTCGTCCTGGCGGTGGTCGAGCCGTGAGGTGGGGGGCGCACGTCGGCGTCCGCTTGGGGGTGGTGTGCTTCGCGCTCAGCCTGGCAGCGTGCGGCCTGCCGCCGGCCCCACGGCCGGGCCCTGGGGGTCCGCCGGCCTCGGCTTCTGCGGACGCCGGTGTGCTCCCGTCCCCCGGCGCCGCCGGGTACGAGGTGTGCTGGTCGGCGGCGTCCGGTGGTGAGGGCTCGCTCGCCTGGAGCGACGCGACTGAGCGCCTCGGCGTCGGCCCGGCTCTGTTGGGCATGATGGCTCATGCCGTGGCCGCGGGCGATATCAACGGCGACGGCTGGACCGACCTGTTCGTGGGCACCTTCGCCGACCGCCCCGCCTCCGACTACGCCGTGCGCGGTTCCGGCGGCCCAGCACCCGACCAGCTGCTCCTGGGCTCGGCGGACGGGTTCACGGTCGACCGAACGTTCCCCGAGAACCGCGGGCGAACGTCCGGGGCGGCCTTCGCCGACCTCGACGCCGACGGCGACCTCGACCTCGTCGTCGCCCGCAACCCGCGGCGGGGCGAACGGCAGACCGAGCCGTCGGTGGTCCTGCGCAACGACGTCGGGCGGTTCACCAAGGCCGCCGTGCTCGATCCTGAGCGCGGTTTTCGCTCCGTCGGCGTGCTGGACGCCGACGGCGACGGCCGCCTCGACCTCTTCGTCGTCGAAGACCGCTGGACCGGCGGGTCCTCGGTGCTCTATCGCAACGAGGGCAACTTCTCCTTCACGGACGCCACGGCAGCGCTGGGTCTGCCCACGGACGTCCACGGCCTCGGGGTGAGCACCGCCGACCTCGACGGCGATCGGCGTCCGGACCTCTTCGTGTCTGGGTCGAACCGGCTGTTCCTCGGCGACCGGGGCAGGTTCGTCGAGGACACCACCAATGACTTCGGCTGGGCGACGTACGGCGACGAGGACGACCCGGCCGGGGTGGCGGCGGCCGATTTGGACGGCGACGGCCAGCCAGAACTCATCGTCGGCCAGCACTTCAACAGCACGCTCGACTCCGGACGGCTGGTGCCGGTTCGCGTCTACGCGAACCGTGGTCCAGCAGGCGCCTCCCGGGTGCGCTTCGAGGACGTGACCGAGGCGTCCGGCCTCGTGGGGCTGCCGACCAAGTCCCCGCACGTCGAGGTCGCAGACGTGGACGCCGACGGCCGGCCCGACCTCGTGACGACGGCGGCGACGGCGTCCGGTGAGGGTCCGGTGGTGTTCCGCAACGTCGGGGCCAAGGGCTCGCTGCGCTTCGAGGCGGTGGCGCCGCCGGGCGGTCGTCGGTACTGGGTCACCGCGGCGACGCTGGACGCCGACCGCGACGGTGGGCTCGAGGTGCTGCTGGCCGAGTGGGAGCCCGCTGAGCCGAGCCGGTTGTTGTCGGTCGCCGGGCGGCGCGGCCATTGGCTGGTGATCGAACTGGGGGTAGCCGGGACGGCGGGGGTCGGCGCCGAGGTGCTGGCCTACGAGGCGGGGCACTCCGGCGATCCCGCCCGTTTGCTCGGCCGCCTGGAGATCGCCGCGCAGACCGGCTACGGCGCCGGCGCGGAGCCGGTGGCCCGGTTCGGCCTGGGGGCGGCGTCCACGGTGGACGTGGTCGTCCGTCGGGGTGCGCACGACCCGGCGCTGCACCTGCCCGGCCTCGAGGCTGACCGGTGGGTCCGGGTCGGGGCGCCCTGCTGACCGGCGCCACCGAACCCCACCGAAGGAGGCGGGAATCAATGCGCCCACGCTGGGGTTGGATGGGGCAGGGCGAAAGGAGGGCAACCGATGACCGTGTCGCCCTGGATGATGATGCACTCCCTATCCCGGGACGCGTCTGTCACAGAGAAGAAGCTCACTCCGGGCACCTACCGGAGGGTGATGGGCTACGCCGGCCGCTACCGCGCGTCGATCGCCGCCTTCCTGGCCCTGGTCGTCGTCGACGCGGTGCTGGTCGTGGCGGTGCCGCTCCTGCTCCGCGACCTCGTGGACCGCGGTGTCATCCCCGGCGACTCCAGCGTCGTCGTGCGACTCGCCCTCGTGGTGGCGGGGATCGCCGTGCTCGAAGCCATCCTGACCGTGCTGCAGCGATGGTTCTCGGCGCGGATCGGCGAGGGCCTCATCCTCGACCTGCGGAGCCAGGTCTTCGGGCATGTGCTGAAGCAGCCAATCGCGTTCTTCACCCGCACGCAGACCGGATCGCTGGTCTCGCGCCTGAACAGCGACGTGATCGGTGCGCAGCAGGCGTTCACCTCGGTCCTGTCGAATGTGGTCAGCAACGTCGTGGCCGTGACGCTCGTTGTGGGGACCATGCTGGCCCTGTCGTGGCAGCTCACCTTGGCCGCTCTCGTGCTCGTGCCGGTGTTCGTGCTTCCCGCCAAGTACATGGGACGCCGCCTCGCCGGCCTGGCGCACCGTCAGATGTCGCTCAACGCCGACATGGGGTCGCGCATGACCGAGCGCTTCAACGTGGCCGGCGCACTGCTGGTCAAGCTCTTCGGGACGCCCGAGCGCGAGCAGGCCGAGTACGCCGATAGGGCGGCACGTGTCCGCGACATTGGCGTCAGCATCGCGCTCAACCGGTCGTTCTTCATGGCCGCGCTCACGCTCGTCGCCGCCCTGGCCACCGCAATGGTGTACGGATTCGGGGGGCTGATGGCGGTCGGCGGCACCCTAACCGTCGGGACGCTACTCGCCCTGGCCGCGCTGCTCGCGCGCCTCTACGGGCCGCTCACAGCCCTCTCGAACGTACGCGTCGACGTGATGACCGCCCTGATCTCGTTCGAGCGCGTCTTCGAGGTGCTCGATCTCCAGCCTCTCGTCGCCGAGCGGGCGGGCGCCGTGCCGCTGCCCAGCGGGCCGCTCGACATCGCAGTCGACCACGTCTCGTTCCGTTACCCGTCTGCCGACGAGGTCTCGCTCGCGTCGCTGGAGTCCACGGCGTCCGGCGACCGGCGGGCTGGGGGCGAGGTGCTGCGCGACGTCTCACTGCGCGCGCGGCCTGGCCAACTCGTTGCGCTAGTTGGCCCCTCCGGCGCGGGCAAGACCACGCTCACCGCACTCGTCGCCCGCTTGTACGACCCGACTACCGGCGCCGTGCGGGTGGGCGGGGTCGACCTCCGCGACGTGAGGCTTGCTTCCCTGCGCGACCGCGTCGGCGTCGTCACCCAAGAGGCGCACCTGTTCCACGACACCATCCGGGCCAACCTGCTCTACGCGCGTCCCGACGCCACCGACGCCGAGATGCGCGAGGCGCTCCGCCTGGCCCAGATCGGCGACCTCCTCGACGACCTCCCCGAGGGCCTCGACACCGTGGTCGGCGACCGGGGGCACCGGCTGTCGGGCGGCGAAAAGCAGCGCCTCGCGATCGCCCGGTTGCTGCTCAAGGCCCCCGATGTCGTGATCCTCGACGAAGCCACCGCCCACCTCGACTCCGAATCCGAGGTGGCGGTGAAGCGCGCGCTGGACCAGGCCCTTGCCGGGCGGACGTCCTTGGTCATCGCGCACCGACTCTCGACGATCCGCCAGGCCGACCTCATCGTCGTGCTAGACCACGGCCGCGTCGTCGAGACTGGCCGGCACGAGGAGTTGCTCGCACGAGGCGGGCTTTACGCCGAGCTTCACCAGACGCAGTTCGACGCCGCAGCGCCCGCCGCATGAGCCCCGGAGGCGGCGCGCAAGTTTACGATGTGGTGGGCCGGTCGTCGACCCACTCCACGAGCTGCCAAATGATCCCGTTGGGATCGGCGAACTGGCAGAATCGCTCTCCCCACGGTTCCGTCTCCGGTGGTGTCACCACGCGCGCGCCCGCGGCCCGGATTCGGTCGAACTCGGCGACAAGCCCCTGGACCACAAACACGAGCAGCAGTCCCTGGCCGGCCGAACCCGCGACCTCCGCTGGCTTGAACGTCGAGAGGCCTGTCTGGAGAAAGATCAGGTTGACGCCACTGGTCGGGTGACCGAGGGAGACGAAGCCCTCGGCGGCCATCTGATCGGTGAAGCCGAAGTGGCTTCGCGCGAACGCGGCTGATGCTTCCACGTCGGGGACATTGAGGGACACTGCGGTCTGGCTGATCTGCACGGCGGCTCCTCGCGGGCTGAAGTCAGTACACCGTACAGGGGCGGCGATGGCCGATGCCCTCAGGCCTTGCCTCGGTACCCCGGCGACTCATCGCCGGAGGCCATCTGCTGATCGGCGCACGCGCGTCAGACGGCGCGTCGCCGTGCTCGCGCCTCCCGATGGAAGTTGATGGGGGTGCGGTCGAGGACGAGGTTGCACATCGTGGCCAGGAAGCGGCCCGGGTCGAGTCCGCCGGGAACGGCGCCCCTGGACAGCGTAATCGGAGGGAGCAGACCGAGATCCAGGTCGTCGGTGGTTTCTTCGTCAGCCGGGTTGGCGACCAACGCCCCCGTGACGCCGGCTTCGAGGGGTCCGGCGGGATCCTCCTCCGAGGTAGGGTCGGGGGCCCAGGGGATATGCGGGATGATCAGGCCGACAGCGTCGTACGCGTCCGACTCCCGGCCAAGTTTGCCGAGAAGGTCGATGAGCCAGCGGGCGGTTTCGGGCTCGGTCTCGAGCGCGCTGGAACCTAGGCCGTACAGGAAACCGAGGGCTGCCTCGGGATGGCGGGAGCGGAGGTTCTTCGCGTCGCCGTAGCTCTCCTCGACGCGGTTGGCGGCGTTCTTCCCGAAGGAGGAATCCATCCGCTTTGTCGAGATCATCAATTCGGGCCCAGTCGCCCACGAACTCATGACCACGTCAACCTGCTTGACGTAGTTCTTGCCCAGGATGTTCGCTGATGACGCCCCACCGGTGCCACGCACACTGATCCGTTCGACAAGCTCGGAACGCTGCTTGGCCGGCAAGGCGGCGACGAAGTCGACGACTTCTCGGGGTAGGACGCGTGGGGCCACGGGTCGTGGCCAGACCCGGTCCGCGTCGAAGCCGGCGCGGCGGAGTTCGTAGGACACCCACACATCCATCGCGAGGGCGGGGACGCCAGACTGGCTGGTCGCCTGCAACAGCGCCGGGACGCCGAGCAGGCGACACAGGGCGTCGTAGTCGGGTTCGAAACGGACGCCGCCGTCATCCTCGCGCTGCCACGGGCTGGACTCTCGCAGCGGTGCCGAGGCCACGATCCGATCGAACCACGCCCACGCACTACCGCGGGTGGTCATTTCGACCCCCGGCGTGAGTCCGGCTCCTCGCGCGTTCGTGACGGCGACCGCTCAGGATCGCGTGCCCGTCACGGATCGCCTCCAGGCTCGCGGGTGCAACGACACGGGCGCTCAAGACGGTGCGGTCGACCAGCGTTCGTGCCTCGCTCAGGCGTCCCGCGCGGAGCAGGCGCTTTACATCGGGCAACATCTGAGTGAGCGGGTGCCGGTGAGCATGGACAGTATCTACGGAAGGGACCAGGAGTTGGGCCGCCTCGCGAGGTTCCATCTTGAGGATCCCGCCGCCGTAGGCACGCCCGGTGATCTCGGCGCTCAGCGCGGTCGCGCTGTTCAGTGACGCCAACGCCAGCAATTCGGCCAGCTCGGCCGCGCCCGAAGCCAAATAAAGGCCGTGCACGGAATTCAGGTAATGCAGCCGGGCCGGGTTCTCTGCCAGCTGGGGCGTGCCCTGATTCATGTAGGTGAAGAACAGGTCGGGTGGGGCAGGCAGCGGCGTCTTCCACCACGGCGTCCGCGCCCGGCACTTGTACGCATCGGGCACTCCCAACGCCTCACCGTGCGCGATGTAGGCACGGGCCGCCGCGGAGGGCTCCTCAGGGCGGAAGAGAAGCGTCTTGGCGCCCCCACGCCCCAGGGCCACATGGTCGGCCTCGGTGAGCGTTACCGCGCGCAAGTGGCTCGAACCCGCCGGGGATATGGGGACCACGTCGGAAGATGTCAGATCCAGGGCGTCCGCATCGGCCGGGCTGAGCGTGAAGTAGCGATTGTTCCCCGTGACTGCTCCCAGGCTGATTCGCCCCCAACTGGACACCGGGGAGAGCCAGCCCGAGCCCGCCAAGCGCGCCAGCTCATGCTGGGCCTCCCCCGAGACCAGCGCGGTCGTCCACCGCTCGCCAGGTCGGGCCCTGAGCCGGGTGCCGAACGACACGGCGTCGAGGCCGTGAGCGCCGTCGACGGTGGCGAACTCGACGTAGTCCGTGCCGCCGGAACCCGCCGCCATGAGCAGCACGGCCTCGGTTTGAACGCCGGGGAAGACGCGTGCCCCGATGAGGACCACGCTCACCCGTTCGAACCGCCGCAGCAGGAAGTCACGGACTTCTTGGGCGTAGTTGGCTGCCAACAACTCAGCAGGCAGCACCAACCCCAGGCGCCCCCTTGGCGACAGGAAACCCGCGGCATGGACCACGAACGGCGCCCACGAACTGGCCAACCGGCTCAGGCGGACGCCCTGCGCCAACGCCGCGGCGAGCCCGGTGGCCCGCGCGTCGCCGGTGAAGCCCTGGTAGCGGATGTAAGGGGGGTTGCCGACCACAACATCGAACAGTGGTACCGCCTGGGACGCCAGGAAATCCCCGGCCACCACCTGGCCAGGATACCCGGCCCTGACCAACAGCTGTTGGGCGTGCCCGGCCGAGCCCTGGTGCAGTTCGTGGGCCCGCAAGGGGACTCGACCGCCCAACTCACGCATCCGGTCGACCGCGGCCGACAGGAATGCACCATCGCCACAGCTGGGCTCCAGCACCCGATCGTCGGCCGAGGTGATCGCCCAGCGGCACAGGAAGCGGGTCACCTCGGGCGGGGTGAAGAACGCGCCGCGCGCCTTCCGCAGCTCGGCGGAGTCGCCGGCCCATTCGATCGTCACATCGCCCTCCGGAGGTTCACCCTACCGACGACATGCTCCATCCCCCGTCTGACAATCCGTCGGCGGGCGAGGGCGTGGGCCGGCCGTCGGCCCGCCACGGCTCGTAGCGCCCCTCGAGGTGGGGATTCGCGCGGTCGAGGGGCCGGCCCATCAGGAGGGCGAAACTGGTGACGGTGACCACCCGGGCGGCCGGGGCGGCCAGGAGCGCAGGCATGAGGTGGGCAGTGAGCGCCCAGTGACCGAGGTGGTCGATCCCGAGTTGTGTTTCGAAGCCGTCCGCCGTCCGGCCCTCGGGCGTCCCCATGACGCCCGCGTTGTTCACCAAGATGTCGACGCGGGACACCTGGTCGAGGATCGCGGCGGCCGCGGCGCGCACGGACACCAGGCTGCCCAGGTCGAGCCTGACAGTAGTCAGCCGGGCCCTCGGCGTCTCGCGGCTGATCGCCACCATCGCATCCGCTGTCTTCCGCTCGTTCCGGGCGGCCAGCACGACGTGTGCGCCCTTCCCGGCGAGAACCGATGCCGTTTGCAGCCCGAGCCCGCCGTTCGCACCGGTCACCACAGCCACGCGGCCACTGAGGTCGGGGACGTCAGCCACTCCGAAACCAGTGGAACCCCCTCGCCGCTCCCATTCTCCCCCACGCCAGCAGCTCTCTCAGGGGCTTGCCCGGCCTACGTCGTACGCTGGCGCCATGCCTGTGCTCGGCACCAAGCTCCACGCGCCGGTCACCCGACGCACGGTGGTGGCGCGGCCGAGACTGACCGAGAGGCTCCGGCTCGATCCGGGTTCGATGCCGAAGCTCGTCCTCGTCGCTGCGCCCGCCGGGTTCGGCAAGACGACTCTGCTCGCCCAGTCGCTGAGCGTGGCGGGCCTGCCCACGACGACCGACACCTGCGTCGCCTGGCTATCCCTCGACGCCGCCGACGGAGATCTGCGCCGCTTCCTGACGCACCTGGTCGCCGCTGTCCGCACCGTCGACCCAGCGTGGGGCGCCGACGCCATGCTCCTCGTGCAGTCGGGCCCGGAACTCGCCCCGGACGCGGTCCTGACAAGCCTTCTCAACGACGTGGATGCGTCCGGTCAGCCGCTGGTGGTGGCGCTCGACGACTATCACGTTATCGACGAACCCGCGGTCCACGAAGCGATCACCTTCCTGCTCGACCATCTGCCGGCCCGCGTCACCGTGGCCATCGCCACGCGGGCGGACCCGCCGTTGCCGCTGTCCCGGTTGCGCGCGCGGGGCGAGCTCCTGGAACTCCGGGCTGCGGATCTCCGCTTCAACAGCGGCGAGTCCGAGACCTTCCTCAACCAGGCGATGGGCCTGGACCTAGCGCCCGACGACGTCGCTGCGCTGGCGTCCCGCACCGAGGGGTGGGCCGCTGGGCTGCAGCTTGCCGCCCTGTCGGCCCGGCAGCACGCCGGTGATCCCGCGGCCGTCGCGCGGTTCGTCCAGGACTTCACCGGCAGCAGCCGCTTCGTCCTCGACTACCTCGTCGACGAGGTCCTGGGCGCGCAGCCGGACGACGTCCGGGCGTTCCTGCTCCAGACCTCCGTCCTCGAGCAACTGACGGGGCCCCTGTGCGACGCCCTCACCGGGCGCACCGACGGGCGCCGCGTCCTGGAGGAACTCGAACGCGCCAACCTGTTCGTCGTTGCGCTCGACGACCAGCGCGATTGGTTCCGCTACCACCACCTGTTCGCGGACGCGCTGCGCGCCCAGCTCGTCCACGGCTCCCCCAACCGGGTGGCCGGGCTACACCTGGCGGCGGCACGCTGGTACGCGGACCGCGGCCTGCTGGCCGATGCGATCCCCCACGCGCTGAACAGCGCCGACGGCGAGCTGGCCGCCGACCTCGTGGAAATGGCGCTCCCTGACCTGCGCCGCGACCGCCAGGACCGCCTCATGCGTCGCTGGCTGCGCGCTCTGCCGGAGTCTGCCCTGCGGCGGCGTCCGTCTCTGGCCATCGCGATGGCGTGGGTGTTGCTGTCCGACGGCCGCCTCGACGATGTCGAGTCGTGGCTGGACGCCGCGGAGACGGGCCCTCCGCGGGGGCCGGAGGAGGCACTGCGCGAACTGCCGGCGATGGCCGAGGTCTACCGCGCCTCGGTGTCGCAGGCCCGCGGCGACGTCGCGGGCACCCTCGCGCACGCTCGGCGCGCCCTCGACCTCGCCGGACCGACGGACCACCGCGTCCGGGG
>JBKHWW010000152.1:0-8714 GCA_046566345.1 Actinomycetes bacterium
GGCGCTCGAAGAGGGCGTCCGGGCCGATGCCCCCGACGCGGTGCACAAGTCGCGCGTGGCCACCCGACGCCTTCGCAGCCTGCTGAAGACCTTCCGGCCCCTGTTCGACCGTGACCGCACCGACGCGCTTCGGGTGGAGTTGCGCTGGCTGGGTGAGGCGCTCGGCGCCCCGCGCGACGCCGAGGTGCTGAAAGAGGAGTTCGGCGACCTGCTGTCGCAGCTGGGGCCGGACGCCGTCCCTCCCGACGCGCGCGACCGCCTCCTGGGACACCTCGACGAGCAGCACGCGCAGGGGCACGCCGCCCTCGTCGAGGCCCTCGACGGGCCGCGCATGGACGCTTTGCGAGCGGCCCTGGTGGCGCTACTGGTCGAGCCGCCGCTGGAGGGCGCGGCCGACCGGCCGGCGGACGAGGTGCTGCCCAAGCTCCGGCGGCGGGCCATCGACGAGGTCGCCTCGCTGCGCAAGTGGGCTCGGCACGAGCCCGGCGAACTCGAGCGCTGGCACGAGGTCCGCAAGGCGGCCAAGGCCGTCCGCTACGCCACCGAGGCCCTCGTGGGCGCCATGCCCGAGCTCGAGGACGACGCGGAGCTGTGGGAGGCCGTCACCGAGGCGTTCGGCGTCGTGCAGGACACGGTGGTGGCCGGCGACCTCATCGATGCGGCGGCCGGGGCCGGCGGCGTCAAGGACGGCGGGGTGTGGGGATTGCTGCGCGAAGCCCAGAACGAGCGGCGCCGCGCGGCGTTCCGGGCCGGACGGAAGGCGCTTCGGGTCGCCCTCGACCGGCGCTGAGCAGGCATCGCGGGCCATCGCAGACAGCGGGCGACCAGCAGTCAGCGCCATCAGGAGTCAGCGGGCGATCGGCGCGAACGACGCGCGGGTCACACGCGCGAGGTCCTCGGCGGCCAGCTCCAGCTGCAGGCCGCGTTTGCCCCCGGACACCAGGATGGCGGGAAGGACGCGGGCCGACTCGTCGATCACGGTGGGCAGGGGCGTCCGCTGGCCCAGCGGCGACAGGCCGCCCAGGACGTAGCCAGTACTGCGCTCGGCGGCCTTCGGGTCGGCGAGTTCGGCCTTCTTCACCCCGAGCGCGACGGCGAGGGCCTTGAGGTCGAGGCGTCCGCTGACGGGCACCACGCCAACCGCCAGCTGCCGCGGCCCGATGGACACCACCAGCGTCTTGAACACCTGGCTGGGGTCGCGGCCGGATTCGCGCGCCGCCTCGGCGCCGAAATCGGTCGCGTCGTCGTGGTGGGTGTACTCGATTGGTGTGAACGCGACGCCGGCGGCGGTAAGGGCGTCCATCGCGGGCGTGCCGCCCGTGCGCTTTCTGGCCACAGGGGGCTACCGGAGGCTCGAGACGAGGCTGACCAGCACGGGCGCCACCACCAGGGCGGGCAGCAGGTCTCCGACAGGGATGGCTTTGACGTGGAGCAGCCGGAGGGCCAACGCGATGAGCATCACCCCGCCGGTGGCGGTCAGCGCGTCGATCTGGGCGCCGCTGAACAGGTCGCCCAGCACGAACGCCGCCAGCGTGAGACTGCCCTGGATGACGCCGACAGCGACGGCCGAGAACAGCACCCCCCACCCCAGCGAACTGGCGAACGCCATGGCGGCGAAACCGTCCAGGACGGACTTGACCAGCAACTGGTCGGCGCCGCGTCCCAGGCCGTCGGACAGAGAACCGAGGATGGTCAGCGGCCCCACGCAGAACAGCAGCGTCGGGGTGACGATGGCATCGACAAAGGTGCTGGCGTCGCCGGCTCGGGCGAAGCGCCGCCGCACCAGCTCTGCGCCCGCCTCGAGGCGGTCCTCGATCCGCAGCGCGGACCCGAGGAGAGCACCGGCGAGCAGGGCACCCAGCACGATCAGCATCGGCGCTCCGGGACCCACCGCCGACGCCAGCGCGTCCGACGACAGGGTCAGCGCTGACGCCACCCCCAGTACCATCGTGACCAGGCCGAGCACGTCGGTGATGGTGTCGCGGGTGCGCACGGGGATGCGGTCCCCCAGGAGCAGGCCCAGTGACGCGCCCACGGCCACCGTGACCACGTTGGTAACGGTCCCGAGCCCGATGAACATGGCCCCCATACAATCACCTCCGTGGAGTTGCGCCTGATCGATGTCCGAGGAACAAGCCCTGACTACCGCGCGGTGGTGCCGCGGGGGGCGTTCGACGTCGAGCATGCCGTCACGGTGGTCGGGCCTATCTGCGATGCCGTCGCCCAACGGGGAGAGGCGGCGCTGCGTGAGTACGCCGAACGGTTCGACGGTGTCGTCCCCGAGCAACTGCGGGTGCCGACCGCGGTCCTGGAGCGCTGTGCCGAGGAGCTGGACGCCGGCGTCCGGGCGGCCTTCGAGGAGTCGATCCGTCGCCGCCGACTCGTGGCCGAGGCGGAGGGGACGCCCTCCCTGGTCCGGACCGAGGTCGCTGCGGGCGCGGTGGTGGAGACCAAGACCGTGCCCGTGTCCCGGGTGGGGCTCTATGTGCCCGGCGGACTCGCGCCGTTGGCCTCCAGCGTGCTGATGAACGTGGTGCCCGCTCAGGTGGCCGGCGTAGGGAGCCTCGCGGTCGCCACCCCGCCCAGCGCCGAGTTCGGCGGGTGGCCGCACCCCAACATCCTCGCGCTGTGCCACCTCCTCGGCGTCGTCGAGGTGTACGCCGTGGGTGGCGCCCAGGCGATCGCAATGTTCGCTCACGGCGTCCCCGGGCTCTGCGCCCGGGTCGACCTGGTCACCGGACCGGGCAACATCTACGTGGTGGCGGCCAAGCGCTACCTGCGCGGTCTGGTCGGCATCGACTCCGAGGCCGGGCCCACCGAGATAGCGGTGCTGGCCGACGACACCGCAGATCCGGCGTTCGTGGCGGCCGACCTGATCAGCCAGGCCGAGCACGACCCGATGGCCGGCTCGGTGCTGGTCACCGACTCCCCGGCGCTGGCTGCGGCCGTCAACGGCCTGCTCGCCCGGCAGATCGCCCCGCTCGGTGCCACCGAGCGGATTACCACCGCGTTGTCGGGCCCCCAGTCCGCGATCGTGCTGGTGGACGACCTCGATCAGGGGCTGGCCGTCGTGGACGCCTACGCGGCGGAGCACCTCGAGATCCACACCCGCGACGCCTACGAGGTCGCCCATCGGGTGCGCAACGCCGGCGCGATCTTCGTCGGGCCGTGGTCACCGGTGCCGCTGGGTGACTACTCGGCGGGCTCGACCCACGTGCTTCCCACGGCGGGCGCGGCGCGGCACGGGTCGGGGCTGACGGTGCGCAGCTTCTCCAAGACCGTCCACGTGGTCAGCTACGACGAGGGCGCGCTGTTCGAGGTGGGCCCTACCGTCGAGGCGTTCGCGCGCGCCGAGCGCCTGCCGGGGCACGCCGCGGCGATCGCCGTGCGCACCGGACGAGGTGAGTCCGACCGGTGGTGAAGCCCGGCCCGACGCTGGCGGACCTGCCCCTGCGCCCCGAACTGGTCGGGCAGCAGCCCTATGGCGCCCCCCAACTGGACGTGCCGGTGTGTCTCAACGTCAACGAGAACCCGTATCCGCCCTCGGAGCGGACGCTGGCGGACATGGCCGACGCGATCCGCGGTGCCGTCTACCACCGCTACCCCGACCGCGAGTTCCTGGGCCTCCGCCGCCAACTGGCCGGCTACCTGGGCCACGGTCTGGCCCCCGAGAACATCTGGGCGGCCAACGGCTCCAACGAAGTGATGACGCACGTGCTCGGAGCCTTCGGCGGGCCCGGCCGGCGCGTGCTGACATTCACGCCGACGTACTCGATGTATCCCGAGTACGCCCGCAACACGCACACCGGCTACGTGACCGCTCCGCGGCGGGCCGACTTCTCCCTCGACGCCGCACTCGTGCTGGACGCCGTGGCTCGCCATGACCCCACGGTGGTGCTGATCACGACCCCGAACAACCCGACGGGCACGTCCACGCGGCCCGAGGTGCTCGCCGAGGTGCTCTCGGGCACCGACGCGATCGTGGTGGTCGACGAGGCCTACCAAGAGTTCAGCCGGACGCCGGAGGCCACGGCCCTAACCCTGCTGCCGCGGTTCGGGAACTTGGTCGTGAGCCGCACGATGAGCAAGGCATTCGCGTTCGCTGGCGGCCGCCTGGGCTACCTGGCGGCGGCGCCGGCGATCGTGGACGCCTGCCGCATCGTCCGGCTTCCCTACCACCTGTCCGCGCAGACGCAGGCCGTCGCCTCGGTGGCCTTGCGGCACGCCGAGGAGATGCTGGCGCGCGTCGACGACCTGCGGGCCGCGCGCGACGAGCTGCTCCGGCGCGCGCCCGCGCTGGGCTTCGAGGTCGTCGACTCCGACGCCAACTTCGTCCTCGTCGGGCGCTGGGCAGACCGGCACCGCGCCTGGGAGCAGCTGTTGGAGCGCGGCGTCCTGGTGCGGGAGACTGGCCCGGAGGGCTACCTGCGCGTGAGCGCGGGGACACCGGCTGAGATGGAGGCGTTCTACGCCGCGCTGGTGGCCGTGGACGCACCAAGGATGGGGGAGTGATGGGCAGGACCGCCCGCATCGAGCGGAGCACCAGCGAGAGCACGATCACCGTCGAGCTCGACCTCGACGGCACCGGCGCGAGCCAGATCAGCACGGGTGTCGGCTTCTTCGACCACATGCTGACCGCCTTAGCCAAGCACTCGCTCATCGACCTGCGCGTCGATGCCACCGGAGACGTCCACATCGACGGCCACCACGTTGTCGAGGACACCGCCATCGTCATCGGGCAGGCGCTGCGTCAGGCCCTCGGCAGTAAGACAGGCATCCGCCGCTTCGGCGACGCGCTGGTCCCACTCGACGAGGCCCTGGCCCGCTGCGTCGTGGACGTGGCCGGACGCCCGTACGTCGTCTGCACCGGCGAGCCGGACGCCCAGGTGTACGCCCGCATCGGCGGCTCCGGGGTGCCCTACCAGGGGTCGATGACGTACCACGTGGTGGAGTCCCTGGCGCTCAACGCTGGCCTGTGCGTGCACCTGGAGCTGATCCGCGGGCGCGACCCGCACCACATCGTCGAGGCGCAGTTCAAGGCGCTGGCCCGAGCGCTGCGGGCGGCCGTGGAGCCTGACCCGCGCATCGCCGGCCTGGTGCCGTCAACCAAAGGCGCCCTGTGACCGAAGCGGGCCGGACGGGCGCCGCGCCGAGCGTCGCGGTGCTCGACTACGGGTCGGGAAACTTGCACTCGGCCACGCGGGCCCTGGCGGCCGCCGGCGCGGACGTCGTCCTCACCGCGGACGCCGATGCCTGCCTGGCCTCGGCGGGGCTGGTGGTCCCCGGTGTCGGCGCGTTCGCAGCGTGCATGGCGGGCCTCGAAGCTGTGGAAGGCCCCCGCCTGATCCGAGAGCGGCTGGCCGCCGGGCGTCCGGTGCTGGGCATCTGCGTCGGTCACCAGGTGATGTTCGCCCGCGGCGTCGAGCACGGCGTGGCGACCGAAGGCGTCGGCGTTCTGCCAGGCGTGGTCGAGCGGCTCGTCGCGCCGCGACTGCCCCACATGGGCTGGAACACCGTCGAGGCCGCACCCGGTTCGGTGCTCTTCGCCGGCGTCGCGGACCAGCGGTTCTACTTCGTGCACAGCTACGCGGTCCGCTCCCTCGACCCCACGCACACCACGCACCCCACCGCCTGGCCCGACGGCATCCGCGTCACCTGGGCCGAACACGGCGGCGACCGGTTCGTCGCCGCGATCGAGCACGGCGCGCTCAGCGCGACGCAGTTCCACCCCGAGAAGTCCGGCCACGCGGGCGGTCGCCTGCTCCGCAACTGGGTGGCCGCGCTGCCCCGACCCTCCTGAAGCCTCCGGACCCCCGGTCCGAGCGTGCGCCCGAGCCGGTAACCTCGCCGTCGTGAACGCGTTGACGCTGCTGCCCGCTGTCGATGTCCAGGACGGCCAGGCCGTCCAGCTGACCCAGGGAGTGGCCGGATCGGAGAAGAAGTTCGGCGACCCGCTGGCGGCCGCCCAGCGCTGGCAAGACGAGGGCGCCAGCTGGCTGCACCTGGTCGACCTCGACGCCGCGTTCGGGCGGGGCTCGAATGCCGAGGTGATCGGGCAGATCACCCGGCAGATGCAGCTCAACGTGGAGCTCTCCGGCGGCATCCGTGACGACGCCTCACTGGAGCGCGCGCTGGGCACTGGCTGCGCGCGCGTCAACATCGGGACGGCCGCCCTGGAGGATCCGGCCTGGTGCGAGAGAGTCATCGCCGAGCACGGCCAGCGGATCGGCATCGCGATCGACGTCCGCGGCCCGCATCTGGCCGCACGCGGCTGGGTCCGCGAGGGCGGCGACTGGGCCGAAGCCGTCGACCGGCTGTCTGCCGCCGGCTGCCGCACCTTCGTGGTGACCGACGTGAAGTCCGACGGCATGCTGACCGGGCCGAACCTGGAGCTGCTCCGCCAGGTCGCCGCGCGCACGGACGCCGAGGTGGTCGCCTCCGGGGGAATCGCCCGACTCGATGACCTGCGCGCGCTGCGCGAGTTGGTCCCACTCGGCGTGACGGGCGCCATCATCGGCACCGCCCTCTACGTCGGCAACTTCACGCTGCCCGAGGCCCTCCAGGTCGCCGCGAACGGATGAACATCGACACGTAGATCGCCAGCGCAACTGTCGCGGACAGCGTGCCGGCGACGAAGACTCCGCGGTAGCCGAAAGGCGCGACGAGGGCGCCCAGCACGATCGGGCCGACGCCGGTGCCGAGGTCGAGTAGGAAGAAGAAGGTCGCCACGCCGGCGCCGGTGCGCTCTCGCGGCACCCGGCTCGCGGCTGCCGCCTGACCCCCCGACGTGATGGAGCCCCACCCGAGGCCCAGCAGCGCCGCCGCGGTGAGCAGCACGAACCCGTGGCTCGCGGCGGCCACCAGCGCCACCCCCACCACCATGAGCACCAGGGCGGGGCCGAGGACGCGGTACTCACCGAACGTGTCCTGCAGCCGGCCGGTGGTGGGTCGCCCGATCAGGACGACAGCCGAGTACACCAGGAAGAACAGGGACGCGGCCGGCGCCAGGTCGGTGCCGACCGTGGCCAGGTCCAGGAACGTGAGAATGCCCGAGTAGCCGAAGGCGGCGAACATCACCACCACGCCGAGCCCGAGGGCACGGCGGTCCAGCAGCGTCCGCCACACCGGCGCTCCGTCGTGCCCCTGCGCGCCTGTCGCCGCCGGCGGGCCCGGTAGGCCGCGCCCCAAAGTGGCGACGAGTCCGAACGCGAGGGCCGCGCAGCCCAGCGCGGCCAGGAAGACCCCGCGCATGCCGAGGGGCCCCTTCGTCAGGGTCAGAGCCAGGAAGGGTCCCAGGCCCACCGACACCGAGATGCCGATGCCGAACCACCCCGCACCCTCGCCGCGCCGGTTCGGCGGAAGGGTCAGCATGACCCCGCTGGTCAGCGAGGACGAGAACAGGCCGAAGCCGAAGCCGTTGAGCAGCCGCACCGCTAGCGTGGCGGCCAGGGTGGGCGCCATCAGGTACGCCGCGGTGCTCAGCAGGTAGATCGCCGCGGCGGCCAGCGCGAGGTTCCGTGAGCCGAAGCGGTCCACGGCGGCGCCCGAGATGAGTCGGGCCACGAGGGCGCCGATGAAGAACGAGGACGCCAGCGTGCCGCCCTCGATGGCGGTGGCGCCGAAGGCATCGGTGGCGTAGGTGGCCATGGTGGGGACCAGCAGGTAGAAGATCATCGAGCTTCCGAAGTTGGCCACGGACAGGCCGACGAACGTCGGGGTCCAGAGGCGCTGCTTGGTCACCGCGGCAGACTACCGGCGCGGAGGCCCGCGGCCGGGCGCGCGGTAGGATGGCGCGAGTTTTCACACCGAACGCGAAGGAGACCGATGAGCGGTCACTCCAAGTGGGCCACCACCAAGCACAGGAAGGCTGCGATCGACGCCAAGCGGGGCAAGCTGTTCGCGAACCTGATCAAGAAGATCGAGGTCGCCGCCCGCACCGGAGGCGCCGATCCTGGTGGCAACCCGACGCTGTACGACGCGATCCAGAAGGCGAAGAAGAACTCGGTCCCCAACGACAACATCGACCGGGCGGTCCGGCGGGGCGGCGGCGAGGGCACCGACGCCGTCGATTACACCGAGATCATGTACGAAGCCTACGGTCCCGGCGGCGTGGCCGTCCTCATCGAGGTGCTCACCGACAACCGGAACCGGTCGGCGTCCGATGTAAAGGTGGCGATCACGCGCAATGGCGGCACCGTCGCCGATCCCGGCTCGGTGAGCCGCCTCTACGACCGCAAGGGCGTGGTGGTGGTGCCCAAGAAGCAGGACGGCCGGCAGGTCTCCGAGGACGATCTGCTCGAGGCGACGCTCGACGCCGAGCCCGAGGACGTCAACGACACCGGAGACGCGCTCGAGATCGTGTCCGACCCGAGCCAGCTTGTCGAGGTGCGCAAGGCGGTGCAGGCGGCCGGCCTCGACTACGACTCCGCCGACGTCGAGTTCCGTCCGCAATTCGAGCAGGCGGTCGCCTCCCGCGACGCGGCCGAGAAGCTCTTCAAGCTCTTGGACGCGATCGAGGACGTCGACGACGTGCAGAACGTTTACAGCAACGAGGACGTGCCGGACGAAATCCTGAGCCAGCTCGACGACTGAGTCTAGGATCCGAACAAACGTTCGGTGCGCGGTCGGCTGAGCCTGTCGAGGCCCTGCGGTGACGCCGGGCTCGACCAGCAGGAGGTGTGCATGCGTGTGCTCGGGATCGACCCCGGCCTGAC
>JBKHWW010000153.1:0-7241 GCA_046566345.1 Actinomycetes bacterium
GCTGGGGCGCTTGGAGGAGCTCGGCGCCTGGCTCGCCGCCTGCCAAGGCGCCTGCCCGCCTCGCCCGCTCGACGACGTCCGCGTCGTGGTGTTCGCCGGCGACCACCAGGTCGCGGCAGCCGGTGTCTCGGCGTATCCGGCGGAGGTCACGCCGGCGATGGTGCACGGCATTCTTCGCGGCGGCGCAGGCGTGAACGCCCTGGCCAGGGCCGTCGGCGCCACCGTGAGCGTCTACGACCTGGGCGTGACGGCGCTGACGGGGGTGCCCGAGGAGGTGCGCCGCTTCCACGTCCGACCGGCGCGGGCGATCCACCTCGAGGACGCGCTCACCCGCGACGAAGCGGACGCCGCCCTCTCGGCCGGGGACACCCTGGCCGCCGAGGCCGCCGAGACCGGCGCGCAGCTCCTGATCGCGGGCGACCTCGGCATCGGCAACACCACGCCCGCGGCAGCGCTGGTCGCGGCCACGCTGTCCCGCACGGGCGCCGAGGCGGTCGGTCGGGGGACGGGCATCGACGACGACGGCTGGACGCGCAAGGTCGCCCTCGTCGACGCTGCGCTAGCTCGGGTGGGCGCGCGGGTGTCCGACCCGCTGCACCGGCTCGCGGCGTTGGGCTCTGCCGACATCGCCGCCGCCGTCGGATTCCTCGGCGGCGCGGCCCGCCGGGGGGTGCCGGTCGTGGTGGACGGCCTCGTCGCCAGCTGCGAGGCGCTCCTGGCCGACGCGTTGTGGCCGGGAGCGCGGGCGTGGATGGTCGCCGGCCATGTGTCCACCGAGCCGGGCTGCGCGCTCGCCCAAGAGCACCTGGGGCTGACGCCGATCCTCGACCTCGGGATGCGCCTCGGCGAGGGCTCCGGGGCGGTGCTGGCGGTGGCCGTGCTCAAGGCGCCCGTCGCTGCCCTGCGTGAGGTCACGGCGCTGGCAGACCTGTGAGCGCTTTGGCCGACGGCGTTCGACTGGCGTGGGGGACGCTGACCGCGATTCCCGGGCCCGCCCCCTCCCGCGTGGACGCCGACGTGGCCCGCGCCGCGATGGTCCTCGCATGGCTTGTGGTGCTGCCGGTCACGCTGCTGTCGGCCGGTCTGGGCGGCCTGCTCGTGACCCTGGGGGCACCGCCCCTGGCGGCAGCACTCCTCAGCCTGGGTGCCCTGCAGTGGGCCACGAACGGGCTCCATGCAGACGGGCTAGCCGACACCGCGGACGCGCTCTGGTCCGGGCGCGACACCGCCGGTTCGCTGGAGATCATGCGCCGCGGCGACGTCGGCCCGATGGGGGTGACCGCGCTGGTGCTGGTCCTGGGGGCGCAGGCCGCCCTGCTCGGTGACCTGCTCGCCCGGCCGGCGGGGTGGCTCTGCGGCGCGCTGACGCTGGCGTTCGGACGCCTCGGGCTCACCCTCGGCACCCGCTGGGGGGTTCCGGCCGCCCGCGCCGACGGACTGGGCAAGGCGATGGCCGGCGTGGTGCCCGCGTGGCTGCTCCCCCTGCCGTGGCTGGCGGCCGCCGCCGTGGGCGCAGGAGCGTCCTGGGTCTTCGCGTCACCGGCGGGCGTCTCCTGGTGGGCGTGGCCGGCCGGACTCATCCTGGGTGCAGCCCTGGCCAACGCCCTGCTCGCCCGCGCGCGGCGGCGGCTGGGTGGCATCACCGGCGACGTGCTCGGCGCCCTCGTCGAGACCACCACGCTCGGCGTGCTGCTCGGCCTGGCTCTCGGCTGATCAGCTCAGGGCATCTCCGCGAGTCGGCCGATGCGCCGCGGGGAGCACGAGGGGCCTGCCGGCCACCATCAGCACGACCTCGTCGACGACGGCGCCGAGGGCCTGATTCGCCCGCCCGACCAGGTCGGCGAAGATGCGGCCCGAGGGGTGCTCCGACACCAGTCCCCATCCGACCTCGTTGCTGACCAGCACCAAGGGCCCGGGGTGCCCCGCCACGGCGTCGGTCAGCTCGCGGGTCAACGCCTCCAGGGCCCCGTGGATGGTTCCCCGCGGCGCGTCCCAGCCCACGGCGTCCACCTGGCGGGTGACCCACGTGCCGACGCAGTCCACGAGCACCGGCCCGGCCTGCTCGCGAAGCGCGCCCGCCACGTCGACGGTCTCGACCGTCGCCCAGTCGCTGGGGCGTGCCAGGCGGTGGGCGGCCACCCGAGCGGCCCACTCCGGGTCCGTGGCGGGGTCGGGCGCGTACCCCGGGGTGACGTAGGTGACCGCGTCCGCGCTGGCGAGGAGGTCTTCTGCGTAACGAGACTTGCCCGACCGGACTCCGCCGGTCACCAATACACGACCCACTCCACGCACCCTACCGGCGCCCACCGCGGGCGGGCCTCAGCCGAGCGCCTGCCGGCGAGCACTAGGGTGCGAGCGTGCGCCCCAGCCCTCGTTTCGTCTTCGTCCGGCATGGGCAGTGCGTTGCCAACGCCCAGGGAAGGGTCGTCGGCCAACTCGACAGCCCGCTGACCACGCACGGCCACGCCCAGGCCGAGGCGGCCGCCGTGCTGCTCGCGGAACGCCGTGGCCTCACAGCTGTGGTGACCTCCGACCTGCACCGAGCGCACACCACCGCTCGGATCATCGCCGGCGTCCTGGACCTGCCGCTCTTCGTCGAACCCGGGCTCCGGGAGCAGTGCTTCGGGTCGATGGAGGGGGTCCTGGCCACCGATCTGAGCGCCAGCGCCTGCGCCGAGGAGCAGTTGCACGAGGTGCGCTGGGGCAACGGCGAGTCGGTTGCCGACGTGTATGGCCGGCTCGTGGAGACGCTCCCCCGCATCGCAGCCCGGCACCCGGGTCCGGTGGTGCTCGTGACCCACGGACACGTCATCCAGATCGCGATGGCCCTGCTCGCCGGCCGCGGCCCGCGCGATGTGGCCTGGTTCGATCTGCCCAACGGCGGCATCGTGAACGCGCCGGACGCCTCGGGTGCCGCGTGACCGGCTCCCCGGCCTACCTCGCCGCCCTCGACCTGCGCGGGCGTCACGTGCTGGTCGCGAGCGCCGGACGCGTGGCGGAGCGGCGGATCCCCGCGCTGCTGGACGCCGGCGCCCTGGTTCATGTCGTCGCCCCCCACGCCACGGCCGCCGTGCGCGCCTGGGCGGACGCCGGCGTCCTGACCTGGTCGCCGCGGCCGGTTGAGGACTCCGACGCCACCGGGGTGTGGTACGCGCAGGCACTCACCGACGCGCCCGCGGTGAACGCGGCGGTGGTGGCGGCGTGCGCCACGCAGCGCGTGTTCTGCGTGCGCGGCGACGACGGTCGCGCGGGCACCGCCCGGACCCCGGCGACCGGGACGGTTGACGACCTGACCATCGGGGTTGTCGGCGACCGTGACCCCCGCCGGTCGGCGCGCGCCCGCGACGCCGCCGTCCGCGCCGTCGCCGACGCGTTCGGCTGAATCAGGTCAGGTTGAGGGCCGCCACGGCGCCGATGACCGTGATCGAGGGGGGCCGGACGCCGGCGCTCACCGCTTGGTCGGAGATGGTGGCCAGCGTCCCCCGCAGCACGGAGGCGTCCTCGGTGAACGCCGAGGAGATGACGGCCGCCGGAGTGTCGCCCTCGAGCCCGCCGGAGCGCAGGGCCGCGACGATCGGGGCGAGGTGTCCCACTCCCATCAGCACCACCAGCGTGGTGCCGCTCGCCGCCAGCGCGCCCCAGTCGAGGTCGCTGCGCGGGTCCCCGGGCGCCACATGGCCGGAGACCACCGTGAACCCCTGCGACAAAGACCGATGCGTGACCGGGATGCCGGCGAACGCGGGCGCCGCTGTCGCCGAGGTCACGCCCGGGACGACGAAGACGGGGACGCCTGCTTCAGCGCACGCCTGCCATTCCTCGCCGCCACGGCCGAAGACGTAGTTGTCGCCGCCCTTGAGCCGGACCACGCGGCGGCCGGCGCGGGCGTGCTCGATCAGGAGCGCGTTGATGTCTTCTTGCCTGGCCGCGTCGGCGCTGTGGGGGCGCTTGCCGACGCCGATCAGTTCGGCGTCCGGCCGCACCAGGGCCGACACGTCGGGCGCCAAGTGGTCGTGCAGGACCACGTCGGCCTGCCCGAGGAATCGCGCTCCGGCCAGGGTGAGGAGGTCGGGATCCCCCGGCCCGCCCGCGACCAGTGCGACGGTACCGGGATCGAGGTGGACGCGCATAGGAGAACCCTAAGGGCGGTCGGCGAAAGCGCGCACAAACACCGGCTGGTCCGGGGTCGAGGAGGCCGCGTCGTGCTGGTACCCGGCCTCGTCGAAACGGGCCAGATGCGACGCCCGTCGGATGCGCTGCCGGACCATCCAGCCGGCCATCTGGCCACGAGCACGCTTCGCGTAGAAGGAGACGACGGCCCGCCGGCCCTGAGCATTGGTGTCCTCGAACCGCGGGGAGACGATCCGGGCATCCAGCGCATCGGGCCGGACCGCCCGGAAGTACTCCTCCGAGGCGAGGTTGACCACGACGGAGTCACCCGGAGAGTCGGCCAGGTCGGCGGCGAGCAGGCGGGTGATCGTGTCCCCCCACCATGCATACAGGCTCTCGCCACGGTCGGTCCGCAGGCCGACCCCCATCTCGAGCCGGTAGGGCTGGATCAGGTCGAGGGGGCGAAGGAGGCCGTAGAGGCCGGACAGGATGCGCAGCGTCTTCTGGGCTTCGGTGAAGTCACGCGCCCCGAACCGTGGTGCGCCCAGGCCCTGATACACGTCACCGTTGAAGGCCAGCACCGCCTGCCGGGCGTTCGCGGGCGTGAAGGGAGTCGTGAACTCGGCGTAGCGGGCCACGTTGAGCGCGGCCAGCTCGTCGGAGATGTGCATCAGCGCGGCCACATCGGAGACCGACAGCGTGCGCGCCACGTCGATCAGCGCCTGCGACTCCTCGAGCAGCCGCGGTTGGGTGTACCGGCGCGTCGCCAGGGGCGACTCCACATCGAGCGACTTGGCTGGGGACAGCAGCGTGATCACGGCAACGAGGGTAGCCCAGCGAGGAACGATC
Organism: Actinomycetes bacterium; assembly: GCA_046566345.1. Classification (GTDB taxonomy): domain Bacteria; phylum Actinomycetota; class Actinomycetes; order Propionibacteriales; family Propionibacteriaceae; genus Propioniciclava. The sequence goes on from JBKHWW010000153.1 coordinate 4,957, forward strand.
AGGCCGGGCACGCCGGGGCACGTGTTCGCCGCCCCGACCATGGCCCCTGTGAGCGGTCGGTAGGGTTTCGACATGCGGTTCCTCTTCCTGGGCGCGGGCGCCATCGGCACCTACATCGGCGGCTCGCTGGCGGCGTCCGGGCACGAGGTGGCGTTCATCGAGCAGGCCGGGCCGGCGGCGTCCATCGCGGCCAGGGGGCTGACGTTGCACGTCGGCGGGCGCACGAAGGTGGTCCGCGACGTGGCGCTGTTCACCGATCCCGGGGAGGCGCTGGACGCAGGCCCCTGGGACGTCGGGGTGTTCGCTTTGAAGTCGTTCGACACGGACGCCGCGGTCGACGGCCTCGTCGCGACGGGGCGTCCGGTGCCGACGATCCTGTCCCTCCAGAACGGCGTCGACAACGAGGCCACGATCGCAGCGAAACTGGGCGCCGACCGGGTGGTCGCCGGCACGGTGACCACCTCGATCGCCAAGCCTGGGGTGGGCGAGGTGGTCGAGGAGAAGCACCGCGGCGTCGGCGTCGCGCTCGGGCACCGGCTCTCGAAGCGGCTGGTCGAGGCCTTCGCGGGCGCCGGCCTGGGCGCGCGCGGCTACCCCGATGCCGCCGCGATGAAGTGGTCGAAGCTGCTCACCAACCTGCAGGGGAACGCGACGTCGGCCATCCTCGACATGCCGGTGGGCGAGGTCTTCGCCGACCGCCGGCTCTACGACCTCGAGATCGACGCGATGCGCGAGTGCCTGCGCGTCATGCACGCGCTCACGATCAAGCCCGTCGACCTCCCCGGCACGCCCGTCCGAGCACTCGCGATGGCCGTGGAGCGGCTCCCACGAATGATCGGGCAACCGATCCTCACCCGCATGCTCGGTGAGGGACGGGGGCAGAAGATGCCGAGCTTCCACATCGACCTCTACTCCGGGCGGGGCCGCTCCGAGGTCGGGTACCTCAACGGCGCCGTCGTCCGGCACGGCGCCACCCGCGGCGTGGCCACCCCGGTGAACGGCGTCCTCACCCGCACCCTGGAGGCCCTCACCGACGGCACCGAGCCGATCTCGCGCTTCCGGCACAACCCCGACGTCCTCCTGGCGCTGCTGGGTCGCTGACCAGGCGGCGCCCCGGACGGTGGCGCGAGAAAGGTGGCCCCAAAAGTTGGCGCTAGACAGCCGGCGACGGAGGGGTGCTCTCGCCGGGGTAGCGGACGCCGACCTGGGCGCGGATCTCGTCGAGGGTCTCCAGGATGGCAACCGTCTCCGACAACGGGAGCAGGGGCGACTCGGTGGCCCCCTCCGCGACGAGTTGCGCCAGGTGGGCGGCCTCGAAGGCGAGCCCGTTGTACCCCTCGATCGCGGGCGCCTCGGACTCGACAACCTCCCCGGACCGCGTCACCAGTCTGACCGCGCCCGGCCCGTAGAAGGGACCGTCCAGCTCGAGGCGACCCAGCGGGCCGCTGAGGGACGCCCCCGTCGGGGTCCGTGCGGCGAGCGTGGTGCTGAGCAAAGCGTGGGCGTCCGACCCGGGGAACTGATCGAGGACGACCGACACCTGCCGGTCGACGCCCGTGACCGTCTTGGTGCCCCGCGCGGTGACGCGGCCGGGGCGTCCGAGCGCGAACGCCGCGAAGGAGACGGGGTAGATGCCGAGGTCGAGCAGAGCGCCACCGGCCAACTCGGGAGCGAACAGGCGGGAGGTGCGGTCTTCGGCGAACCATTGGCCGTGGTCGGCGATCAGCGTCTCGACGGGCCCCAGGACGCCGTCGGCGAGCACCTGGCGGACGATGTCGGTGCGCGGCAGGAAGCGGGTCCACATCGCCTCCATGCAGACGCGGCCGGCCGAGCGGGCGGCGTCCGCCACGTCGCGGGCCTCACCTGCGTTGCGGGTGAAGGCCTTCTCGACCAGCACATGCTTGCCCGCCGCCAAGGCGGCCAGCGCCTGGTCGCGGTGCTCGCTGTGCGGGGAGGCGACGTAGACGACATCGACCTCGTCGTCGGCGAGAAGGGCGTCGTAGGAAGCGTGCGCCCGGTCGATGCCCCACCGGTCGGCGAACGCCCGGGCCCTTTCTGCGTTCCGGGACCCCACGGCGACGACGCGCTGCCGCGTCCGCCGCTGGAGCGCCTCTGTCATCGCGGCCGCGATGCCGCCGGGCGCCAGGACGCCCCACCTCAGCGGCGGTGCAACGGAGGGGTCAGGGATCCGACTCGCTGGCAGCGTCGCACTCATGCGGGTCAGCCAAGCACGCAGGCCCCTCACGGGCAAACCCTCACCGAGCGCGGTGGAGAACGTGAAGGCC